>DASZYF010000158.1:0-7577 GCA_035545535.1 Mycobacteriales bacterium | reverse complement strand
AGCAGCCGCTGCACCTCGTCACCGTCGATGTCGGGCTTGCGCGCGAGCGCGAGCTCCTCCTTCTCCCGCAGGAAGGCGATGCGCTCCTCGAGGTCGTCGTAGGCGCGCGACAGCGCCTTCGCCCGGCGCTCGTTGCGCGTGGTGCAGTCGCTGCGCACGAGCACGTGCAGCCGGTCGAGCAGTGGCCCGGCGTCGGTCACGTAGCGGCGCACCGCGGAGTCGGTCCAGCCGGCGTCGCGGTAGCCGTGGAAGCGCAGGTGCATCTCGATGAGGTCGCACACGTCGCTCACGAGCTGGTTGTCGAAGCGCAGCGCCTTGAGCCGCTTGCGCGCCATGTGCGCGCCCTTGGTGTCGTGGTAGTGGAACGTCACGCCGCCGCCGGGCGTGAAGCGGCGCGTGTCCGGCTTCGCGATGTCGTGCAGCAGCGCGGCCAGGCGCACCGACAGGTCCGGGCCGCCGTCGGGCAGCCGCACCTCGTTGTCGATCGTGTTGCGCAGCACCGCGAGCGAGTGCGTGTAGACGTCCTTGTGCCGGTGCAGCGGGTCGGCCTCGGCGCGCAGGCGCGGCAGCTCGGGCAAGACGACGTCGGCCACACCGGTCTCGACCAGCAGCTCCAGGCCGGGAACCGGGTCGTCGGCCAGCATGAGCCGGGACAGCTCGTCGCGCACCCGCTCCGGGCTGACGATCGTCAGGCGGTCGGCGAGGGCGCGCATGGCGGTGACCACGCGTGGCGCCGGCAGGAACGGGCGCTCGGGCTGCGCGAGCTGCACGGTGAAGCGCGCCGCTCGCAGGATGCGCAGCGGGTCGTCGGTGAACGACTGCTCGGGCGAGGCAGGCGTGTCGAGCACACCGGCCGCGAGGTCACGCATGCCGCCGGAGACGTCGACGAACACGTGGTCGGGCACGGACACGGCGAGCGCGTTGACGGTGAAGTCACGACGGGCGAGGTCGCCCTCGAGCGAGTCGCCCCACTGGACGGTGGGGTTGCGGCTGTCCGCGTCGTAGGACTCGCTGCGGAACGTGGTGATCTCCAGGCGCTGCCCGTCGCGCTGCAGGCCGATCGTGCCGAAGGCCGCCCCGAGGTCGAACACCGCCTCGGCCCAGCCGCGGGCGATCTCGCGCATCTGCTCGGGCGTCGCGTCGGTGGCGAAGTCGAGGTCGGGGGAGCGGCCCCCCCGGTCCAGCAGCAGGTCGCGCACCGAGCCGCCCACCAGCCACAGCTCGTGGCCGGCCGCCGCGAAGCGGGCGCCGATCTCGTCGGCGAGCGGCGGGACCGTGATCATGCGCGCGAGCGCCTGCTCCTGCGCGCCGACCGGGTTGCGCAGATCGACCCGCAGGTCGCCGGACCGGTCACCGGGCGTGCGGGGCGTGCGGGGCCGACGTCCAGGCGTGCGGGGCCCATGTCCAGGCGTGCGGGGCACGACGGGCCAGGCTAGACGAGCCGGGTGGGGCCTCGGCGAGCCGATTCCTGAGGACCCGCTCCTACGATCGGGGGATGGCCCGGTCCAGCTCGTCCGCGAGCCCCGGGAAGGGCCGCGCGCCCGGCCCGCGGGCCGGTTCGGGCGCCCGACGGGGCCGCCGTGAGGAGACCAGCGCCGGCGGCCTGGTGCTCGACGGACGCGGCCCCGACGCGCGGGGAGCGCTCATCGGGCGCATCGACCGCCGCGGCCGGCTGCTCTGGTCGCTGCCCAAGGGCCACGTCGAGCCGGGGGAGCAGGTCGAGGAGACCGCCGTCCGCGAGGTCTCGGAGGAGACCGGGATCCGGGGCGAGGTGCTCGCCCCTCTAGGAGTCATCGACTTCTGGTTCGTCGCCGACGGCCGCCGGGTGCACAAGACCGTGCACCACTTCCTCCTGCTGGCGACCGACGGGGAGCTGTCCGACGCCGACGTGGAGGTGGCCGAGGTGGCCTGGGTGCCGCTGCCCGAGATGGCCGAACGCCTCGCCTACGCGAGCGAGCGCGGCCTCGTCGAGCGGGTGCCGCAGCTGCTCGCCGAGACCGCGTGAGGCAGCTCACCCGGGCGCTCGCCGCGGCGGTCGTCGCCGGCCAGCTCCTGATGGGCGCCGGCCCGGCCGCCGCGTCCGCGTCGCGCGGCCCGGCGGACGACACCGAGGCGCTGCCGGTCGTCGTGACGGTCGACTCGGTGCGGCCCGCGGCCATCACCCCCGGGGCCACCGTCACGGTCACCGGCACCATCGCGACGCTGGGTGCGACCGTCGACCACCTGCACATCGCGCTGCGCGCCCGCGGTGAGCTCGGCCGCGCCGACCTCGCCACCCTGCGGCAGGAGCGCAGCACGGACGGCTACGCGATCGACACCCTCGACGAGTCGGCCGGCGGCGCCCATCGCACGTTGCGGGCCGGCCGGCCCCAGAAGTTCCGCGCCACGTTCGACGCCGACAAGCTCATCGGCATCAGCGGCAACGACTTCGCCGCCGCGCTCACCATCGCCGTGCGCGGTCACCCGGGTGGCACCTCCGGTGCGTCGTCCGTCGCGACCACCGAGCTCGGGCACACGGTGCTCGCCGTGCCGGTCATCCCGAGCACCCCGCAGGCCCCGCCGATCGTGTCCTTCATCGTCCCGCTCACCGCGGCGCCGACGAACCCGCTGGGCAGCGCGCCGCTGCCGACGGCCGCCACGGTGGGTCGGGTCGAGGCCCAGCTCGACGGGCTCGTGACCGGCGCGACCGAGGCGGGCACGGACGCACCGTGGCTCACGTTGGCGGTCGATCCGGCGCTGGTCGAACAGCTCTGTGCCGCAGGCGGTTGCGACGGTCATGCGGCCCTGCCGAACGTGCCGAAGGCCCTCGCCGCGCACGCCCGCAACGCGCTCTCGTTGCTGCGGCGGGCGGCGACCACACCGGGCAGCGGGATCCAGCTGACCGCGCTGCCCTACGCCGACGCCGACATCGACGCGATCCTGCGCGCCGGTGAGAGCGACCGCGTCAGCGAGCTCATCACCGATGCCGGCACGCAGCTGCACGACCTGCTCGGCATCGCGGCACCCCACGTCGATCCGGCGCTGCCACCGGACGGCGAGCTCAGCCGTGCCGCGGTCGACACGCTCATCGCGGGCGGCACGGGCACCGCGATCGTGAACGACAAGACGCTGGCGCTCTCCCCGGGCGTCGTGAGCAACGTCGCGACGCCGAGCGCCTCCTCCGCGCTCACCGGATCGCACGGCCTGACGTTGCCGGCGCTCGTCACCGACCCCGGCATCGAGGACCTCGTCACCGCCGCTGACGGCGGTGTGCCGGGGACCGCCGCACCTGCGGCCGAGTCGCTGCTCGCGGAGACGGCGGCGATCACCGCGGAGCTGCCGAACGCCGACCAGCGGTCGCTCGTCGTCCTGGCGCCCCGGCTGTGGAGCGCCACGGGTCAGTACGTGCACGCCATCACGGTCGGCCTCGGGTCGGCGACGTGGCTCGAGCACGCGACGCTCGCGGCAGCGACGGCCCTGCCCGGCGTCGCCCGGACGCAGACGCTGGCGAGCTCGCCCACCGGCGAGCTCCCCGTGTCGACGATCACCGCGATAGCGCGGCTGCGCGACGACGTCGCCGCCGCGACGGAGCTCCCGAGCGCGACGACCAAGGCCGCGACCGAGCAGCTGCAGGCCGCCGTTCGCGAGCCGCTGCTGACGGCGCTGTCGCGCGCGAGCTCCGCGTGGTGGCGCACCGACCCGGACCAAGCCCTCGCGCTGACCGACGCGGTCCGTGCGCGGACGCAGAAGATCCTGCACGGCATCTCGATCTCCGTCGCATCGTCGGTCCTCGTGACCGGGAGCACCGGCAAGGTGCCTGTGCAGCTGGAGAACACGCTCGACTTCGCCGTCGCCGTGAAGGTCGAGCTGTCGGACGTGTCCGGCCGGCTCGCGCCCTTCTCGCACGTGTTCCCGCTGCCCGCGGCGAACCAAGGTCGCAGTGGCAAGGCGCAGGAAGAGCTGACCGTCACGAGCCGCAGCGCGGGCCGCTTCGCCGCGCAGCTGCAGCTGGCGACGCCGACCACCGGCGTGCTGCTCGGTGACTCGCAGGGCTTCCAGGTCCGTTCGCAGAACTACGGCACGCTCGCCGTCGGCATCACCGCAGGCGCGCTCTTCCTGCTCGTGGTCGCACTCATCGTGCGCGGCGTCCGCGCGCTGCGGCGGCGCCGCGGGCACCGCGTCGCGGCGACCGCGTGAGCGAGCGGCATCGCGCGCCCGCCCGGGCGAGCCTCGGCCGCGCGAGTGCGGTGATGGCGGTCGGCACCGCCGCGAGCCGGCTGTCCGGGTTCGCCCGCACAGTGATCGTCGTCGCGGCCATCGGCGCGAGCGGTCGTCTCGCCGACGCCTACAACGATGCCAACACGCTGCCGAACGTCGTCTACGACCTGCTGCTCGGCGGCGTGCTCTCAGCGGTCGTCGTGCCGGTGCTCGTGCGCGCCCGCGTGGAGGACGAGGACGAAGGCACCGGGTTCGCGCAGAGCCTGCTCGCCGTCACCACCCTGTCGCTCATCGTCGTGTGCGCCGTCGCCGAGCTGATCGCACCGGCGCTGGTGCACCTCTACGTGCCGCACGGCGCCGATCCCGCGGTGCGGGCACAGGCCGTCACGTTCGCGCGCTGGTTCCTGCCGCAGCTCGTGTTCTACGGGTTGACCGCCGTGATCGGCGCGGTCCTCAACAGCCGCGGCCGCTTCGGCGCTCCGACGTTCGTGCCCGTCCTCAACAACGTCGTCGTCATCGCGACGGCGCTGATCTACCTCGCCATGCCCCCACCCGGGAAGGGCAGCAGCCCGCTCGGGCTCACGCACGGGCAGACGCTGGTGCTCGCCGGTGGCACCACTGCGGGCGTCGTCGTGATGGGCCTCGCGCTGCTGCCGGCCCTGCGCCAGGCGGGCGTGCCGTGGCGGTGGCGCACCGACCTGTCGCACCCGGGGCTCGCGGGCGCGCGCCGCATCGCCGGTTGGGTGCTCGTCTATGTGGCGCTGTCGCAGGTCGGCTTCCTCGTCGTGAGCCGGCTCGCGAACGAGGTGCACGCGTTCTCGCCGTACAGCAACGCCTACCAGCTGTTCCAGCTGCCCTACGCCGTCGTCGGCGTCTCGGTCGTCACCGCGCTGCTGCCGGCGATGAGCACCCACGCGACCACCGGCCGCCTCGACCTGCTGCGCGCGGACCTCTCGCACGGCCTGCGCCTCGCCGGCACCATCGTCGTCCCGGCCTCGCTCACCCTCGCCGTCCTCGCCGTGCCGGTGGCCGGCGCGACGCTCGGGCTCGGCCGCTCGAGCCCGGCCAACGCCCACCAGGCCGCGAACGTGCTGGCGGTGCTGTCCCTCGGCCTGGTGCCGTTCACCATCCAGCAGCTGCTGCTCCGCGCCTTCTACGCCCAGCAGGACACCCGCACCCCTGCGCTGCTCGCACTGCTCGTCACCGCTGTCCTCGTCGTGTTCGACCTGTCGATCGCCGCGGCCGACCACACCCACACCCGCGTCGTCGGGCTCGCGGCCGGGTTCGCGGTCGCCTACTCCGTCGGGGCGGTCGCCACCGCCCGGCTGCTCCTCACCCGTCTGTCCGGCCACGGCCGGCGAGTCCTGCGCCTCTACGTGCGCGTCACCCTCGCCGCGGCCATCGCCGCGGGCGCGGGATGGACCGGGGCCAAGGCGGTCACGGAGATGACCACTCACGGCGGCGCGGCCCGCTCGTTGCTCTCGCTGGCCGTGGGCGGCGCGGTCGCCGTCGTCTTCTACCTGGGTCTGGCCCGTCGCATGCGGGTCCGGGAGCTCGAGCCGCTGCTCGCGTCGTTGCGCCGTTCGGGTCAGTAGCTCGCCTGAGGATCGGCTCAGAAGGCTCAACCTCGGCTGTCCGGGCTCCGAAACCTCGAACGTGGGTGTCGCCGTCCGGGTCCCGTACATGGGCACGCTCAAGGTGCTGGCCGTGCTGGGCATCGTGGGCGTGCTCGGGTTCGACGGCGTCTCGATCGGGCTGTGCCACGTGTCGACCCAGGACGACGCCAACTCCGCCGCGCTCGCCGCGATGGAGGAGTGGGGCACGCACCACAACGTGAACGACGCCTACGCGGCGGCCCAGCAGAGCGCGTCCGGGCACGGCGAGACCGTGCTCCAGGAAGGCTTCACGATCGACCCGAAGACGAGCGAGGTCACGCTGCGCATGACGCGCAAGGCCACGACCGTCGTGCTGGGCAGCGTGCACGAGAGCTGGGTCGAGATCGCCGAGACGGGCACTGCCAAGCCGAGTGAGTGACGCCCGCGTGAACAAGCCCCGCAACCGGATGTCGCGCGCTGCCGCGCTCGGCCTCGCCACCGCGACGGCGCTCGCGTCCGTGCTCATCGCCGGCCCGTTCACCCACCGCGCCGCCGCCGACCCGATCGGCGACGCGAGGGCGCAGGCGGCGGCGCTGGCCCAGCAGGTGCACGACCTGCGCATCCAGGCCGAGCAGGCGAGCGAGGCCTACGACGCGGCCGAGGGCCAGCTGCAGGCCGCGGTGTCGCGGCACCTCACCGCGCAGAAGGAAGCCGACGCCGCGCAGCAGGCCGTCGCCGACCAGGTCGCCGACGCCGGGGCGCGCGCCCGCGCGCTGTACGAGAACGGCGGCGCGCTCGGCCTCTACGCGCAGCTGCTCAACACCGGCGACCCCGGCACGCTGCTCGAGCGGCTGCAGGGCGTGCGCCACGTCGTGGCCCGCGTCGACGCCGCCGGTGCGCGCGTGCACGCCGCGTCCGACGCCGCGAAGGCGAAGACGCAGGCGCTCCAGACGGTCGCGGACGACCAGATCAAGCTCGCACAGCAGGCCGCCGACGCGGCCGGCAAGGTGCGCGCGGCGCTGACGGCCCAGCAGGCGCTGCTCGACAACGCCAACCAGCAGGTCCGCACGCTGGAGAAGCAGGCCGAGGAGCTCGCGCTCGCCCGTGCCCAGCAGCAGTTCTCCCAGCAGCTGCAGGCGGCCCGCGCCGCGGCCGGCCTGCCGCTCGTCATCCCCGCGAGCGACGAGAAGGCGTCGTCGCCGCTGGCGGCGCGCGCGATCGCGGCGATCCTCACCCACATCGGCGCGCCCTACCTCTGGGGTGGCACCGGCCCGGCGCAGTTCGACTGCTCGGGCCTCACCGGCGCCGCGTACTTCGCCGCCGGCCTGCGCCTGCCCCGCACCGCCGCGCAGCAGTACCTGTCCGGCCCGCACCCGACGCTCGACCAGCTCCGCCCCGGCGACCTGCTGTTCTGGGGCGATCCGGGCGGCCCGGTCTCCTCGATCCACCACGTGGCGATGTACTACGGCAACGGCCTCATGGTCTCGACGAACCACACGGGCGACGTCGCCCGGGTGCAGCCCATCTGGGGCGACGGCTTCTACGGCGTGACCCGTCCGACCCCGGACCTGGTCGGCACCGTCGCCGGTCCGCAGTGGTCACCCGGCGACGACTGATCGCAGATCCGAGCACCGGCTGACGGCCGCCGGATGGGGCGGAAGAGCATGCCCCATCCTTTGGCGCTCTGCTGCTCATGGCCGCCGGGTGGGGCGGAAGAGCACGCCCCATCCTTTGGCCCTTAGGGTTGCGGAGTGGTCGAGGCCGACCCGGGGACGGCGACGGGAC
>DASZYF010000157.1:0-5307 GCA_035545535.1 Mycobacteriales bacterium | reverse complement strand
CGCTCGATCGCCGGCAACCCCGCCGCCCGCTCCAACAGCTCCCGCCCCGACCGACCAGCCACATCAGGGTCCGCACCCGGGTCGAGGACCGGCGCAGCCAGCACCTCGGCGTCGTCGTGGTCCTCGGGCGGAACAGCATCGCGCACGGCGGCGACATAGCCGGACCAGTCGTCCACGACCGCGGCCAGCTTCGCGTCCTCCAGCAGCCAGGCCAGCTGCTCCTCGTGCTCGGCGAGCTCCCGCTCGTCCTGCTCGGCGAACCGCTGCGCGAGCCCGCTGACCTCGGACGCGAGCGCGTCCAGGTCGGCAGGCGCAGGGCGCGGTTGGCTGGTCATGCACCCAGTACAACGCGGGGCACCGACATTCCGTTACGGCCATTCCGACTGTCCCGCAGGAGAAATCGAGCACACCCGAGTGTCAGACCCCAGGTCTACGATTAGCCGATGAGGCCCGCGACGATGCGGGCCGAGAGCAGCACGAGCGGCAGCCCGCCGCCCGGGTGGGACGAGCCGCCGACGAGGAACAGCCCCGGCACGGGGCTGACGTTCGCCGGACGGAGGAACGCCGCGCGGGCCCCGTCGCTGCTGGTCCCGTAGATGGCGCCACCCGGCGCACGGGTGCGGCGGGCGAGCTCGGCGGGGGAGATGACCTCGCGCGCGACGATGCGGTCGCGCAGGTCGATCCCGCGGGCGGCCATGAGGTCGAGCACGCGGTCCGCGTACGCGGAGGCGAGACCGTCCGCGTCCCAGTCGGTCTGCCCGTCGCGCGGTGCGTTGACGAGGACGAAGGCGGCGTGCGCATCGCCGGTGCGCATCTGCTCGTCGTCGGGCGCGCTGAAGTACACGGTCGGATCGGCGACGGGATGTCCCGCCGCCAGCGCATCGAGCTCCGCGTCGTAGTCGTCGGGGAACAGCACCTCGTGGGCCGTCGCGCCGATGGCACCGCGGACCGCGAGCAGCAACACGAACCCGCTGTAGGACAGGTGCGCCCGTCGCAGTCGCCGCAGCGCCCCCGGCGCTTCCACCAGGTCCCGGTAGACGTGCGTGGCGTCGGCGTTGGCCACGACGATGTCCGCCGCGATCCGTGCTCCGTCGGCCAGCCGCACGCCGGACACCCGCGCGCCGTCGCGTTCGATCGCCAGGACTTCGCAGCCGGTCTCGATGACCGCGCCCCGCTCCCGCGCTCGGTCGGCGACCGCCTGCGCGATGCGGTGCAGCCCGCCGCGCACGTGCCAGGCGCCGTAGGTCTGCTCGACCCAGGGGACGGTGACCAGGGCGGCCGGCGCGGTGCGCGGGTCGCTGCCGGAGTAGGTCGCATAGCGATCCACCAGCGTGCGCAGGTGCGGGTCGCGCACGTGCCGGCGCCCGACGTCGCGCAGCGACCTCGTCGGTGCCACGAGCGGCACCGCGCGCGGTGTGCGCAGCGCGAGCCGGAGCAATGTGCGCATCCCGTCGAGCGGGGCCTCGAGGAACGGGCCGTGCGTCACGTCCCACACGCGCGCGGCCCGCTGCATCAGGGCCGCCCACTGCACGCGCTGGTCCCGATCGAGCGTCGCGCTGAAGTCTTCGGCCGTCGTCGCCGCGTCCATCACGGTGCCGTCGGTGAAGCGGGCCCGCGGCAACGTGGTGCGCACGAGCGCGAGGACCGAGTCGAGCGGTGCGCCGGTGTCGGCGAACAGCTCCTCGAGCACGTGCGGCATCGTGAGCAGCGACGGCCCGGTGTCGAACGTCACGTCGCCCGCGTCGGTGCGGAGCATCTGCGTCCCGAGCTTGCCGCCGAGGCCTGCGCCCTGCTCGACGACCGTCACATCGTGCCCTTGCGCCGCCAGTCGCGCGGCCGCGGCCAGCCCGCCGAGGCCCGCCCCCACCACGACGACGCGGCTCATGTGACGGGCCGGCCCTTCCAGGTCGCGGTGCCGCGGCGCCGCCGCCGCAGGGACAGGGCGGTCAGCCGGCCCAGCGCGACGATGCTCACCGGGTGGGCCAGCGGGTCCGGCCACACCCGCCCACCGGTGCGGCGCGCGCTGACCATGCGCCCGGCGACCCCGCCGGCATACCCGACGAGGCCCGCCCGACGCGTCGAGCGCTTCACCAGCAGCGCGACGGGCAGCACGAACAGCACGTGCAGCAGCGCCATGACGCCGACCGCGCCAGCCGGGGAGCCGAACGCGACGCCCGCGGACTTCTCGTACCCCTTGGTCAGCGCCGCGGCGTCGTCGTACATCCGGCAGGTCGCGACGTCCGTGCCGTCGGTGACCACCCCGCGCCCTCCCGACGCCTTCACCGCACGCAGCAACGCGATGTCGTCGATGACGGCGTTGCGCACCGCGGCATGCCCACCCGCCTTCCCGTACGCCGCGCGATCGACCGCGAGCAGCTGACCGTTGGCGGCCGAGAGGCTCGGCCGAGGCGACCGCTCGGCCGCCCGCAGCGGCAGGAACGTGAGCCACGACCACTGCAGCAGCGGTTGCACGAGGCGCGGGAGCGGACCGTCGGCGAGCTGCCTCGGGTAGGGCGACACGAGGTCGAGCCCGGTCGCGCGCAGCTGCGCAACCGTCCGCACGAGCCCGTCGGGCGCGACGCGCACGTCGGCGTCGACGAACACGAGCACGGTGCTCCGCGGATCGGCGGCGTCGGCCAGCTGCTGGCACGCGTGCGGCTTGCCCAACCAACCCTCCGGCAACGGGGCTCCCGCGAGCACGCGGACGCGCGGGTCCTGATCCGCAGCTCGGCGCGCGGCTTCGGCGGTTCCGTCGGACGATCCGTCGTCGAGCACGACGAGCTCCGCATCATCCGGCAGCGCGCGCAGCAACGCCGTCACGCACGAGGTGACGCCGTCGACCTCGTCGCGCACGGGGAGCAGCACGCTGAACCGCTCGACCGGCTGCGCCGACGGCGGCGTGCGGAGCAGCCGCGCGTTCACGACCGCGTGCGCAGCGAGGGCCCACGGTGCGAGAGCGACGACGTGACGGGCGCGCATCACCCGCGGAGCACCACGACGAGGGGGAGCGCGACCACGCCCATCGCGACCCCGCCCGCGAGCGCCACCTGGGGCCGGTCGAAGAACGCGAGGTTCGCGAGCACGGACGACCCGAACGTCCACAGCCACAGGGCGATCGGCTGCTCGTCGCTCACCGGTCGGCTGAGCGCGGCATCGAGCAGTGCGCACAGCGCGATCGCGACGACGAGCCACCCGAGGTGGTTGGCGAGCGGGATGCCGTTGAGCCGCGGTCCCGGTCCGCTCCACGTCCAGTGGTGGTCGTGCACCATCTGCGGGTCGAGGAACACGTCCCACGACGCCAGCGCGAACCCCGCGATGAGCGCGACACCGACCCGGGTCCGGGCGATGCGCCGGCCGACGGCGAGGGCCGGCCAGGCGAGCATCGTCCACGCGAACGCGATGACGACGGGGACGCCCGCGACCATCGCGCCGAGCGTGTGCGTGTACCGGTAGTGGCCGAACGGGACGCCGGTGTGCACGCCGAGCACCTCGACGCCGAAGCCGATGCCGGCCGTGACGACGAGCAGCACCGTCCCGTCCCGCTTGCCCGCGTGCGTGACGCCGGCCGCCGAGAACAGCGCGACCGTGACGACGGTGAGGACGTCGCGCGACTGCCCGTGCACGAGTGGATACGCGATCTGCGCGAGCACCGCGGCGAACGCGAGCACCGTCGGGACGAACCGCCGATGAGAGGCGTGGGCTCGCGGGTGCGCGGACGGGGGAGCGACGTGGACCGTCACCGGAGCCGCTTGGCGAGCACGGCGTAGCGCGTGAGACCGCCGGGGAAGCGGAAGCCTTCGAGCAGCGGCACGAAACCTTCGGCGGCATAGAGGTGACGGGCCGGCAACGTGGGGTCGTCGAGCGCCGACAGCGCCGCCGTGCGCTGTGGTGCGCCGGCGAGCGATGCGCGCAGCAGCCGCCGGCCGATCCCGCGCCCCTGATGGCTCGGCAGCACGTGCAGCTCGACGATCTCGACGACGTCGGACAGCCACTCCTGTGCCTCCGCGCTCGGCAGCGACGACCACACGACGTCGTGCCACCAGTGACCGCGCCGCCCGGGCACGACGTAGGTCATGCCGACCAGGTGATCGCCGTCGAGGGCGCCGAGCACGCGCACGTCGGGCCGCTGCAGGTGACCGGACACGTGCAGGCGTCGGTCGGCGGCCGCGCGGTCCGGGTCGTCCTCGAACACGTCGAGGAACGCGGCCTTGTAGACGCGGATCAGGTCGTCGACGCGCCGCAGCGCGGTCGGGCCGTCCCACTCCTCGAGCCGCACCTCGGTGTCGGGTGCGGCGGTCATGTGCTCAGATCCTGGCCGTCGATGCGCCCGCGCGCACGTACGACCGCGAACCGGGCGAACAGCTCCTCCGCGTACCAGCCCACCGAGGCCGTCTGCTCGACCACCGTGCGGTGCTCGGGCCGTTCGTAGGCGAACCGGCGCACGGCGGCCTCGTCGTCCCAGAGGGAGAACGTCCCCTGCAGCCCGACCGGCGCTTCACCGATGCCGATGGCCACCCGCAACCCGACGCTCTGGTGCAACGCGGCCGCCACCGGTGGCACCGCGCGGTAGAAGGTGGCCGCGCGGGCCGCCCGCAGCCGGGCCCGCGTCAGCACCGCGACGGGGCCGTCGACGGGAGCCGGCGCCGGCTGCCCGAACGGCTCGCGCCCCGACCAACGCCCACGCGACGACACCGGGCGGAGGTCGACGCGCAGGTGCTCCTCGCACCGCTCGTGCCACGCGCGCGCGACGGGTGACCGGGAGAACGCCTCCGCCGCCCCCGCGTCGGACCAGCACGCGAGCAGCGCCCATCGGTGCGGCTCGGCGTCGCGCACGCCGAACGTCTCCCCGCGGCCGGTCCCCAGCAGCTTCGCGAAGGTGGCGCCCGGCGCGCGACGCACGGGTCGCCGGTCGAGCGCGATGTGCGCCACCGCGCCCGGGACGGCCCGGCCGGGCACCCGCCAGACGTCCAGCGTCACCAGCGCCGGCACGGCGCTCACGGCCTTGACCCGACGGGATCGAGGTGCTTCACTGGACCTGTTCGAACACATGTTCGAATGAGAGGAAGGGTCGAGCGCATGAACAGACCCATGACCGCTTCAGCGTGCCACCGGGCCATGACAGCGGCGGCGCCGTCATGAGTGCCGCCGTGCTGACCCGCCCGCCGGTGCGTCGTCCCGGGCCCGTCCGTGCCGTCCCCGTCCCGTCGGAGGTGATCGCCGTGCCGCGCCACCTGCTGCCGCGCCGGTCCGCCGAGCAGCTGCTCGCCGACGGGTGGTCGGTGCTCGCCGAGGCCCGCGCGGCGGCCG
>DASZYF010000156.1:0-5251 GCA_035545535.1 Mycobacteriales bacterium | reverse complement strand
CACCTGGAGTCGTTCAGCGGCCGCGTGAGCGACTCCGGCGAGGGCCGCTGGACGCTGAACGCGGCGGTCGACGTCGGGGCGCCGGTCCCCGTGCTCGCCGCGTCGCTGTTCAACCGGTTCACCTCGCGCGGGGAGGGTGAGTTCGGCAACCGCCTGCTCTCCGCCATGCGCAAGCAGTTCGGCGGCCACGTTGAGAAGCACTGAGAAGGACGACCGATGAACGTCGCCGAGACTCCGGAGTGGAAGGCGCTCGAGGCGCACGCGGACCAGATGCGTGACGTGCACCTGCGCGACCTGTTCGCCAAGGACCCGAACCGCGGCGAGCGGATGGTCATCGAGGTCGGTGACCTCTACATCGACTACTCCAAGCACCGCGTCACCAAGGAGACGCTCGACCTGCTGATCGCGCTGGCGGACGCGCAGGGCGTCGCCGCGCGCTACAAGGCGATGATCAGCGGCCAGAAGATCAACACGACCGAGGACCGCGCGGTGCTGCACACCGCCCTCCGCGCACCGAAGGGCGCTGTCGTCAAGGTCGACGGCAAGAACGTCGTGCCCGAGGTGCACGCCGTGCTCGACAAGATGAGCCGCTTCAGCGACCGGGTGCGCAGCGGCAAGTGGCGGGGCGCGACGGGCAAGCGCATCCGGACGGTCATCAACATCGGCATCGGCGGCAGCGACCTCGGGCCGGCGATGGCCTACGACGCGCTCGCCGCGTTCCGCTCCCCCAAGCTCGAGTGCCGGTTCGTGTCCAACGTCGACGGCGACGACATCAGCGAGGCCCTGGCGGCCAGCGACCCCGCATCGACGCTCGTCGTCGTCGTGAGCAAGACGTTCACGACGCTCGAGACGCTGACGAACGCGCACACCGCACGGAGGTGGCTCGTCGGCAAGCTCGGCGAGAAGGCCGTGCCCAAGCACTTCGTCGCGGTGTCGACGAACGCCGAGAAGGTCGCCGAGTTCGGCATCGACACCGACAACATGTTCGGCTTCTGGGACTGGGTGGGCGGCCGTTACTCCTACGACAGCGCGGTCGGGCTCTCCCTCATGCTCGCGGTCGGCGCGGCCGCGTTCCGTGACATGCTGGCCGGCTTTCGCACCGTCGACGAGCACATGCGGCGCGCCACCTATGCGAAGAGCGCGCCGGTGCTGCTCGGACTGCTGGGCATCTGGTACCGCGACTTCCTCGGCGCGCAGAGCCATGCGGTGCTCCCGTACAGCCACGAGCTCGGACGGTTCTCGGCCTACCTGCAGCAGCTCGACATGGAGAGCAACGGCAAGTCGGTGCGGCTCGACGGCTCCCCCGTCGGGGTGGGCACCGGGCCGATCGTCTGGGGCACGCCCGGCACCAACGGGCAGCACGCGTACTACCAGCTCATCCATCAGGGCACCACGCTCATCCCGGCGGACTTCATCGGGTTCGCGAAGCCGGCGCACCGGGTGAAGGCGGCGACGGGCACCCACCACGACCTGCTCGTCGCCAACCTGTTCGCGCAGACCGAGGCCCTGGCGTTCGGCAAGACGCCCGAGCAGGTGCGCATCGAGAACGTGCCCGAGCGACTGGTCCCGCACAAGACGTTCGCCGGCAACCACCCGACGACGACGATCTTCGCGCCGGCGCTCACACCGTCCGTGCTCGGGCAGCTGGTCGCCTTGTACGAGCACAAGGTGTTCACGCAGGGGACGATCTGGGGCGTCAACAGCTTCGACCAGTGGGGGGTCGAGCTGGGCAAGGTCCTCGCGCTGCGCATCGCGGGCGAGCTCGGCAAGGACGAGCCCGAGCTGACGCACGACTCGAGCACGAACGCGCTCATCAGCCGCTACCGCCGGCTCCGCTGAGCGATCCGTGACGGGCAGTCCGCCGCTCGTCGTGCTGCTCCGGCACGGCGACACCGAGTGGAGCGTCGCCGGCCAGCACACCGGCCGCACGGACGTGCCGCTGCTCGACACCGGCCGCGATGCCGCCCGCAGCCTGCAGCCGCTGCTGACCGGCGTGCGGTTCGCGCAGGTGCTCTCCTCTCCGCTGTCCCGCGCGCGGGAGACCGCGGAGCTGGCGGGGCTCACCGTCAACGGCTTCGACGACGACCTGCGCGAATGGGACTACGGCGAGTACGAGGGCATCACCACCGAGCAGATCCGCCGCACGCGACCGGGGTGGGACATCTGGACCGACGGCTGTCCGGGCGGTGAGGACGCCGACGCCGTCGCGGCGCGGTGCGGGCGCGTGCTCGACCGCATCGCCGGCGTCGACGGACCGGTGGCCCTCGTGGCGCACGGCCACCTGCTGCGCGCGCTGGCCGCGCGCTGGTGCGGTCTGGGCGCCGCGCAGGGCGGCGCCCTCCACCTCGACACCGCGACGCTGTCGTTGCTGGGCTGGGACCGCGAGCGCCCGGTCGTGCGCCGGTGGAACGCCCGCCAGCCCGTGGAGGTCCCGTGAACCGGTGGACCGAGAGCGGCGACCGCCCGAGCGGCTCGGAGTACGCGGAGCGGTTCGCGGCGCTGGCCCGGTCCGGCGTCGACGTGCACGGCGAGGCGACGCTCTGCGCGTCGCTCGTCCCGGCGGGGGCGCGCGTGCTCGATGCGGGCTGCGGCACCGGACGCGTCGCGATCCGGCTCGCCGAGCTCGGCTACTGCTGCGTGGGCGTCGACAGTGACCCGTCGATGCTGGCCGAGGCCCGCCGGTCGTCGGATGCGGTGACGTGGGTCGAGTCGGACCTCGCGGACCTCGACGCGGCCGACGTCGGCCCCGAGCCGTTCGACCTGGTCGTGATGGCCGGCAACGTCGTGCCGCTCCTGGCCGACGGCACCGAGGCGGCCGCGATCCAGCAGATCGCGCACCGCCTCGCGACGGGCGGGACGTTGGTCGCGGGCTTCGGGCTCGACCGCGCCCACTTGCCGCCCGGCGCATCGATCGTCTCACTGGACGACTACGACATCTGGTGCGCCGCAGCCGGTCTCACGCTCGCCGCCCGGTGGGCGACGTGGGACCAGCACACGTACACGCCCGACGCGGGCTACGCCGTCAGCGTGCAACGCCGCTGACGCAGGCTCTAGCTGATCGAGCTCGGGTCGGCCGGCACGTCGACGGCATGCTCCTTGAGCGCCTCGAGCGGCACGACCTCGAGCGCGCGCACGTTGGTGGACGCGAGCACGACGGGAGCGGCGGCGCCGTCGCGGTACGCGTGCAGCCAACGCAGCGCGACGACGCACCAGCGATCGCCCGGCCGCAGACCGGGGAACGAGTACTGCGGCATCGGCGTGACGAGGTCGTTGCCGGTGCGCTGCTGATGCTCGAGGAACTCCGCGGTGACGACCGCGCAGACCGTGTGGCTGCCGACGTCCTCGGGTCCGGAGGTGCAGCAGCCGTCGCGGTAGAAGCCCGTCACCGGGTCGGTGCCGCACGGCTCGAGCTCGCCGCCGAGCACGTTGCGGTCGGTCATGCGAGGTCGTCGCTGGTCAGGCGGCCGGCGCCGGCGCGGGACAGGTCGAACGTCGGGAAGCGCACGGCTCCGACGCTAGACCGTCAGCTCGAGGCGGTGATCCCGAGGCCCTTGGTGGACGCGTCGAGCTCGGCGAGCTCGCTGGTGCGGCGGGCCAGCGCCGCCTCCGCCCTCTCGAGCTCGGCCCTGATGCGGACGGGGTTGTCGGCACCCTTGTCGACCGCGGCGACGATCGTGAAGCCCTGGTCGGTGTCGACCCGGTCGGCGTGCTCGGGGGCGGCGCCCTGCTCGACCGCGGCGAGGCGGGTGCGCAGGTCCTGCACGGTGCGGCCGAGGCGCTCGACGTCGCGGGCGACCTCGTCGCGCCGGCCGGTCGTCGCGGCCGCGAGCGCCGCGGCCAGCGCGTTGTCGCCCCCGCCGCTCGAGCTCGGACGCGGACGGTCATCGCGCCCACGCCGCTGCGGCTGGGAGCGCTGGGCCTCCTTGACGACGCGAGCGGCCCACTTCGCACGCTCGGCCTGCGACTTCTTGTCCTCGGCGTCCCGACGCGCCTGCTCGACGCCCGCCCGCTCGCGGATCTTCGCGACCTCCTGGTCGAGCTTCGCCTTCAGCTCGCCGTACGCCTGGCCGGACACCGGCGCGGCCTTGCGCCAGCGCGTGAGGAGCGCCCCGAGCTCGCGTTGGGCCCGGAACACGTCCTTCTGCTGGCCGAGCTGCACGACCTGCGCCACGATCTGCTCGCGCTCGCCCTTCGCGGACTCCTGCAGCTCGCGCCGCATCGCGAAGATCGTCGACAGCGCACCGGAGAAGCGCTGCCACGCCGAGTTCTCCGGGCCGCGTGGGGCGGGCTCGCCGGCCTTCCACTCGGCCTGCAGCGCCTTGGCGTCGCGGATGAGCGCGTTGAGCGCGCCGGCGTCGGCGCCTTCGGCGCGCGCGGCGAGCTCCTTCGCCCGCGCGACGAGCGCACGGCGCGCCTCGATCTTACGACCGACCTGCTCGCGCTGACGGTCGAAGACGACCTGCAGGTACTTGCGGAACAGGGGCCCGAGCTCGGCCTCGACCTCCCGCCCAGCGAACCCGACCGCGTTCCACTCGGCCTGCAGCTCCTGCGCCCGACGGGCGAGGGCGACGATGTCGACGTCCGACGGCGCCGCCGCCGCATCCGTGCTCGCGGCCTCATCGGTGCTCGCGGCCTCGTCGGTGCTCGCGGCCGCGGCCGGGGTGTCGCCACCGGCCGACGCCTCTGCGGCGGCCTCGACGACCGCGCTCTCGACGACGGCCTCCTCGCTGACGGCGGTGTCGGCCGCGTCGCCGACGGCCGCGACGCTGTCGGTGGCCAGCTCCCTCGGGTCGATCCCCGGGCTCTCGACCTCGACGCTCGCCTCGACCGAGGGGTTCTCCCCGACGCTCGCGGACGCCGTCTCCTCCGCCGTGTCCTCTGCGACCTCGGTCACCGCATCAGTGGGCTCGGCCGCGGTGGGCTCGGCCTCGACGGCCTCGTTCTCGGTCGGCATGTCAGTCGGCTCGCTCATGGCCCGGTCGCTCCGTCGTGCGCAAGGGCGGACTCGTCGGTGGTGGGTGCCCCGCCCGCCTGCTCGGCCGCCCCATCGGGCGCGGTCGCTGCGGCCGGCTCGGGGAGCGCCTCCGTCGTGGCGGTCGTCTCGGCGGCGGGCGTCTCGGCGGCGGGCGTCTCGGCGGCGGTCGTCTCGGCGGCGCTGACGTCGACGGCATCGGCCGGCGTCGTCTCCTCCGCTGCCGGCGCGGGGCGCTCGGCCTCGGCCTTCTCACCCGCGGGCTTGCGCGCGAGCATC
>DASZYF010000155.1:0-24550 GCA_035545535.1 Mycobacteriales bacterium | reverse complement strand
CGAGGGTGTGCGGGACGAGCTCCCGCACTCCCTCGCCGCTGAGGTCGAGGAGATGCTGCCGCGCGAGGGCAAGGACCTGCTCGACGTGCGGGTGACGCTCTACGTCGAGCGCCCCACGCAGCGCGCGATCGTCGTCGGTCGCGGCGGCGAGCGCCTCAAGGAGGTCGGGACGAACGCGCGCAAGGAGATCGAGGCGCTGCTCGGCCGGCGCATCCACCTCGACGTGCACGTCAAGGTCGCCAAGGACTGGCAGCGCGACCCCAAGGCCCTCCGGCGCCTCGGCTTCTGACGCGGCCTACGCGGTCTGCTCGTAGTCCGCGACGAGCTCCTCGGCCGCGTGGCCGACTCTAGGTCGTCCGGGAGCTGGTCACGTCGCCGTCGACACTGGCGAGGATCAGCGGCACCCCTGCGCCGAACTCGCGCAAGACGTCTGCGTCGGACGGGTCCACGTCGGCTGCGTCGCTCACCACCACCGCGGCTTCGAACGCCCGCGCACCGCTGGACGCGGCCGCGGCGACCGCGCCCCGGAGTGCGCTGGTCGTGAGCGCCGGGTCGGCGTGCTCGACGGTTGCGGCGGTGTAGGTGCGGCCGTCGGTGTCGCGCACCGCGGCGCCCTCGGTCCGGCCCTGCGCGTGCGGCGCGTAGGCGCGCCCGCGGGCTGCCCGGGCGAGCACGACGAGCTTCGCGTCCTCGGCCTCCAGCTCGGTCACGCCTTGCCACCCACGGTCTTGTCCTCCACCAGTCGTTCGATCCGGATCGTGTCGATGCGGTTGCGCCGGCCGGTCGCGTGCTCCGCCGTCAGGCGCAGCCCGCCGACCTCGACGGTGGCGCCCGGGATCGGCACGCGGCCGAGGGCGTCGGCCATGAGGCCGCTGATCGTCTCGACGCCGTCGTCGTGCGGCAGGGTCACGTCGCAGAGGTCCTCGACCTCCTCGATGAGGAGCCGCGACGTCACGCGCAGCGATCCGTCCTCGAGCTCCTGCACCGGCGCCGCGTCGTCGTCGTACTCGTCGCTGATCTCGCCGACGATCTCTTCGAGGATGTCCTCGATGGTGAGGATGCCCGCCGTGCCGCCGTACTCGTCGACGACGACCGCGAAGTGCGTGCGCGCCGCCTGCATCTCCCGCAGCAGCTCGTCGACCACCTTCGAGTCGGGCACGTGCGGCACCGGGCGGATGAGGCTCTTCAGCGGTGCGGTCCGGCCGGTGCTGCGGCCGTCGAACGCCTTGCGCACGAGGTCCTTGAGCATGACGACGCCCACGATGTCGTCGATGTCGTCACCGACCACGGGGAGCCGTGAGAAGCCGCTGCGCAGCGCGAGCGACAGCGCCTGGCGCACGGTCTTGTCGCGCTCGATGAACACGATCTCGGTGCGCGGCACCATGACCTCGCGCGCGAGCGTGTCGCCGAGCTCGAAGACGCCCGTGAGCATGTCACCGGCGGAGGAGTCGACGACCCCGGTGCGCTCGGCTTCCTCGACCATGCCGCGGAGCTCCGCCTCGGACGCGAACGGTCCGTCCGGGAGGCCGGGCCCCGGAGTGACGGCGTTGCCGACCATCACGAGCACGTGGGCGACCGGTCCGAGCAGGCGCGAGAGCAGCAGCACGAACCCCGCGGTGCCGAGCGCGAACGGCACCGCCTGCTGGCGGCCGAGCGTGCGCGGACCCACCTCGACGACCGCGAACATGACGAAGCCGACGGCCGCGGCGGTGACCCCCACCGACGCGAACCCACGCCCCAGGTGGTGGCTCAGCAGGATCGCGACGATCGCCGCGAGCCCGACCTGGCAGACGACGCGCAGCAGCACGACCCCGCCCAGCGCGCGGCCTGAGCTGTCGACGACGACCGCGAGGCGGCGGGCGTTCTTCTTGCCCTCCTCGACCAGCTGGGCGCAGAGCACGCGGGAGACGCGCGCGAACGCGGTCTCGATCCCTGACAGCAGCGCGGCGAACAGCAACAGGAGCGCCGCGACGACGATCAGCGCGATGTCACCGGACAAGGCGCGTCAGCCTCGCGCTCTCGCCGCGCCCCACGACTGCAGGAGCTCGCGCTGACGATCGAACATCTCGCGCTCCTCGTCGGGCTCCGCGTGGTCGTAGCCGAGCAGGTGGAGGATGCCGTGCACCAGCAGCACGTCGAGCTCCACCTCGAGCGAGTGCCCTTGCTGCTGCGCTGACCGCGCGGCGTACGCGGGGCAGAGCACGACGTCACCGAGCAGCGCCTCGGGCTGGTCCTCGACGTCCTCGGGCACGCCCTTGGCGATGACGTCGTCCTGGGGGAACGCGAGCACGTCCGTCGGGCCGGGCAGCCCCATGTACTGCTCGTGCAGCGCGGTCATCGCGCCTTCGTCGACCGCGAGCACCGACAGCTCCGCCAGCGGGGAGACACCCATCGAGTCGAGGGCGTGGCGGGCCAGCGCGACGAGGACCTTCTCGTCGATGGGCACGCCGCTCTCGTTGGCGACGAAGACGCTCACAGGAGCCCGATCACCTCGTCAGCGCCGCGTCCGGCGCGGACCGCCGCCCCGCGAGTCGCCGGCGCCTTCCTTGGCCGCGTCCCACCGGGTGTACGCGTCGACGATGTCGCTCACGAGCCGGTGCCGCACGACGTCGGCCGACGTGAGCGTCGCGAAGTGCACGTCGCTGATGCCGTCGAGGATGTCGCGCACCACCCGCAGGCCGGACTGCTTGCCGCCGGGCAGGTCGATCTGGGTCACGTCTCCGGTGACGACGATCTTCGACCCGAAGCCGAGCCGGGTGAGGAACATCTTCATCTGCTCGGCCGTCGTGTTCTGCGCCTCGTCCAAGATGATGAACGCATCGTTCAGCGTCCGGCCGCGCATGAAGGCGAGCGGGGCGACCTCGATGGTGCCGGCGCTGATGAGGCGCGGGATCGACTCGGGATCGATCATGTCGTGGAGCGCGTCGTAGAGCGGCCGCAGGTACGGGTCGATCTTGTCGTACAGCGTGCCCGGCAGGAAGCCGAGGTTCTCCCCCGCCTCGACCGCCGGCCTCGTGAGGATGATGCGGTTGACGAGCTTCGACTGCAGCGCGGCGACCGCCTTGGCCATCGCGAGGTAGGTCTTGCCGGTGCCCGCGGGGCCGATGCCGAACACGATGGTGTTCCGGTCGATCGCGTCGACGTACTGCTTCTGGTTGAGCGTCTTCGGACGGATCGTGCGGCCGCGCGAGCTGATGATGTTGAGCGTCAGCACCTCGGCCGGCCGCTCGGCGGGCGCATCCGCACCGGGGGCCGGCCGCAGCATGGAGAGCGCGTGCGTGACGTCGTGACGCGTGATGACGGCCCCGCGGTCGAGCAGCGCGACGAGCTCGGTGAAGAGGCTCTCGACGAGCTCGACGTCTTGCGGGGTGCCGGTGATGGTGATCTCGTTGCCGCGCACGTGCACGTCGGCGGTGACGGCGTTCTCGACCACGCGGAGCAGCTCGTCACGCTGGCCGAGCAGGCTCACCATGTCGTGGTTGCCGGGGACGACGACGGTCACCGTGACCGTCGGGGCAGTCTCGGGCGGCGTCACCTGGCGCCGGGAGCTCGCGAGCGGGCCAGATGAGTCCGTGGTCGTTGCGCTTCCTTCGCTCGGCAGCCGGGTGCTGCGTCCTCAGGAAGCCTAAGCCGCCCCTTCGATGGCCGCGCGGAGGTTGTCCGCGATGCGGTCCTGCTCGGCGGCGTCGGGCGACGGGTCGACCTTGGCGAAGTCGATCTGGCTCTCGGAGTCGAACGCGAACACGTGCAGGTGCGCGTGCGGCACCTCGAGCCCGGCGATGATGAGGCCGACCCGCTTGCGCTCGGGGAACACGGCCCGCAGGCCGCGGCCCACCCGGCGGGCGACGCGCATGAGGTGCTCGGCGAGCTGCTCGTCGAGGTCGATCCAATGGTCGATCTCCGCGCGCGGCACGACGAGCGTGTGGCCGGGCGTGAGCGGGGCGATGGTGAGGAGCGCGACGGCCTGGTCGTCGGAGTAGACGATGCGGCCGGGCAGCTCACCGGCGATGATGCGGCTGAAGACGCTGGGCACGGCGCAACTCTGGCACCTCTAGAGCGGGGTCTGGTCCGCCTGCGAGAGCCGGGTGCCGAACCGGTGGGTGAGCCACAGGCCGATGCCGCCGAGCGCGGCGACGATGCTCGCGGCGATCACGGTCGTGACGAGCACGCTGCTGAGGCTGAAGCGGCCGACCTTGCGGTCCGGCGCCTCGCTGGCCTGCGGGACGAAGACGGCCTTGCCGTTGGCGGCCTTCGAAGTGACGAGCGCGACCGGCCCCTGCGACGCGGCGAGGTCGGTGGGCAGCCCGGCCGGCGGCGGGTAGTAGGTGGTGTTCGACCCGCCGCTGCTGGTGTTGCTCGTGCCGCCGCTCGCGGCGGTCGTGCTCGAGGTGACCGCACGGCTGGTGTGCGTCGTGCCGGTCGGGACCGACGACGCGGTCGCGTGGGGCGAGCCGCTGGACACCGGGTGCGACGTGCGGGCGGCGGCCGAGGTCGGGGCGACGCTGTGGGTCGGAGCGGAGCTCGTGGGAGCCGCCTCGCTCGTGGGCGGAGGCGCCTGCGTGGTCGGGAGGATCACGATGCCGCTGCTGCTCGGGTCGGCTCCGCCGGACGGCGACGGGTCGGCCCGGGGGGCCTGCGCGGTGGTCGCGACGTGGCGGGTGACGTGGTTGGTGGCGGCCGCGGCGGGAAGCGTCGCGACGCCCGCGATGAGCAGGCCGCCGGCCGCTCCGGCGCAGGCGAGCGCGGCCGTCACCCCCCGGGGAAGCACGCGCACCACGGTACTGGGACGCCTCACGCCGGCTCCCCGGTTCCCGGGGTGGTCCAGCGGCCCAGGCGGCTGGCGAGCGCGGCCACCGCGACGACCCCCGCGGTCGAGGCGCGCAGCACCTCCGGTCCGAGCCGCACCGCCGACCCGCCGGCACCCGTGAGCACGCTCAGCTCGGCGTCGCTGATGCCGCCTTCGGGTCCCACGACCAGCACGACGTCCCCCGAGGCGGGAAGGTTGCTCGCCGCCAGGGAGCGGTCGCCGGACTCGTGCAGCACGTAGGAGGCGCCACCCGACGATCGGGCTGCGCGGAGCCGCTCCTCCACCTGCGCCGTGCCGGCGAGCGGTGCGACCACCGGCCACCGCGCCCGACGGGCCTGCTTGGCCGCCTCGTGCACGCTCGCCCGGAGGCGCTGCTCGCCCTTCACGGCCTTGGCGGCGTCCCAGCGGACCACGCAGCGCTCGGCCGCCCACGGGACGATCTCGTCGACGCCTGCCTCGGTGAGCAGCTCGGCGGCCAGCTCGGTGCGGTCGCCCTTGATCAGCGCCTGCACCACGACGAGGCGCGGCGCCGGTGCCGGCTCGGCGGTGCGGCGCTCCACGCGCAGCTCGAGCGTGTCCTTGCCGACCGCGGTCACGGTCGCGTGCGCGCGGAGCCCCTCGCCGTCGACGAGGTCGACCCGTTCGCCGACGCGCAGTCGCCGCACGGTGGCGGCGTGCCGCCCCTCGGCGCCGTCGAGCACCACGATCTGACCCGGCGGGCCCTCGGCGAGCGCAGCGGTCGAGCTTCGGAAGACCGGCGGCGTCACCGGCCGGTGAACGCGTCCCGCAGGCGGCCGAACAGGCCGCCGCCGTCGTGGGCCTGGCCGTCCGGGTGCTCCTCACCGCGCAGGGCCGCGAGCTTGCGGAGCAGCTCTTCCTGCTCGGGGTCGAGGTGCGTCGGTGTCGTCACGGAGACGTGCACGTACAGGTCACCGCGGCCGGTGCTGCGCAGGCGCGGCACCCCCTTGCCGCGCACCGTGACCACCGTGCCGGTCTGCGTGCCCGGCTTCACGTGCACGTCCTCGTCGCCGTCGAGCGTCTCGAGCTTGATGGTGGTGCCGAGCGCGGCCGCGGTCATGGGCAGGTGCAGCTCGCAGTGCAGGGCGTCGCCGTCGCGGGTGAACGTCGGGTGACGGCGTTCGTGCACCTCGACGTAGACATCGCCCGCAGGTCCGCCACCGGGACCGACCTCGCCCTGGCCGGCCATGCGGATGCGCATGCCGTCCTCGACCCCGGCCGGCACCTTCACCGTGACCGTGCGCCGCGCCCGCACCCGGCCGTCGCCGCCGCAGGTGCCGCACGGCGTGGGGATGACGGTGCCGGTGCCGCCGCAGCGCGGGCACGCCCGGGTGGTCATGACCTGACCGAGCAGCGTGCGGGCGACCGTCTGCACCTCGCCGCGGCCCTGGCACTGCGGGCAGGTGTCGACGTGCGTGCCCGGCGCGGTGCCCTCGCCGGCGCACGTCTCGCAGAGCACCGCCGTGTCGAGCGTCAGCGGCTTCTCGACGCCGAACGCGGCTTCGGACAGGTCGAGCTCCATGCCGATGAGCGCGTCGTTGCCCGCGCGCTTGCGCGGCTGCGGGCCGCGCCCGCCGCCCGTGCCGCCGCCGAAGAACGCGTCGAAGATGTCGCCGACGTTGAAGCCCGCGCCACCGAACGGGGAGCCACCGCCGCCACCGCCGGGCGCGAGCGGGTCACCGCCGAGGTCGACGATGCGGCGCTTCTCCGGATCGGTCAGCACCTCGTACGCAGCGCTGATGCGCTTGAAGCGCTCCTGCGCGCCCGGGTCCGGGTTGACGTCGGGGTGCAGCTCGCGGGCGAGCTTGCGGTAGGCCTTCTTGATGTCGGCGTCGGTCGCGTTGCGGTCGACGCCGAGCTCGGCGTAGTAGTCGGTGGCCATCGGTCAGCTCTCGCCCAGCACCTGGCCGACGTAGCGCGCGACGGCGCGCACCGCGGCGATCGTGCCGGGGTAGTCCATGCGGGTCGGGCCGACGACGCCGAGGCCACCGAGAGGCTGGCCCGCGGCCAGCGCCGTGTAGCCGGCGGCGACGACGCTGGCCGTCTGCAGCGGCGCGACGTCGTTCTCGCCGCCGATGCGCACCGTCACGGCGTCCGAGCTCACCTCGCCGAGCAGGCGCAGCAGGACCACCTGCTCCTCGAGCGCGTCGAGCACCGGGCCGATCGTCGTCGGGAAGTCCGCCGGGTTGCGCATGAGGTTGGACGCACCCGCGACGATGACCCGCTCGTCGGGCTGCTCGACCACGGTCTCGAGCACCGTGGCGAGCACGACCGACAGCAGCGGCCGCAGCTGCTGCGGCGCGGTGTCCGGCATGTCTGCCGCCGCCGCGGACGCGTCGGCGAGGTGGAGCCCGGCGAGGCGCGTGTTGAGGAAGGCCCGCAGCTCGCCCACCGATTCCTCGTCGACGGCCGACGGCAGCTCGACGGTGCGCTGCTCGACGCGACCGGTGTCGGTGATGAGCACGACGAGCAGCCGGCGGGCGTCGAGCACCACGAGCTCGAGGTGGCGCACGCGCGAGCGCGTGAGCGACGGGTACTGCACCACCGCCACCTGGTGGGTCAGGGTGGCGAGCAGCCGCACCGAGCGGTGCACGACGTCGTCGAGATCGACCGCGCCTTCGAGGAACGTGGTGATGGCGCGCCTCTCGGCGGCCGAGAGCGGCTTCGCCTGGGCGAGCCGGTCGACGAAGACCCGGTAGCCGCGGTCGGTGGGGATGCGGCCCGCGCTGGTGTGCGGCTGGGTGATGTAGCCCTCCTCCTCGAGCACGGCCATGTCGTTGCGCACGGTGGCCGGGCTCACCCCGAGGCCGTGGCGCTGGGCGAGCGCCTTCGAGCCGACCGGCTCCTGCGTGGCGACGAAGTCCTCGACGATCGCGCGCAGGACGTCGAACCGACGGTCCTCCTGCACGGCATCGCCTCCTCGTCCGCGGGCTGGCACTCGTACCCGGTGAGTGCCAATCCTACCTGGATGGAGGCCCGGAAGATCCGTCGGACGCCCGCGTCAGTGGCAGGGTGAGGTCATGGTCCAGGTGCACAGCGAGATCGAGATCGATGCCCCGGTGAGCACCGTGTTCGCCTACATCGACGACTACACGACCGCCACCAAGTGGGTCGCGGGCATGAAGGACTGGAAGCCGGTCGGCGACAAGACCCAGGGCCTCGGGTCGACGTTCCAGGCCAAGATCGGGGTCGGGCCCACCACGCTCGAGGCGACGCTCGAGATCACGCGGTGGGAGCAGGACCACCTGATCGCGTGGGAACCGCGCAAGGGCGTGAAGCAGGCGGGCTCCTACACGCTCGAGGACGCCGGCGGCGGCAAGACCCGCTTCGTGCTCGACATCGACCTCGAGCTGCCGGGCGGCATCGTCGGGCGCACCCTCGGCAAGGGCATGGAGCCGATCATCCGCAACCAGATCAGCCACTCCGGCGAGCTGCTCAAGGAGCAGGTCGAGGCCCTGCCGAAGTGACGCCCCGCGAACCTTGCCGGACCTGACCCGCTGCTAGACCTGACGACGTGGTGCAGCTGAGCCCGGCCCGGCCGGAGATCCTCGGCCTGCACGGCATGGTGGCGTCGACGCACTGGCTGGCGACGGCGGCCGGGATGGCGATGCTCGAGCGCGGCGGCACGGCAGCGGACGCCGCGGCCGCGACCGGCTTCGTGCTGCAGGTCGTCGAGCCGCACATGTGCGGTCCCGGCGGCGACCTGCCGGCGATCGTGTCGGAGCCCGGCGGCGGCGTGCACGTGCTGTGCGGACAGGGCCCGGTGCCGAGGGCGGCGACGATCGAGGAGTACCGCCGGCGCGGGCTCGACCTCGTGCCCGGGCAGGGGCTGCTCGCGGCCGTGGTGCCGGGCGCCTTCGGGGGCTGGCTCCTGCTGCTGGAGCGGTGGGGGCGGCTGCCGCTGTCGGAGGTGCTCACGCCGGCGCTCGACCTGTGCGAGCACGGGTTCCCCATCTCCCCCGGCGTCGCGGGATCGCTCGACGCGCTGTCCGGCTACCTGCAGGGCGAGTGGCCGTCGTCGGCGCGCACCTGGCTGCACCCCGACGGCACGGCACCGAAGGCCGGTGAGCGGTGGCGGCTGCCGGGGCTCGCCGCGACGTGGCGCGCGGTGAGCGACATCGCCGACAGCACGCCGACGCGGGAGGCGGGCATCGAGGCGGCCCGTCGCTTCTTCTACGAAGGCGCGGTCGCCACCGCGATCGATGCGTTCAGCCGGCAGCACGACGGCCTGCTCGGCGGTGACGACCTCGTGTCGTGGCGGGCGACGGTCGAGGACCCGGTGACGCTCCGGCACGCCGGCTGGACGGTGCACAAGACGCAGAGCTGGGGGCAGGGCCCCGTGATGCTGCAGCAGCTGGCGCTCCTCGCGGCGCTCGGCGACCTCCCGCCGAGCGACACCGCCGAGCACGTGCACCTCGTCACCGAGGTCAGCAAGCTCGCGTTCGCCGACCGCGAGGCCTGGTACGGCGATCCGGACGCGGTCGACGTGCCGGTCCCGACCTTGCTGTCGGACGCCTACGCGCGGGACCGCGCCGCACTGATCGACGAGGAGCAGGCGAGCGACGAGCTGCGCCCCGGCTCCCCCGACGGTCGCGCTCCGCACCTCCCGAGCTACGGGCTGTTCCCCGGCTCCGGCCGCTCCGACCCGCTGGACCCCGACCACCGCATCGATCCGGCCCGCTCGCACGCTCCCGGCGCCGATGTGACGACCGGCGAACCGTCCCGGCGCGAAGCGGTCGGCCGCGGTGACACCGTGCACCTCGACACCGTCGACCGCGACGGGCTGATGATCAGCGCGACACCGAGCGGCGGCTGGCTGCAGAGCTCGCCGACGATCCCCGCACTCGGGTTCTGCCTCGGGTCGCGGGCGCAGATGACGTGGCTCGACGAGAGGTCGGCGTCCGCGCTGCGGCCCGGGCGCCGGCCACGCACCACGCTCACGCCGTCGCTCGCCGTGCACGAGGACGGCCGCCGCCTCGGCTGGGGCACACCCGGCGGAGACCAGCAGGACCAGTGGTCGCTGTCGTTCTTCCTGCGCGTCGCGCTCGAGGGCATGGGCCTGCAGCAGGCGATCGACGCGCCCGCGTTCCACAACGACCACATGCCGAGCTCGTTCTGGCCGCGGCTCGCCCGGCCGGGCTACCTGGCCATCGAGAAGCGCTACGGCACAGATGTTCTCGACGACCTGCGTCGGCGCGGGCACGCCGTCGACCCGATGCCGTCGTGGTCGCTCGGCCGGCTGTCCGCCGTCGCCGACGACCGTCCGGTCGGCGGGTGGCTGCGGGCGGGTGCGAACCCGCGCGGCGGCCTGGGCTACGCGGCGGGTCGGTGACATGTCCGAACCGCGGGACATCTACGGCATCCTCACGCTGACCGGTCAGCTGCTGGTGGCGACACCGATGCTCGGCGACCCGAACTTCCTGCGCACCGTCGTGCTGCTCGTGGATCACGACGACCACGGCGCGATCGGTGTCGTGCTCAACCGGCCGACTGACGTCCCGGTCGCCGACGAGGTCCCGCGCCTCGCGCTGTCGGTCGCCGAGCCGGCGCGCGTGTTCGGAGGCGGGCCGGTGCAGGACGAGGTGACGATGGCCCTGTCGCCCGCCCGGGGCGACGGGCTGTGCGCATGGACCGTCGTCGACTCCGAGGATCCGCCCGACCTCCCGGAGCCGGTGCGCATCTTCCGCGGCTACTCCGGATGGGGCCCGGGCCAGCTCGAAGGAGAGATCGCCGAGGGCGCGTGGTGGACCGCCCGCCCGCGCCCGGGCGACCTGTTCACCGCGACGCCGGAGCTGCTGTGGTCGACCGTGCTGCGCCGTGAGGGCCCACCGATGTCCTACGCCGCGACCTGGCTCGCGGACCCCCGGCTGAACTAGGTCAGCGCACGCGTCACGGCGTCGGCGAGGAGGCGACCGCGCAGCGTGAGCACCACCCGACCCGTGGCGCGGAAGTCGCCGGCCACCAGGCCTTCTCGGGCGAGCTCGGCCACCGCGTCGGGATCGAGGCCGTCGAGCGGAAGACCTTCGCGCACCCGGATCCCGAGCAGCACGGCCTCGAGACGGCGCGCGTCGTCGTCGAGCAGCTCACGCGCCGCAGCGGGCGAGGCCCCTTCGGACAGGCGCGCCACGTAGGCGGCGGGGTGCTTCACGTTCCACCAGCGCACGCCGCCGACGTGGCTGTGCGCTCCCGGCCCGATCCCCCACCAGTCCGCGTCCTGCCAGTACAGGCGGTTGTGCCGCGACTCCGCGGTGACGTCGCGCGCCCAGTTCGACACCTCGTACCAGTGCAGCCCAGCGGCGGACAGCAGCGCCTCCGCCTGCTCGTAGCGAGCGGCGAGCACGTCGTCGTCGACCGCCATCACGTCGCCGCGCGCGACCTTGCGCGCCAGCGCGGTGCCGTCCTCGACGACGAGCGCGTACGCCGACAGGTGATCGATGGGTGCCGTCAGCGCGGTCTCGAGTGATGCGCGCCAATCGCCATCGCTCTCACCGGGCGTGCCGTAGATGAGGTCGAGGCTCACGTGGTCGAAGCCCGCGGCGACCGCTTCGCGCGCTGCGTCGACCGCGCGGTTCGGTGCATGGGCGCGATCGAGCGTCGCGAGCACGTGCGGCACCGCGCTCTGCATCCCGAGGCTGATGCGCGTGAAGCCGGCTGCCCGCAGCTCGTCGAACGTGCTGCGGGACACCGACTCCGGGTTCGCCTCGGTGGTCACCTCCGCGTCGGCCGCGAGGCCGATGTGTTCGCGCACGGCGTCGAGCAGACGCGCGAGCTCACGCGGCGGCAGCAACGTCGGCGTGCCACCTCCGAAGAACACCGTCGACGCTGCTCGCGGGGCAGCAGCGAGCGTGCGCGCGGCGGTGCGCAGCTCGGCGATCGCGGCGTCGACGTACGACGTCGGCGACGAGTCACCGAGCTCGCCGGCGGTGTAGGTGTTGAAGTCGCAGTAGCCGCAGCGCGTGGCGCAGAACGGCACGTGCACGTACACGCCGAGCTCGCGCCCAGCCGCGTTCTCGAGCGCGCTCGGCGGGAGGCGGCCGTCGGCCGGCGCCGGGTCGCCGGCAGGCAGTGCGGACGGCATCCACAGAGTCTGCGCGACCTGTGGATGACACGTTTCCGGCGCGTTCTTCGACCCGAGTGTGACGGTTGTCACACGGCGTCTGTGAACCTGATCTCCACCGCTTGCCCGGGGGTGCTTGCTGCGGGCTAGCGTCGTTCCCGTACCGGCGAAGTGGCCGGTGCGGCTGGCCCCGCTCGCCGAGTCCCGTCCCAGGGCGCCAGCCATCACGACCCAGGGGGCGGGAGCGGGGGAACCACTTCCCGGCTCGCGAAGGTTGCGAGCCTCGGGGTGAAGCCACAGATGTGGCCGGGCGAATCCCAGCCCGAACCCGACAGCTCACCTCGCAGGCGTGCGGGAGATCTGCTGTGCACCGGAACACCGGCGCGCCTCTGCGCGCCCGCATCCGCCCGTCGCTCGCGGCGGCCGCGGCCCTGTCAGCGGCAGCGCTGACGGTCTCGCCGGCCGACGCGTTCGGGGCAACCCACACCGCAGCGACGACGAACGCCGCGAGCACCACCGCGGCGGCGCCTGCTGCCAAGCCCGCCGCCAAGCCGGCGACCCGTCACAAGGCCAAGCGCCGGCACGCGCGCAAGGCCCACCACTTCGTCGTCCCGGCGTCGATGGTGAAGCCGATGCGCGCGCTGCGCGGCTGCGAGTCGGGTGGCAACTACCGCACCAACACCGGCAACGGCTTCTACGGCGCCTACCAGTTCGACTACGGCACCTGGCGCGGCCTCGGCTACGCGGGCGTCGCGTCGGACGCTCCGGCGTGGAAGCAGGACCAGGCCGTCGTCCGCCTGCACGCGCAGCGCGGCTGGCAGCCGTGGCCGGCCTGCTCGCGCTACCTCGGCCTGAGCTGACTTCTCCTTGGCTGAGGTGATCCCCTCTCCCCAGCCACAGCCAGACGTGCGGGGCCTCATCCCCCCCTGGGGCCCCGCACCTACTTCCAGACGCGCCCTCGGTCGAGCTTGACCGGGGGCGCGCTGGCGTCCCAGGTGCGGCGCCACCGGGACGCTTCGGGGCCGGCGGGGTCGGGCGTCCGGCCCTCGGCCTGCTTGCGCAGCGACGCGTACCAGCCGGACGTGTCCTCGTCGACGACCCGGGCCAGCTCCTCGCGCATCCGGCCGAGCAGCGCCTTCGGGTCCTCGTCGCGGCCCGGTGCGAGCGGACGGCCGAACCGGATGTGCACGGGCGGGCGGCCCGGCTTGGGCCACGAGCGCCCGCGCGGCATCGCGGCGAACGTACCGCGGATCGCCACCGGCAGCACCGGCACGCCGTGGTCGATGGCGAGCCGGGCGGCGCCGGTCTTCCACTCGTGCATCCAGCCGTCCGGTGAACGCGTCCCCTCGGGGAAGACCACGACGTTCCAGCCGTCGTCCAGCAGCTCGCCCGGCTTCTGCGACGGCACGCCGCCGCGCCGCTCGATGGGCACGGTGCCGAACACCAGCGCGGTGCCGACCGCACGCCACCACGCATCGAAGAAGTAGTCCGCCGCCGCCGCGACCGCGGTGCGCCGGCGCCACTCCGGCGGCAGCGCGCAGATCAGCGCGGCCGTGTCCAGGTGCGAGCTGTGGTTGCAGACGATGACGCACGGCTGCTCGCCCAGCGCAGCCAGCCGGTCGCGGCCGGTGACGACGAGCTTCACCTCGGCCTTGATGAGCGCGGCGAGCCCGACGTCCTGCGCGACCGTGCGGAAGGCCCGCGCCGCGGGCGTGCGCGCCCACGCGGTGGGGAACTCGGTCGCCTTCGCCGCCTTGATGTGCGGCACCGCGTCGCGCGGGACCGCCGGGCGGTGGCCCCAGCGGAAGTCGCGCGCGAGCTGCGCGACGGTGCTCTTCATGACGCCGTGCTCCTCATGACGCCGCGCTCATCGCACGTCCGCGAGGATGTGCGGCGGCGAGTGGAGGTACGTGATCGAGGGGTCGCTGCCGACGCTGCCGCTCGCCATCGCGAGCGCGTCCCGCAACGACGACGCGGTGCGGAAGCCCATGCGCTCCACGGACTTCCGGTCCGCACCGACGTAGATGACGTCTTGCACGTGGTCGAGCGCGTGCGCGCCCCAGTACCACATGTAGAACGGGTGCACGCCGTGGTACGCGTGGCTCGTCCGGTACAGGTGGCGGTACCACTCGTCCTCGGCGTACTGCTTCTCGAAGCGCTCGCTCATGACCGCCGGATCGGTGGTCGCGGTGAGCACCTCCTCGAAGAAGTCGACGTAGCTCGGGTGGTGCAGCTGGCTGAACTCCCACGGCGTGGGGTGGAACAGGATGATCGCGCCGTCCTTCCGGACGAGCGGCTTGTTCCGGTACATGTTGAAGAAGTAGCCGAGCCCGAGGCACATCGTGAGGATCGGGTTCATGACGCTGTTGACGTTGTACGGGCCTATGTAGGGCAAGCCGAACACCACCACGTCGGTCTGACCCTCGACCTCGACGAGCTGCTGGCGATGCACGTGCTGCAACGTGCGCTCGTGCACGGGTTCGATCTCGCCCGCCTGCACGCTGGTGACGCCGTAGTCGGCCACGATGTCGCGGAAGACCTTGCGGCGCAGCTGCGCCGGCAGCCGGTCGATGCTCTTGGACATCCCGACCGCCATGGCCTGGTCCTTGACCGACCACTCCCACTCGCGCTTGGTGAGGAAGCCGTACTGCGACGGGAACGCGGCGTTGTTCAACGTGGTCTCGATCTGGAAGACCTTGACGTTGCTCTGCAGCACCTTGCCCATGCGCCATGCGGACTTGTGCATCTCGGAGTGCCGCGGGTCCATGAAGGACCGCGAGTGCGTCATCGTGTGCGGGTTGTGGTGGTGTCGCAGTGAGTTGTAGGACGCGAGGCCGATCGATGTGGACTTGTGGCCGCCGTCCATCGCGACGAGGTTCACGTTGACGTAGACGAGGAGGTCGCTCTCCGCGGCGCGCTTGCTGATCTCGACGTCCTCGCCGTGCGGCGTGACCCCGAGGTGCGTGAGGTTGTCGCGGTCCTCGGCGTCGAAGTTCACGAGCGCCTCGGGGTAGAACGAGCGGAAGACCCGCTCCCCCACGATGCGCTTGAGCTCGCCGGCGGTCAGCCGGCGGTGCAGCGCGTTCGCACTGATGAGCTGCACGTCGTCGACACCCGCGCGTGCGGCCAGCTCGAGCACCTGCTCGATGACCTGCTGGCGGATGTCCGGCGTGCGCATCGGCGGCAGGGGCAGGCTGATGTCGTCGAACGCGATGGTGAGGCGCATGCCGGAGAACAGCAGCTCGCGCAACGGCTTGGAGTCGCCGAGCGGGTTGTCGAGCGCGTCGGCGATGGCGGCGGGCACGTCAGGCAGCGCGGGCAGCGACTCGGCGGGGTAGATGACCCGGGTCCCGAGCGGGAAGCGCTCGAGGCGGAAGCTCTCACCGGAGTGCACGAGCAGCGGCGGCGTGCGCTCGTCCACCTCCAGCACGAAGCCTGGTCGGGTCACGCGGCACCTCTTTCACCGTCACGCAGGTCGAAGCCGACCTTCGCCAGTCCGAGCCGGCCCGCGGAGGCCGCCTCGTCGATCGCCTCACGCCAGCGCGTGAGGGGGTGGAACGACGTCGTCAGGCCGGAGAGGCGCTCGTCGCTGAGCAGCTCGAGCGCGGTCGCGAAGTCTCCGGCGTGCGTGGCGTAGGCGCCGACGACCTCGAGCTCGCGGTACCAGACCGGCGTCAGGTCGACACCGCTCGTCGGCAGCCCCGCGAGGACCACGCGGCCACCGGCGCGCGTGGTGCGCACCGCGGTGTCGAGCCCGGTGGAGCTGCCCGAGCACTCGATGGACACGTCGACGCCGCCGAGCAGGTAGTCGCGACCGCGCTCCGGGCTGACGACGACCGCGCGGGTGCTGCGCCGGATGCCCCGCACGACCGCCGACGGCCCCACGACCTCGTCGGCGCCGAGCTCGCGGGCGAGCGCGGTCTGCTTCGGGTGCTTCGCGACAGCGGTGATGCGGCCGGCCGGCGTGAGCGCGCGCACGGTGAGCAGCGTGAGCAGGCCGACGGCGCCCGCTCCGACGACGAGCACGCTCTGGTCCTTCTCGATGCCGCTGCGCCGCGCGACGTGCACCGCGCACGCGAGCGGCTCGGCCAGCACAGCCCGCTCGTCGGGCAGGTCGCCGGGAACGACGTGCAGCTGCGAGGTGTGCGCGACCAGACCGCCGGACCACCCGCCGCCGGTGTCGGCGCAGAAACCGGTCTGCAGGCCGGGCGAGACGTGCCCGAGCGTCACCCGGTCGCAGCGCGACGTCGCACCCGCCGCGCACGACGCGCACGGGTCGAGGCCGCGGGCCGCGCAGCCGAGCACCGGGTCGAGCACGACCCGCGTGCCGTCCTCGAGCTCCCCGAGCACCTCGTGGCCCGGGGTGAACGGCATCGAGACGAGCGGTGAGAAGTAGAACGACGACGAGCCGCTCACGGTGGCGAGGTCGCTGCCGCAGATGCCCGAGAGCAGCGGCTTCACGCGCACCCAGCCGTCACCGGGCAGCGACGGCTCGCGCCGGTCGACGTAGCGCACGGGGGCCAGTCCCTGCGCGAGGGGCGTGCGCTGCGTCAGCACCCGGGTCGCGACGTACCGCGGCACCGAGCGGTAGACCTCGACGGCCTTCACGCGATCACCCCCACACCGATGCAGTGCGTTCGGGCAGCTGGATCGCCGGGATGGCCTTCGACACCGGCCACGTCTCGACCGGCCAGCTGCCCCGCTTCGCGATGCGCAGCAGGTCGGCGTCGGGGTTCACCGCGACCGGATGGCCGACCGCCCGCAGCATCGGCAGGTCGGAGTGGCTGTCGGCGTACGCGTAGGACGCGGAGAGGTCCCAGCCCGCGACGCCCGCGCGCCGACGCAGCCACGCACCACGCGCCTCGCCGACGAGCGGCGGCTCCGCGAGCCGACCCGTCGCGATCCCGTGCGCATCGGTGATCAGATGCACTGCGGCGATCTCGTCGAACAACGGCGCGAGCGGACGGGTGAGCACGTCGAGCGCTCCGGTGACGAGCACGGTGCGGTGACCGGCCGCCCGGTGCTCGCGGACGCGCCGCAGTGCCGCGGCGCTGACGCGTTGCAGGACCACACCCGCGATGTCGTCGTCCACGAGCCGCTCGAGCTCGAGCAGGTCGGCGCCTGCGTACCGCAGGTAGAGGGAGCGCAGCAGCGCGCTGCGGTTCACGCGGTCGGACCTGATCCAGCCGGGCAGCGACGCGAGCACCGCTCCGACCTCGCGCACCCGGTCGCGGCCCCCGAGATCCGCCAGGCGCGTCCAGAGGTAGGCCTCGACCACCGTGCTCTTCACGAGCGTGCCGTCGAGGTCGAACGCGGCGATGACCTGACCGTCGTCGGTCGCGGCCGGGCGGGCGGCGAGCTCGGGCAGCGGCTTCGGCGCCGGCATCGGGATCGCATCGAGCCACCGAAGGCCGGCCGTCACCGCCGGGCAGTGCAGCTCGGTGAGGTAGTGGTGCCAGTCGATGACGGCGACGTCGAACGGGAAGTCGCGCTGCTCGGCTTCCGGGAGCGACCGCAGCAGCGCGACGACGTTGTCGTCGGTGTAGACGACCTCGGCCTGCGTGTACGCGCGGTAGAGGTCGGCGAGCTTGCGCACCTGGCGCAGCCCGCTGGCCTGCGCGTCGACCTTGTTGACCAACGACCGCGACCGGTCGCTCTGCGGCAGCGCACCGACGGCCTTCTCGGCCCACCGCTGCCCGCGCTCGGCGAGCTGCAGCTTGCGTTCGATCGACGCTTCGCTCGCGAACTGCCACGTGGGCACGCCCGCGGTGCCGCGCTCGCGCTTGGGCATGGGGTGCTGCTGGAAGTAGTGGCGCACGCTCGTGTACAGCTGAAGGAACCGCAGGGGGTTCCGCGCGCTCGACCCCACCTGGTAGTACGCGGGCGCGTCGACGGCGGGGGGCGTCGCCGCGGCCGCGAGCATCGCCGCGACGAGGATGTCGACGGGGACGATGTCCATCGCCGTGTCCGGCGCGGCCGGGAAGTCGGGCAGCTGACCGCGCCCGTAGGCCAGGATGATCGGCTCGGCGACCTTGAAGCCCTCGATCCAGCCGGGGTGCGGCGTGGTGAGCGCGCTCTCGACGATGGTCGGGCGCACGACGGTGAGCGGCACGCCCCAGTCGGCGCAGAGCTCTTCGGTCATGCGCTCCGTGAGCGCCTTGGTGAACGTGTAGGCGTCGGTCCAGCCGAGGCTCTGAGCGCGCTGCAAGCCGGCTTCGACCAGGCGCTTGTGCACCCACCGCTTGCGCAGCCGCTCGGCCTCGTCGGCGACGCCCTTCGAACCGGCCCGGCCCTGTGCCGCGCGCGCCTCGTCGAGCAGCGGCCCGAGCACGCCGGGCACGCGGCTGTCGAGATCGACGCGGTCGCGCAGCGCGAGGCCTGCGGCGCACTCCGCCCGCCAGTCGACCTCGTGTGCGTGCCGCGCCTCCGGCACCCAGCCCGACGTCAGGCCGGCGACGTACGCGGTGGAGACGTGCAGCCAGTGCGGTGTCGACCCGGAGGCGCGCACGGCGTCGAGCAGGCTCTGCGCGCCGAGGAGGTTCGCGCGGAACGCCTCGTCGATGGCCATGTCGAACGTGACCTCGCCGGCGCAGTGGATGACGACGTCGAGGTCGGACGGCAGCGCGGGCAGCGGCGCACCGAGGTCGCCCTCGATGACGTCCACGTGCGAGTCGAGGAGGGCGACGAGCGCGTCGTCACCGAGCCGCGTGCGCAGCCCGGCGAACGCGCTCTTCGTGCGGAGCTGCTCCTCGACGCGCGCACGGGCGCTCTTCCTGCCCTGCGGGCGCACGACCAGCACGACCCGGGTGTCCGGGAGCTCGGAGAGGATCCGCTCGAGCAGGGCCTCCCCGACGAAGCCGGTGGTGCCGGTGAGCAGCAGCCGTTTGTTCGCGAGGCCGCTGCGGATGCCCACGAGACGTGACGCTAATCGCTGCCGCGCACGCCCTTTCGGCCAGCGGTCTTGCCACATCTCGGGGCCGCCCGGGAATGTGATCGACTTCCGCGGACCTTCTCCGGTGTGATGGACGGTGTGACAGCACCGGCGACCGACCCGGCCGCACCGGCCAAGGTCGGCCGCCACTACGCCTGGATCGTCGCCGCCGTGACCTTCGTGACGCTCATGGGCGCCAGCGGCTTCCGCTCCGCGCCCGGCGTGCTCATCGTGCCGCTGCAGGACCAGTTCGGCTGGAGCCGGGCGACGATCGGCGTGGCCGTCTCGATCAACCTCGTGCTCTTCGGCCTGGCCGGGCCGTTCGCCGCCGCGCTGATGCAGCGGTTCGGCATCCGGCGCGTGGTGCTCATCGCTCTGATGCTCGTCGCGGCCGGATCGGCGCTGACTGCGCGCATCAACGCGCCCTGGCAGCTCTACCTGCTCTGGGGCGTGGTGGTCGGGACCGGCACGGGCTGCATGGCGACGGTGCTGGCGGCAACGGTCGCCACACGATGGTTCGTCGCGCGGCGCGGCCTGGTCACCGGCACGCTCACGGCGGCGAGCGCCACGGGGCAGCTCGCGTTCCTGCCGCTGCTCGCCTGGCTGGTGAAGGAGCACGGCTGGCGGTCGGCCTCCATCGCGGTCGCCGGAGGAGCGCTGCTCGTGTGGCCGCTCGTGGCCCTCCTCATGCGCGACCGCCCGGAGGACATCGGCCTGCGCGCCTACGGCGCCACGGAGGACGACGCGCCTGCGGGGGCGGCTGGCAACCCCATCGCCGCGGCGTTCGACGGCCTGCGGATCGCGGTGCGGAGCAAGGACTTCTGGCTGCTCGCGGGCTCGTTCGCGATCTGCGGAGCCACCACGAACGGCCTCATCGGCACCCACCTCATCCCGGCCTGCGTCGACCACGGCATCCCGGAGACCACCGCGGCGGGCCTGCTCGCGCTCATGGGTGTGTTCGACGTGGCCGGGACGATGGCCAGCGGCTGGCTGACCGACCGGATCGAGCCGCGGCGCCTGCTGTTCTGGTACTACGGCCTGCGCGGCCTCTCGCTGATCCTGCTACCGAGCGCGCTCGGCCAGGGCCACCACGCGGGCCTGCTGCCGTTCGCGCTGTTCTACGGGCTCGACTGGGTCGCCACCGTGCCGCCCACGGTGGCGCTGTGCGCCCGGGCGTTCGGCCCGGAACGGGCCGGCGTGGTGTTCGGCTGGGTCTTCGCCAGCCACCAGCTCGGCGCGGCCGTCGCCGCCTGGGCGGCCGGTGCGGTCCGGGGCGCGGAGGGCAGCTACACCCTCGCGTTCGCGGTCGCCGGCGGCCTCGCCGTGGTCGCCGCGCTCTTCGTCCAGGCCGTGGGACGGGTGAGGCCTGTGGGACCAGTGGGGCTCGAGGTCGCCGCGGTGTGAAATCGCCGTCACACAGCTCTTGATCACTTGTGCACGGGGGCTGCTAGCGTCCGCCACGGCTCCGCACCCGTGGGGCCCTGCTCGGCCGGACGCCCAATCCCGTCCCCGGCCGCGCGGCGTACGACCCCAAGGACGGGAGTGGGGGAACCACAGGCGGGCCGCATCTCGACCCGGTCAGCACGACGGGAGGCGGTCCTAGGGGTGAAGCCGGCGCGAGCCGGCCGGGCGACCTTTCCCGCGTCCGAACCCGACAGCTCACCTCGCAGGCGTCCGGGAGTCCCTGCGTGCGTGCCCTCCATGGCGTCAGCACGGCTGTGCTCAGCACGGCCGTGCCGGCTCTGCTCGGCCTGTCGATCGTGACCGCCCCGGCGGCCTCGGCCGCCACCCCGTCGTCCGGCACGTCGAGCTCGTCGAGCTCGAAGCCCGCCGCCGCTCACTCGTCGTCGACGCCCGCGGGTGTCACGCCGCACCAGTGGAGCCGCGTCCGGACCCTGTCCAAGGCGCTGCAGGCGCTGCGGATGTGCGAGTCGGGCGGCCGCTACTCGATCAACACCGGCAACGGCTACTACGGCGCCTACCAGTTCCTGCCGTCCACCTGGCACAGCCTGGGCTACAAGGGCATGCCGAACCACGCGTCCAACGCCGTCCAGGACGCCGCCGCCGCGCGCCTGCACGACCGCCGCGGCAGCTGGGCTGACTGGGGCACCTGCGGCCGCAAGGCCGCCCGCGTGCACGCCTGACCGGCGGGGTCCCCTCCCCCGCTGGTCAGGCCACGCCGGTGCTGCTCGGGGACGTGTGCGCGGACCGGCGCGTCAGAAGCTCAGGTCGAACGTCGTGACCTTGCACGGCCTCACGCCGGTCTTGACCACGCCCCGGGCCTTCATGACGAAGGTCTTGGAACGGCCGTCGGCCAGGCGCGCGATCAACGTGTAGGGCTGGCCCTTGCCGGAGCCGGACGCCAGCAGCGGCATGCGGTACTGGCCCGCGCTGCCGTTCCAGATGCCGAAGCCGAGCGGCCCCGATGCCACCGGGTCCGACGGCGGCGTGGCCTCGCTGAACGCGCTCACGCGCACGCCCCGCACGACGCGGCCACCGGAGAGGAAGCGGCCGGTCAGGGTGCCGGCACCGTGCGGCAGCGAGCAGCTGGCCACCGGCAGCGCGAGCTTCACGGTCGCGCCGCTCGCCCCGATCTTGAGGCCGGGCCGCTCGGCGAACCCGTAGTGCGACTTGTCGGTGCCGCCGTACTTGGGGTCGCTGGAGCGGCGCTGCGGGTAGACCTCGATGTAGACCTTCGCCGCGTCCGAGGGGAGCGTCACCGACCACTGCGTGACCGCGCCGTCGGCCTCGGACCGGCCGGGCACCGCTCCGTTGGACGGCACCGAGTAGTTCACGTGCACCGACAGGCCGTAGCCGGAGGAGCCGACGCAGCCGTTGCCGTCGATCACGCGCCCGGTCGCGTCCTGGATGTCCATGCTGATCATCGCGTTCACGAGCCGGTGGTCCATCCCGATGATCGAGCCGTGCAGCGTCTTCGACAGCGCGGCGCAGGGCGTGCCGCCGTTGCGGATGACGTAGACCTCGGATGCGCCGTCGCGCGGCGCGGCCTGCCCGGCGGGCACGGACAGGGCGAGCCCGGCGCCTACGGCGAGCGCGGCGATCACGCGAGGGCCGAGACGGGTGCGCAGCTTCATGGGGAACCTCCGGGGGTCATGCGGCAAGTGCCCCATTGATACCGGAGTGTCGGTCCGGATGCGGCGTCACTTCTCCGTGTTGGTCGACAGCGCGGCGATGAACGCCTCCTGCGGCACCTCGACGCGCCCCACCATCTTCATGCGGCGCTTGCCCTCCTTCTGCTTCTCGAGGAGCTTGCGCTTGCGGGTGATGTCACCGCCGTAGCACTTGGCGAGCACGTCCTTGCGGATCGCGCGGATGTTCTCGCGGGCGATGATCTTCGTGCCGATGGCTGCCTGGATGGGCACCTCGAACTGCTGCCGCGGGATGAGCTCGCGCAGCTTCGACGTCATGGCGATGCCGTACGCGAGCGCCTTGTCCTTGTGCACGATCGAGCTGAAGGCGTCGACGGTCTCGCCGTGCAGCAGGATGTCCACCTTCACGAGCTCGGCGGTCTGCTCACCGGCCGGCTCGTAGTCGAGCGACGCGTAGCCGCGCGTGCGTGATTTCAGCTGGTCGAAGAAGTCGAAGATGATCTCGGCCAGCGGCAGCGTGTAGCGCAGCTCGACGCGGTCCTCGGACAGGTAGTCCATCGCCTTCATCACGCCGCGGCGGCTCTGGCAGAGCTCCATGACGGTGCCGACGTACTCGCTGGGCAGCAGCACCATCGACGCGACGACCGGCTCCCACACCTCCGCGACCTTGCCGCCCGGCCAGTCGCTGGGGTTGTGCACCTCGCGCTCCTCGCCGTTCTCGAGCTTCACGCGGTAGCTCACGTTCGGGGCCGTCGAGATGAGCGTCAGGTCGAACTCGCGCTCGAGCCGCTCGCGCACGATCTCCATGTGCAGCAGGCCGAGGAAGCCGCACCGGAAGCCGAACCCGAGCGCCGCGGACGTCTCCGGCTCGTAGACGAGCGCGGCGTCGTTGAGGCGCAGCTTGTCGAGCGCGTCGCGCAGGTTCGGGTAGTCCGAGCCGTCGACCGGGTAGAGGCCGCTCCACACCATGGGCTTCGGGTCGCGGTAGCCGCCGAGCGGTTCCTTCGCCGGCTTCGACGCGGTGGTGATCGTGTCGCCCACGCGCGCCTCGCGCACGTTCTTCACACCGGGGATGACGTAGCCGACCTCGCCGACGCCGAGCGACGCGGTGGGCACCTGCTCGGGCGAGATGACACCGACCTCGAGCACGTCGTGCGTCGCCTTCGTCGACATCATCAGCGCGCGGTCGCGCGTGGTGAGCTGGCCGTCGACGACCCGCACGTAGGTGATGACTCCGCGGTAGGCGTCGTAGACCGAGTCGAAGATCATGGCGCGGGCCGGCGCGTCGGGATCGCCGACCGGTGCGGGCACGTCGCGGCAGACGACGTCGAGCAGGTCGGTGACGCCGGCGCCGGTCTTCGCGCTGATGCGCAGCACGTCGTCGGGGTCGCAGCCGATGATCGAGGCGAGCTCCGCGGCGTACTTGTCGGGCTGGGCCGCGGGCAGGTCGATCTTGTTCAGCACCGGGACGATCTGAAGGTCGTTCTCGAGCGCCAGGTAGAGGTTGGCGAGGGTCTGCGCCTCGATGCCTTGGGCGGCGTCGACCAGCAGGACCGCGCCCTCGCAGGCGGCGAGCGAGCGGCTCACCTCGTAGGTGAAGTCGACGTGGCCCGGGGTGTCGATGAGGTGCAGCACGTAGTCGCGGCCGTCGAGGCGCGACTGCCAGGGAAGCCGGACGTTCTGCGCCTTGATCGTGATCCCGCGCTCGCGCTCCAGGTCCATCTTGTCGAGGTACTGGGCCCGCATGTTCCGCGCGTCGACGACCCCGGTGACCTCGAGCATCCGGTCGGCCAGGGTCGACTTGCCGTGGTCGATGTGGGCGATGATGCAGAAGTTGCGGATGACCGCGGGGTCGGTGCGACGGCCGCTGCCCGCCGCGCTGGCCGACTGGGTCCCGCTGGTCATGCGTCGAGTCTCCCAGGTGCGCGGTGCGCTCCCGACCGCTCCTGCTAGCCTTGACGGGCTGCGTGGACACCTCCCGCGGCTGGAAGGCTCCCCGGGCCCGCTCGAGCCGGCGCCCCACCTGATCGGACAGACGGAACTCGCATGGCCAACATCAAGAGCCAGATCAAGCGCAACAAGACGAACGAGAAGGCCCGCCTGCGCAACAAGGCGGTCAAGAGCTCGCTCAAGACGTCGGTGCGCAAGTTCCGTGAAGCCGCGGACGCGGGCGACAAGGACCAGGCGCTCGCGCTCGAGCGCGCCGCCTCGCGGGCGCTCGACAAGGCCGTGAGCAAGGGCGTCATCCACAAGAACCAGGCGGCCAACCGCAAGTCGGCCATCGCCAAGAAGGCCGCGGCGCTCTAGGCGTCGATGCTCTGGGCGTCGATGCTCTAGAAGTCGCTCGGCCCCTGCACCACCCCGGCCCCGGAGCGCGCTCCGGGGCCGTCCTGCGTCCCGGCCCGGGCGCGCTCGATGCCCTCCTCGACCAGGTCGTGCAGCTTCACCAGCACGGCCACGACGGCGGGGAGCACGGCGATGAGCCACGGGCTGGCGAGGTCGGCCAGCGCGAGGATGACCGCGAGGGCGAACACGCCCTCCACGAGCAGCACCCGCTGGAAGACGCCGGGCTGGAGGTGCCGCACCCGGAGGGCGGCCAGGTAGAGCGAGCGCGGCCCGTCCGGCTC
>DASZYF010000154.1:0-21295 GCA_035545535.1 Mycobacteriales bacterium | reverse complement strand
CGACAGCACGACGGTGAGGACGCGGTTGTTGTCCGAGTGGTCGTCCTCGTCGAACGTGATGACGATGGCGAGCTTGCCGCTCGTCCAGTCCGGTCCGGCCATGATCACCGGCAGCCATCCGCGCAGCCATGCGTCGGACGTGCTCAGCGCGCAGTCGTGGCCGTCGTCGCAGATGTCGGGGATGACCAGGCCGATGGCGGGCAGCCGGCCGGCGCGCACGTCGGTGCGCAAGGCGCCGCTGGCCGTCGTGCCGGCGGGCACATCGCCTTGCCGGCAGGCCGCCCTCGAGCCGGTGAAGTACGCCCACGGGTTGTGCTTGACGGCGTAGCGCCCCGCGGACACGAGCGTGCAGGGGCCCGGCATCGACTCCGCGTAGGTGCGGGCGCGGCGCTTCACCGCGAGCGCCTGGTCGAAGATCGAGCGGCCGCTCGCGGGGTGGGATGACGGGTAGCCGTCGTCCGTCACGCCGAACGTCGATCCACCGGCGATCGCCAGGTAGTTGGGCAGCGACGGGTGGGTGATCGCGTGGTAGTGGGTCGTGTAGCCGAACCTCCGCGCCTGGCTCGCGAGGTAGGGCATGTGTGCGAGCGCGGGCACCTCGGCCTCGTTCTCCTCGACGATGACGAGCAGCTTCGTCGGCGCTCGTCCGGCACTGGCCGGCACGGTGACGGCCGCCGGGGCCGCGGCCAGGGCGGCGTCGGCCTTCGCCGTCGGAGACGGGGCGCTCGATGAGGAGCAGGCGGCGCCGAGCGCGAGGAGGGCCGCGGCGGCACCGAGGGTCAGGCGGGCCATGCACCGAGGGTAGGTCAGCCACCGAACCTGACACGCGTGTCATAGTCTGGCGACTTCCCGCGACGGAGGAGATCAACCGATGCACGAGGTGCTCAAGGGCGTCCGCGTCCTCGAGGTGGCGTCCTGGGGCTTCGTGCCCTCCTGCGGTGCCGTGCTGGCCGACTGGGGCGCCGAGGTCATCAAGGTCGAGCCGGCCAAGACCGGTGACCCGATGCGCGGGCTCATGACCTCGGGCGTGATGCCGGAGTCCATGAAGAACAGCAACTTCATGTTCGAGTTCCCCAACCGCGGCAAGCGCAGCATCGGCATCGACCTCGAGACCGCCGAAGGTCACGCGCTGCTGATGCGTCTCGTCGAGAAGTCCGACGTCTTCCTCACGTCGTACCTGCCACCGGTGCGCCGCAAGCTGAAGGTCGACGTGGAGGACGTGCGCGCCGTGAACCCGAACATCATCTACGCGCGCGGCTCCGGCTACGGGCCGCTCGGACCGGACGCGGAGCTCCCCGGCTACGACGCGGTCTCGTTCTGGGCCCGCGGCGGGATCGGTGAGGCGGTCACGCCGGGCGACGCCGAGCGCGTGCTCGAGCAGCGCACGCCGGCGTTCGGCGACAGCATCGGCGGGCAGAACCTCGCGGGCGGCATCGCGGCCGCGCTCGCCGGCCGGGCGCTCGGCAACGCGCCCGCGACCGTCGACGTGTCGCTCATGAGCACCGCCTCGTGGATCCTCCAGCCGCTCGTCGCCGCGTCCGCGCTGTTCGGCCTCGACAAGCTCCCGTCCGGCCCGCGCCACTCGCAGCCGAACGTCCTCGTCGGCTCCTACCGCACGTCGGACGCCCGCACGATCCAGCTCGTGTTCCTGCAGCCCGACCGCTACTGGTCGGACTTCTGCGACACCGTCGGCTGGAGCGACATCAAGGACGACCCGAAGTTCGCGACGATGGACGCGCGCGCGCAGAACAACCGCGAGCTCGGCGACAAGCTCGACGCGCTGTTCGGCTCGAAGACGCTCGCCGAGTGGAAGGACGTGCTCAAGGGCCTCGACGCCCCGTGGGGCGTGTACCAGACGCTGTCCGAGCTGCGCGAGGATCCGCAGTCCCTCGCCAACGGCTACGTGAAGAAGACCGACGACGGGGTCCTCACGCTCGTCCCGTCGTCGATGCAGTTCGACGAGACGTCACCCGAGCTCAAGCGGGCCCCCGAGTTCGGCGCCGACACCGAGCTCCTGCTGATGGACATGGGCGTCGAGTGGGACGAGATCGAGAAGCTCAAGGCGGCGGGCGCCATCAACTAGCACCTCCCCGGTCGATCAAGGAGAACCGCTGTCGATCAAGGAGAACCGAGGACGCCGAGGCCGATCCGGCCCTCAGTTCTCCTTGATCAGCTGCACAAGTCCTTGATCGATTCACGCGGACCGGCCGAGCTGGCGCTCCCGAGCCAACCGCACCCGGCGAACCACGGCCTGAGGAGTGCGCAGGTGCTCGGCGACGAACGCGAGGACCCGGGCGCCGCCGCGGACATCGATCGCACCGGCTCGGTCCCAGTCGTAGGCGAGCGTCTCCTTGTGCTCCTTGCCGTGGTACTCGAGTCCTAGGTCTGCGTCGTCGTACCCGAGGTCGCAGCGCGCGACGAAGATGCCGTTCTCGTCGGTGACGATCCACTGCGCCTTCGGCCGCGGCAGACCTCCGTCGACGACGATGAGCCGCAGTCGCGTCTCCTGCCCGGACTCCGCACCCGGTTCGGTCTCCTCCACGAGCTCTCGCGCCCGGACCACGCCGCGCTGACTGGTCAGCGCCAGCACGGCGCGCACGTCTGCCACAGTCGTGGCGCCGACGTTGAGCAGTGCGTCGACGAGCTCGATCGCCCGGTATCGGCCGAGGCGCTTCCAGTCGCACAGCACGTCTACGGCCGTCCGCGTTCCCCCGGTCACCGCGAGATCGCCGATGACGACGACGTCCTCCGCAGGCAGAGACGCATGGCGGACGAACAGGCGGTCGCGCCTCTCCGCGAAGTCATCCGGCGGGACCACGACCCGGACCGGGCCCGATGGCGGGCTCAGCCGGCGACCGACCAGCGCCCACGTCGCCCACTCGTCCGCGAGCACGCCTTGAGGAAGGACGAGCCTGGCTGCCTTCGCCAAGGTCGATGCATCGATGTCGCCCTTGGGGACCCAGAGGCCGCGATGCAGCTTCTGCACGCCGGGCGTCTTGTACACCCGCTGCTCCGCGGTCGACCGACGAGGCTCTGCCATGCCGTGAGATGGTCATCGCCTCGGCGGTCTGCTGCTCCCGACCGTCCACAGCTCGCGGCCACGTGGCGGCGCCTGTCCACCGCCCGCTCTGTCGACCAAGGAGAACGGCTGTCGATCAAGGAGAACCGAGGACGCCAAGGCCGAACCGGCCCTCACTTCTCCTTGATCAGCTGCACGAGTCCTTGATCGACTCAGGGTCGGGAGGTCAGCCGTCGATGAGGTCGGCGGCTTCGAGCCAGGCGGCTTCGAGCTCCTCGCGCTCCGCGAGGAGGGCGCGGAGCTTCGCGTCGAGCTCGAGCAGCTGCTGGTGATCGCTCGCGGAGTCGGCCATCTGCTGGTGCAGCGCCTTCTCGGCGTCCTGCGACTTGGACAGCTGCCGCTCGATGCGGGCCATGTCCTTCTTCGCCTGACGCACGGTCGCGGCGTCGGCCGGGGGGCGCGCGCCGGTCGACGTCGGTGACGTCGGTCCCGCGTCGACCGGACCCAGTCGCTCCAGCCAGGACGCGACGCCGCCGGGCACGTCGGCGAGCGCGCCGTGGCCGTCGAGCGCCCACACGACGTCGGTGACCCGCTCGAGGAACCAGCGGTCGTGGCTCGTGACGATGAGCGTGCCCGGCCAGCCGTCGAGCAGGTCCTCGAGCTGCACGAGCGTGTCGAGGTCGAGATCGTTGGTCGGCTCGTCGAGGAGCAGCACGTTCGGGCCGACGACGAGCAGGAGCAGCAGCTGCAGCCGCCGGCGCTCACCGCCGGAGAGCTGGCCGATGGGCGTCCACTGGCGCCGCGACGGGAAGCCGAACACCTCGGCCAGCTGCCCGGCGCTCCACTCGCGGTCACCGACCTTCAGCACCTGCGCCGCGCGCTCCACCGCCTCGATGAGCCGGAGGTCGGGATCGAGCTCGACCAAGCTCTGCGAGAGGTAGGAGACCTGCACCGTCTGGCCGGTGACGAGGCGCCCGCCGTCCGGCCGCCGCTCGCCCGCGAGCAGCGACAGCACGGTCGACTTCCCCGCGCCGTTGCGGCCGAGCAGCCCGATGCGGTCTCCGGGTCCTGCGGCGCGGGTGACGTGCGACAACGCGACGTGCTCGCCGGCCTTGAGCGTCACGTCGTCGAGCTCGTAGACGGTCTTGCCCAGCCGGGCGGTCGCGAAGCGGCGCAGCGCCTGGGTGTCGCGCGGCGGGGGCTCACGCGCGATGAGCGCCTCGGCCGCCTCGATGCGGTAGCGCGGCTTGCTCGTGCGCGCGGGCGCCCCGCGCCGCAGCCACGCGAGCTCCTTGCGGGCGAGCATCGCCGCCTTCTGCTCGGTCACCTGCTGCTGCCGCGCGCGCTCCGCCCGGGCGAGGATCCACGCGCCGTAGCCGCCGTCGTAGCGGTTGACCGTCCCCTCGACGACCTCCCACGTCCGCGTGCAGACCTCGTCGAGGAACCACCGATCGTGCGTGACGACGACGAGCGCCCGGTGGCGCGGCCGGTCGACGAGGTGCCCGGCCAGCCAGGTGATGCCGGGGATGTCGAGGTGGTTCGTCGGCTCGTCGAGGACGAGCACGTCGAGGTCGGCGAGCAGCAGCCGCGCGAGCTCGCTGCGCCGCCGCTCGCCGCCGGACAGCGACTGCAGGTCGCGGTCGAGCAAGCGCCTCAGCTCGAGGCCGCCGATGACCTCACGCGCGAGCGGGTCGGCCTCCCACCGCGGGTCCCCGCTGACGACGAGGTCGCGCACGGTCCCTCTCCGCGAGGGGTCGGCCTGCTGCAGCACGCCGATGCGCGACGAGCCGACGACCGCGCGGCCGCCGTCGACGGCTTCGAGGCCGGCCAGCGCGCCGACGAGCGTCGACTTGCCGGCGCCGTTGCGCCCGACGACCCCGATGCGGTCACCGTCGAGCACGCCGATCGACACGTCGTCGAGCAGCGTCAGGTCGCCGCGGACGACGGTCACGCCGTCGAGCGTCGCGAGCGGGGCGGCCACCCGGCCAGTCTTCCCGGTCGCTGTCGTCCGGTCCCGGGCGGGACGTGCTGCTAGGCGGGGAAGGGCGGCAGCTTCGCGCGGTAGCCCATGGGCAGGAGCTCGATCAGCTGGCCGTCCGGGTCGCGCACGAAGACGGCGACCCCGATGTTCGTGTCGTCGAGGACGGTGCCGCCGAGCTCGGCGACGGTGGCGCAGGTCTCGGCGATGTCGTCGACCGCGAAGGAGAAGTGCGTGAGGCCGACCTGGTCCATGGTGCGGGGCGGGTCGGCGGCGGCGACGGTGCGGGCGCTGAAGGAGAGGAGCTCGAGCACCACATCACCGAGACGGAGGTAGGACGCCGTCATCCCCAGCGGCGCGCTGAGGCCGAGGAGCGTGTCGGAGCCTTCGTCCGGTGGCGAGATCTCGAACCACGGGGTGAAGCCGAACGCCCCGACGTAGAAGCGCTTCGCCCGTTCGAGGTCGGACACGCAGTGCCCCACGTGGTTCACCGCCGCGGCCGTCACAGGTCACACCCTAGAGACGGCCGGGCCTGGACACGACAGCGCCGGCGCGATCGCTCCAACGATCGCGCCGGCGACAGCGTCTCGGGTGCTGAGCCGAGCTGAGTCGAGCTGCGTCAGACGTAGGTGCGGCGGCGCGTGACGACCTCGTCGCCCGCGTAGCCGTCGACGACACCGCGGCGACGCGGGGCGAAGATGACGAGGTCGAGCAGCAGCCCGACCGCTCCGACGATCATCAGGATCACGCCGATCGTCTGGATGTTCGCGACGTGCGTGTACGCATGCACGGCGAACGTGAGGATCGCGCCGATCGCGATCAGGAACAGGCCCACACCGATGCCCACCACTGGCCTCCTTGTCAGCAGCGCGCTCCCGCGCTGGTCACGACAGGGATGCCCGGGAAAGGGCGATCGAAAACGTGCTCGTGCGCAGCCCACCTGCGGATCACCCGTCGGGCGCAGTACGGCAACGATCCGCCCGCGCGTCCCGGTTGCGGGTGTTCCAGGTCCTACCGTCCTGCCACGTGACCGCACCGTCCGCGAGCGCCGAACCGCCGCCCTTCGCCCGCGGACCGGTGCTCGCCATCACCGCAGCGCTGGCCGCGCTCCTCGCGGCGGTCGCCGCCCACTACGGCTACCACCGCGACGAGCTGTACTTCATCGCGAGCGGCCGCCATCTCGCGTGGGGCTATCCCGACCAGCCGCCGCTGGTGCCGCTCATCGCGCGGGTGATGACCGCGATCGCACCCCACTCGCTCGTCGTGCTGCGCCTCCCGTCGGCCCTGCTGCTCGCACCACTGGTCGTCGTGACGAGCGCCCTCACCGCCCGCGAGCTCGGAGGCGGCCGTGGCGTGCAGGCGCTGACGGCGGGTCTGGTCGCGACCGGCGCCCTCGTGCTCGGCACCGGCCACATCCTCAGCACCGAGACGGTCAACTTCGCCGGGTGGGGCGTGATCCTGTGGCTCGTCGTGCGCATCCTGCGCACGGGCCGGCAACGGATGTGGCTCGCGGTCGGCGCGGTCACCGGCGTCGCCCTCCTCGCCACCGACCTGCCCGTCTTCCTGCTCGCCGGCATCGTCGTCGGGCTGCTCGTCGTGGGCCCACGCGACAGCTTCCGCACGCCGTGGCTGTACGCCGGCGGCGCGATCGCTCTGGCGCTCTGGGCGCCCTACCTCGTGTGGCAGGCCCACCACGGGTGGCCGGAGCTCACCATCGCGCGCAACATCGCGAACGGCGGGTCGGGCACGTCGGCGCCACGCTGGCAGCTGGTGCCGTTCCAGCTGCTCCTGCTCAGCCCGTTCTTCGCACCCATCGCCGTCGCGGGCCTCGTGCGGCGCCTCCGCGCCCCGCAGCTGCGGACCTGGCGCGCGCTCGGCGTCGCCTGGATCGTGCTCGCGGTCGTCTTCCTCGTGACCGGCGGCAAGCCGTACTACCTCGGCAACATGCTGCCGTTCCTCGTCGCGTGCGGCGCCCCGCCGGCGCACGCGTGGGCGCAGCGGTCGCGGCGCCGCACGGGCCTGCTCATCGCGTCGTTCGTGCTCGCGGCCCCGAGCTTCGCGATCACGCTCCCGCTGGTGCCGGTCGGCGCGTTGCACCGGACGCCGATCGTCGCCGCGAACTACGACGCGGGCGAGATGGTCGGCTGGCCGGCGATGACGCGGCAGATCGCGAAGGTGTACGCCACCGTGCCGGACCACGCGGGTGTCGCGATCGTGGCGAGCAACTACGGCGAGGCGGGCGCGGTCGACCGCTACGGACCGGAGCTCGGGCTCCCGCACGCGTACGGGGTCCAGAACGCCTACTGGCTGTGGGGCCCTCCACCGGGCTCACCGCCCACGCTGCTCGCCATCGGCTTCGACCGCGCGCGCATCGCCCCGCTGTGCGGGTCACTCACGCTCGCCGCCCACCTGGACAACGGACACGACGTGGACGACGCCGAGCAGGGCGCGCCGGTGTGGATCTGCACCGACCTCACCCGGCCGATCGCGGGCGCGTGGCGATCGCTGCGCGACTACGGCTGAGTCAGGACGCCGCTTCGGGAGGCGTGAACACGCCCGACGCGAAGGAGTGGTCGAGCACCTGCAGCACCATCGAGGTCCCCGCCGCCGAGATGCGCAGCGGGATGCCCTCGTCGTCGACGCAGATCTCGGTCGTCGCTCCCGCGGCGGCGATCTCGAAGCAGGTCCCGGCGTGCCCGGCGACCGTGTCGTGCTTCTGCGTGACGTCGGCGCCGGTGAGCTCCTTCGCCGCGGCGGCGGCGAGGTCGGCGGGGCTCGACAGCCCGGACGAGCTCGTGAGCTTGCACGCGAAGTCGGCCGTGCCCTGCCGGGTGCACTGGGTGACGCCGGACGCGTTCTGGAAGGCCGCGGTCTCGCTGGTCTTGCCCTTGGCGGTGACCGTCGTGTCCTGCCGCACCTGCGGCGGCCGGCGCCACAGCTCGAGCACGACCGTGGCGCCCTGCTGCGCCACCGACGGCGAGCTCACCGCGTAGCGCGCGTGGTAGCTGAGGCCGGAGCCCTTGGCCAGCAGCGCGACCATCGCCGCGGCGGTGCCGGTGAGCGGCGGGGTGCTGCTGGTCGTCGCGGACGGGGTCGCGCCGGCCGACGCCGGACCGGGCGGTGCGGCCTTGCCGTGCGATCCGGTGCCGAGCACCGCGACGAGGACGCTCGCGACCACGCCGGCGCCGACGACACCGCCGATCGCCGCGGCGATCACCTGACTGCGACGGCCGCTGGTCCCTTCACCCACCTGCACGTGTCTACAGGTGCGCGGTGATCTGGATCGGGCGCGACTCGCCGCTCTGCGCTGCCGTGCCGCCGTCGTCGGTCGCGATGACCCGGTAGTAGTAGACGCCGACCGGCACGAGCCCGGTGACGGTCTGGTCGTGACCGTCCCACGCCGTGCTGCCGGTGAGCGTCGTGCCCGGCGTGACGTTGTAGGTGCCACCGTCGATCTGCCGCACCACGGCGCCGGCCACGTTGAAGACCAGCACCGTGATGTGGACGTGCGGCGACAGGTTGTCCTTGACCGTCCAGCCGAGCTGGGACTGCGCCGGCGAGAGCCCGAGCACGTTGCCGAGCAGCGGGTTCAGCAGCGCGAGCCAGATCGACGGGTTGGCGCTCGCCGCGGTGACGACCGGCGGCGTCACGTCGACGTTGACCGGCAGCGTCTGCGTGCGCTCGATGAGGCCGGCCGCGTCGATGGCGCGGTAGGTCACGACGTGCACGCCTTCCGGCACCGCGAAGGGCACGGTGTAGTCGACCCAGATCGTCGGTGCGGTGTCGAGCGTGTACTGCAGGCGCACCACGCCGGCGTTCTGGTCACCGTCGACGGCGCGCAGCACGACCTGCGGCGGGCTGTCGGCGGGGTTGCCCGGGAACGGGGTGCTGCGGTACCAGCCGTTCTGCGCCGGGGCGCCCGGGACGAGCACCGCGGTCGCCAGCGGCGGCGAGAGGTCGACGTTGACCGGGAGGTCGACGACCGCGCTGGCCACGCCTGCGTTGTTCACGACGTAGGAGCGCACGTCGTGCGTGCCCTCGGGGATCGTGATGCCCGGCGTGTACGGCACCCAGCTCGCGTGGTCGATCGAGACGTAGGTGGTGTCGACCCCGCTCGGGCCAGTGGTGGAGACCACCGCGACCGGCACCGTGGACGTGTACCAGCCGTTCTGCCCGTTGGGCAGGGCCGGCGTGGGGTTGACCGCGACGCTCGGCACGACGTCGTCGACCTTCACGGTCTGGCAGTGGTTCGCCGTGGCAAGCTGCGCGTTGGTCGGCTGCGTGCCGAACGCCCCGACGTCCTGGTTGCCGGCGAAGTCCTCGGCGTACCAGCAGACGGTGTGGGTGCCGTTGCCGAGCGGGAACGGCGTGGAGGACTGACCGGTGCCCTGCAGCGCGCCACCGTCGACGGACCAGTACACGCCGGACCCGAGCGAACCGCCGCTGGGCGGCGTCAGGCCGGAGCCGCCCGCCTCATCCGCCGCGGAGACCACGAAGCTCGGGTCACCCACGTACCAGCCGTGCGCACCGTCGGGTGCGGACGGGACCGAGAGCAGGACGGACGTGGGCGCGACGTCGTCGATCCGCACGGCGAGGTGACCGACGGCCGAGACGTTGCCCGCGAGGTCGGTGGCCTGGAAGTACAGCGTGTGCACGCCGTGCAGCGGCAGGCCGGTCGTGATCTGGCAGGTGAAGTCGGTCTGCAGAGACAGCGGGAACGTGAAGACCGGCGGGGGCAGCGGGCACGACTTCGGGTCACCGCTGTCGAAGTGGTAGCTGAGCTTGCCGGGGATGCCGGTGAGCGGGCCGAGGGCCTTGTACGTCAGCGTGAACGTCGGCGACTGCGAGTACCAGCCGTTCTTTCGGTCCGCCGGCGAGTCCGGCGCGGCCGAGACCCCGGGCGAGTCGAGCGCGAGCACCACCGGGTCGCTCTTCGCCGTGGACGAGTTGCCGGCGTTGTCGGTCACCTTCACCCAGATCGGGTGCAGGCCCGGGACGTTCGGCACCGTCCACTGCCGCACACCGCGGTCGTTCGATCCGCAGGCGACGTACGTCGTCCCGTCGTTCGAGCACTGCACGCTCTGCACGCCGGAGAACACGACGTCCTTCGTCGAGTCCGTGGCCGGGTCGTGGTACTGGCCCTCGATGTCGCGGACGTTGTCGATGTCGATCGTCACGTTGTTGTTGTTCGTCGGCGTCGTGGGACTGACCGTGATCGTCGGGGTCTGCGGCTTGTCGTTGTCGACGCCGAACACGGCCTGCGGCTGCGACGGGAGGTCCTCGAGCGTGCAGGAGCCGTTCCACGCACCGAACGTGTCGTAGCAGCTGGTGCTCGACGTCGGCGCCTGCACGACCTCGGTCCACACCGCCCAGTACCCGGTGGCGAGCGTGTCGTCCGGCGCCATCGAGAACGGGTACGCCGTCTGGTTGCGGTGCGTGAAGGTGTGGTGCGCCAGGACCTGCGGGGTCAGCTGCTCGGACGGGTTCGACGTGCTGTCGATCGGCACGAGTCCGTTGAGCGGTCCGTTGCCGCAGATGCTGCCGTTCGCACGGTCGCTGTTGGTCGGCATGACGAAGCCGAGGTTCTGCGGCGGGCCGTACTTGTGCGTCATCGGGTCCTGGATCGTCGGCAGGCCCGCGTTCGGCGACTCGTGCTCACCGCACAGGTAGACCGTGAAGCTGTCGTTGCCGCCCGACGTCGTGGCGGCCGCCGCCGAGACGGGGACGTTGACGTCGGTCCCCCGGAACCAGAACTGGCCGGCCGGCAGCGAGGCGCGGCTCGCCGGGTCGTTGTCCGTCGGGGTCTTGCCGCTGTGCGTGGTGGTCGAGTCGGTGAAGCTGCACGCAGCGGTGCTGACGCCCTGCGCGCCCGCCGAGACGTGCGGCGTCACCGAGTCGAGCGGTGCGACGACCTTGACGATGCCGCCGCCGCCACCGCCGGCGCCGCCACCGCCGGAGCCACCGGGCCCACCGTTGGCGCGGACCGTGCCGCTGCCGGTGAACGTGACCGCGGTGACGGTGATGCCACCGCCGGCGCCGCCGCCCGCGGCGGCGACGTAGTCGCTGCCCGAGCAGTCGCCCGCCGTGCCCGGGTCGCCCGCCTGGCCGCCGCCGCCGTTGGCGGTCACGAGACCGTCGACCTGCACGGTCTGGCCGATGAAGGCGATGGTGCCGCCACCGAGGCCCGCGACGGCCGAGGAGGCGCTGTGGCCCGGGCCGCCCGGCTCGGTGACCATGACGCCGTCGGAGTCGTTCCCGGACGGCGGCTTGAAGGCGGTGCTGCCGAACGCCGTGCCGCCACTGCCGGTCGTGCCGGCGTCGACGCGTCCGGTGCCCCCGGCGCCACCGTGACCGCCGCCGCCGTTGCCGGTCGCCGGCACGGCCGGGAGCGGAGGCGCGTCGGCGTTGGTGGCGTTCGCGTTGACGACGCCGGGGCCGTCGACGTCGACGACGCCCTGCGGGTCGGTGGCGGTGAGGCTGAGCTTGCCGCTGCCGGCGAGGACGGCGCCCGCGACGGCGACGTTCTGACCGGTGAGGTTCACCGGCCCGGACGTGCCCATCGCCTGCACGATGCCGCCCGCGTCGACGACGATGCAGCCGGTCTTGTCGGCGGCCGTCAGGCAGTCCTTCGTCCCGCTGCTCGCGTTCTGCTGGTTGACGTAGTCCTGCGCGGTCAGCGTCAGCGCGCCGACGTTCACGGGCTGCGACGGGTCCGACGGGTCGGGCGGGCACTCGGCCTGATCGGTGCCCGGGACCTTGGTGGCCGACGGGCTGTCGGCGACCTTGAGCACGCCGCCGGCCTTGACCTCGACCGACGTGAACGCGTGCGCGCCGCACAGCGAGAGCGTGTCGCCGTTGTCCACGATGATCTTCGGTGGAGCCGGCGGCGCGGGCGGGACCGGGTTGGCGCCCGCGATCGGCGGGTTGGCGCCGAAGCCCGGGACGTGGTGGAACGTCAGCTCGTAGGAGCCGTAGTCGCTGTCGATCTGCGTGTCCGTGAAGCCCGTGGTCGTCGCGTCCGGGATCGGGTTGCCCGGGTGCGTCGAGTCGATGATCGGCGATCCGTCCGGGTCGAACGCGCAGAAGATCGGCGGCCCGAAGAAGCGGGCGAGCACGTCGATCGCCGGGCCCAGCGTCCCGTAGAACACGAACCGCGGGTCGTCGAGGGGCCACGCGATGACGTCGGCCGAGTCGCCGTCGTCCGCGTTCAGCACGGTGCCGCGGTTGCCGAAGCCGGCGCTCGTGCAGTCCGGGTAGGTGAGGAGCACCGACGGCGGCGACGGCGGGATGAAGTCGATGCCGAGCAGCACCGGGTTGCCGCCGAAGAACGGCAGGAAGCCGAAGATCGAGAACAGCAGCGCGTGGAACTGCTCGAGGTTGATCTGGGCGTCGATCTGCGACGGCGAGTGGTCGCCCGGACCGTCGCTCGCCGTGTGCGACGAGAGCTGCAGCTTGAGCAGGTTCTGCCGGAGCACGAAGTCGGCGGTGCCGGGCGTGCTGGTCCCGTCGAAGCCGTCCTTGGACCCGATGTCGGCGCCGGCCGTCACGTTGGAGTCCATGATGAAGTCGAACGATCCGACGACCGGGATGCCGACGTGCAGCGAGATGTCGAGCGGATCGATGATGACGTGGGCGCCACCCGAGATCTTCGCGTCCGGGGTCTGACCCGCCCCGGCGTCGACGTCGGAGAAGCCCCGGACCTCGACGTTGTTCTTCGTGCTGCTGAGCTGGTTGACGACCGCCATGACCTCGTGCGCGGGGCCCGTGGTGCTCGCCGGCGGGTGGAAGTTGAAGTTCGCGGCGACCGACTGCACGTGCACGTCGGTGTTGACGCAGTAGACGATGCAGAGCAGCGCGTCACCGATGCTCGACCCACCGTCGCTCGGCGGCGCGGGCGGCGGGGTCGGGTCGCCCTCCATCTGCACGCGCAGGCGGAAGCTCGGGCCGTTCGCCGGCGTCGAGCCGTCGACCGCGGGGATGTTCTGCACGGTGGCGGTGATGGGAGTGCCGTCGGTGCCGGCCGCCGGCAGGATCTGCGCCTTCGCGCTGATCGACTGCGATGTGCGGCCTTCGAGCTGGATGAACTTCTGGCCCACGCCCGGGAAGTCGCGCAGGTACACCCCGAGGCCGAGCTCACCGGGGATCGGGACCCCGGCGTCGGCCGGCACGGTCGAACCCGGGTCGATGTTGTCGCCGGACACGAGCGTCTGCCCGCCGGTGCCGAGGTCGGCGATCATCGCGGTGAGGTCACCGGGCGAGGCCGGCTTGTCGTCGGTGCCGCGCAACGTGTAGTGGAACGTGAGGTCGCTGGCCGACCAGTACTGGTCGGCCTTGATGCCGATCGCCGACGTGTCCGGGCACCCGAGGTCGGGGTGCGCGCCGGAGCCGGGCACCGGGAACTGGCTCTTGACCGGACCGGGACCGGTGCAGCTCCACGAGGCGAACTGGTCGACGGTGATGTCCTTCGGGATGGACAGCCGCAGGGCGGCGCGCACCGCCGGGTCCTTGCCGCCGGTGCCGACCTTCACCCGCACGCCGTCGGTGTTCTCGCCGGCGCTCCACGTGGTGGCGGTGGGCGTCGCCTCGAGCGAGTCGGCGAGGTTGGTGTCGCCGGCCCGCGTGTTGTCGAGCTTGGCCGTGTCGGCCGGGCTGCCGAGCTCGACGACGCCGAACAGCTTCGGCGCGGGGCCGGGCGTCGGGTAGCCGGTGTCGATGCGCATCATCGCGGGCACGCAGTCGTCGGCGTGCGCGGCGCTGGCCGGGCCGCACGTCGGGCGCAGCTGCGAGGTGTCGGTGTCGGTGGCCTGCGCCGTGGCCAGGTTCGCCTGGAAGAAGTCCGGGATGTAGGACAGGCCCGCGTTCGTGACCGCGATGTGGTTGGTCGGCGTGCTGATGTCGGCAGAGAGCGCGAGCGGGTCGTTCGTCTTGCTCGTGAAGTCCGCGCGGATGCAGGTGTAGGACGGGTCGGGGTTGTCGCTGGGCGTGTTCGGCGCGGGGTTCCCGGGGGTGGGCAGGAACGGGTAGTCCGGCGGTGCGGTGTAGCCGATCGAGGCATCGCTCGCCGGCTTGGCGCACGGCTGGTCGGAGAACGTGACGCCCTGCAGGTTGTGCACCGTCGCCTGCACGTGGAACGCGGGTGCGTTCGCGTTGCGCGAGTCGTCCGCGAGGTAGACGAACTGTCCGTTGCCGGCGGGCGGGGCCGGGAACGCAGCCAACGGTGACGGGACGTTGCCCGACCACGGCGGGTTGTTCCCGTAGCCCGTGGTGCTGAGGTCGGAGTTCGCCAGCTCGGCGGAGATCGAGTCGATGCCCTTGGGCGTCGTGCCGATGCCGTTCCCATCGATGTTGGCGAAGCCGGCGATCTGCGCCTGCCCACCGCTGAACGTGCCCTGCAGCACCCGCGGGATGCCGGTCACGTCCGCCGCCCCCGAGAGCACCGTGCCGTCGGACTCGTTCTGGTCGCGGAAGAACGCGTGCACGCCCAGCCCCGCGGGCGGCGTGCCGTCACTCATCACCTGGAACGCGCCCTGCTCCGGCGTCGGGCCGCCGTCGCTTGCCTTCGCGTCGCAGAACGTGCCGGTGTTGGGCGTTCCCGGCTGCGTCACCGCGCCGCGGAAGCACAGCGCCAAGGCGGTCGGGAAGTTCGTGAGCGTGACGTCGCCGGTGATGTGCTGCGGCTGGTCGGGCGCCGGCGTCGAGCCCTCGTTGTCGATGTCGGCGTACACGCGGATGGTGTCGTTCTGCCCGAACCCGAGGTGCACGACCTTGGTGTCGAGCGGCGTCCCGTTCGGGTCGGTGGCGGTCGTGTAGCCGACGCGCGTCAGGTGCGACACGTGGCCGGTCGCCTTGAACGCGTCCCCGCGCTGGAAGAACGTGAACTGCTCCCCGGGGTTCGGCAGCGGGTTTCCGAGGTTGTCGGTGCGCTGTGGCGGGAGCGCGATCTGGGTCGGGTCGGGCGCGAGGAAGTTGCGCGCCGTCACCGTGATGTCCCCGATCGGGTTGTCCGTCGTGGAGAAGTCGACCGTGTTCGGCGCGTCGAGGGTGCCGACGATGCTCTTCGGCAGGTCGGTGATGTTGCCGTCGAACACCAGGTAGTCGGGCTTCGCGGTCGGGTGGAGGGGGGTGGCCGTGCCCTGCACCGCCGAGAGCTCGAAGCAGTTCGGCGCCGGCGCGACGTCCATGTTGGAGCAGTCAGGGGTCGTGGCGTTGCCGCCGAACCCGGTGATGCTCATGGCCTTGTCGCCGCTGGTGATGAGGGTGAAGTTGTTCTTCGCGATCGTCGGGTCGTAGTCGAGGACGGCGTGGCTCGGCAGGTTCGCGAGGCGACCGCGGAAGCAGATCGCGAGCTGGTCGTGCTGCGGACCCGTCGGTCCGGTGCGCGGGTCCTCGCAGCCGAGCGAGGCGTCGGTGACCGCGCCGGAGACGTCGATGTTGACCTGCGGGTCGCTCGCGGCCGCGGTGGGACAGGTGCTGCCGGCCGACAGGACCGAGCCCGAGCAGTAGATCGCCCGCACGGGACCTTCGGTGCCGGACGGCGGCATCTGCAGGTTGATCGTCGCGTTCTTCGGCAGGTCCGTGAGGTCGACGGAGCCCTTGTACGTGCGGTCGTCGGCCGGGCTGGTGTCACTGCCGTCGGTCGCCGAGTCCGGGCCCTCGTCGATGATCTTCGCGCTGGTGTGGATGGTGAAGAGGTCGTTCGCGCGGTAGGAGAACGTCAGCGGTGTCTTCGTGAGGTTGCCGTCGCCGAACGGGTTCTTGTCCTCGCACGACGTCGTGTAGTCGGCGCCGGTGACCGCGATGTCGTTGTTCGGCTGGCGGAAGCAGAGGTCGAGCGTGCTCGGCAGCTTCGGGATCGACGCGTCGGCGATCGCCGTGACCCGGTGCGTGGTCGCGTCGTCGGGCTTTATGTCGATGTTGCCGGCGTCGAGGTGCGTCGAGAACGCCTTCGCACCGCCCGCATGGACGCGCACGCCCGCAACGCCGCCGGTGTTGCGGTAGTCGACCTCGGAGATGTCGGTGACGCGGGCGGCGGCCTCGAAGAGGACGACGTGCGGGTCGGGCGTGCCGACCGACTCCACGTCGGCGTACAGCGGTGTCGTGGGGTTCGGTGCGGCCAGTCCGGTGGGGCGGGTCAGCCAGTTGCGCGCGTTGAACGACAGGTCGCCGATGCTGCCGACGGTCTGACCGGCGGCGCACGCGTTGGTGCTCGTGTCCCAGTCGCAGGCGTGGAACTCGGCGGTGTCGAGCGTCTCGTCGGCGCCCTGGTGGGTGAGGATCGTGACCGCGGTCGGCAGGCCGAGCAGCTGGGCGTGCGCCACGATCGGGTGCGCGGTGTCGTCCTGGCCGAGCGTGGCGTCGGCGATGAAGTCCGGCTTGACCAGCGCGGTCGCACCCGGCGTCGAGCTGTCGACGTTGATGCGCGACTGGCCGTTGCTCGCCGTGATCGTCGTGGTGATCGTGCTCGGGATGTGGAACGCCTTGAGGCTGGCGCACACCGTCTTCGCGGTGCCGCAGGCGCCGCCGCTCTTCTCCGGATAGGTCTTGAACGCGCCGGTGATGTCGACGGGGTCGGACGCCTCGTAGGTGAGCGACATCGGCGGCGGGCCGCTGGTCGTGGTCGTCGTCGGCAGCTGGAACGACAGGTGCGCGCTGCTGGGCAGCGGCGTCACCGTGGCGGTCGCCTCCGTGTACGGGCCGGGCGCGGTGCCGCCGCGGCCGTCGGTGACGAAGTGCGCGAGCAGCGGCAGCGCACCGTCACCGAGCTGGGCGTGGGCGTCGAGGCCGGTGGGCGTCTGCGTGAAGTCGAGGTGGCGCACGCGTTCGACCCGCGCGTTGATGAGCATGTCCGGGTCAGTCGGATCGTGCCCGCCCTGCTGGAAGCTCAGGAACTGCTGCTGGTCGGGCACGTAGGGCGTGAACGGGGCCGCGTTCGCGGCGTAGTTCGTGACGCGGGCCTGGATGACGCCGACGCCGGCGCCTTGCGGCGCCGTGCACGGGGTGGCGGAGGGTGCCGCGGGTGCGCAGAACGCGGCCTTGGCCGGGCCGCCGGTCGGCAGCGACCACTCCCCGTGCAGGACCGACGGCAGCGCGTCGATGCTCACGTTCGCGTTGAGCGGGCGCTGGCCCGCGGCCGTCGTGGCGACGTTGAGCCCGACGTCGGGAAGCCGCCCGTTCTGGCTCGCCCGCAGGTCGACCGTGCCGCTGTTCTGGCCTCCGCTGTTGAGGTCCATCGCGAGGGACTTGGGCAGGCGGTCGACGCGCGCATTCACGGTCGTCGTCGACGTGCTGCTCGCCAGCTTGATCCCGGCGTTGAGCTCGACCTGCCCGGTGTAGCTGTGCCCGTAGGTGATGTGCTGGCCGGACGAGTCCGTGCCGTAGCTGACGTTGACCGTGCTCGGGAACGGGCGGAAGCCGAGGTCGAGGTTGGCGTCGGTGCCGCCCGCGTTGATGTCGCCGATGACGTGCAGGGGGCCCTGGTAGGGCGCGGCGACCGGTGCGAGGCCGAGGCCGTTGATGTTCGGCTTCAAGCCGACGACGGTGCCGGTCGTGTCGACGACGGCCTGCAACGGGTTGAAGAAGCTGGTGAGCCCGCCGACGATCGTGTGGAAGTACGTCGGGATGGATCCGCCCTGGCTCGTGTCGTAGCCGAACGTCAGCGTCGTGCCCGGCCCCCCGGAGGAGTCGGCGACGGTCAGCTTGACCTGGATCTTGAGCGGCGGTGACGGCTGGCCGAGCACGGACGTCGTGACCAGCCGGTCGATCTGGATGTTGGGCGCGACGATCGCGCCGACCTGCGGCGGGTTGTTGAAGACGCCGTTGACGTTGACGAGGTTGACCGACACCTGGACGTCGGGCAGCAGGTCGCCGTCGACGTCGACCGGGATGGGCGCCTGGTAGGTGCCGACCTGGCCGATCGGGAGGTTGAGCAGCGAGATCTGGTGGTTGCCCGAGGATCCGATGATCGAGTAGGTGACCGGGGGGATCGGGATGGCGCGCGCGGGCGTGTTCCAGAGCAGGAAGACCGCTCCGAGCGTGGCCAGGAAGGCCGCGACCCCGAGGCCCGCGAGGTTGCGCCTGAGGTGCGTCACAGCGGCGGCGGGAGGTTCGGCGCGGTGACCTGCGCGCTGGCGGTCTGGGTCGCGGGCACGTCGAGCGCATCCGGCATCGTGACGGTCAGCTTCGTGTTGAAGGAGCAGCCGAGGACGACGAGCGCGCACGGCTGGAGCAGGTCGAGGTGGTAGGCGACGGTGACGTTCTCGGTGGCGCCCGATGCGAGGTCGTCGAGCGCCTGCGGTGCCGGTCCGAGCGGCGTCACCCCGCTGGTCGGTGACGTCGCCGACGCGAGCACGACGCCGAACGCATCACCCGGCCCGCTGTTCTTGATCTGGTAGGTGACCGAGACGTTGCGCAGCGCGTAGTCGAGACCGAGGTTGCCCCAGAACGTGTTGACCACGCTGATCGACAGCGCCGGCTGCAGGACGGTGATCTTGCCCTTGCTCGACATCGACCACGGGTTGTCGGCGCCCGGCGCGACGCCGGCCTGCAGCTGCAGCGTCCCGGAGCCGGAGGAACCGCGGTACGAGCCGCTGTTGCTCGGCGACGTCGGGTCGACGGCCCACGTGACGGTCGCGGGTCCGACGGTCGTGCCGTCGAACGGCAGGGTCGGCTTCGCGCAGGTGCCCGACGTCAGCACGAGCTGCACGGTGCCGCGCTGGTTCGACAGCGTGACGTGGCTGACGCTGCCGAGCAGGAACGCGTTGGTCGTCACCGGGCCGACCGGCGGCTCGACGCCGTCGTGCTGGACGTCGAGCGAGGCGCGCAGGTCGCCGGTGAGGTTCGACAGCACGCCGCTCGGCAGCGGGGCGGCGACGGTGTAGTCGCGGTAGCTGCCCTGCCCACCGCTGGCGCAGGGCAGGCCGGGGTTGACGATGCTGCCGACGCCGTTCGCGCCGGACAGGGTGAACGTCAGGTCCTGAGGACCGGAACCGGTGGCTGAGGTTGCCGGGACCAGGGCGAGCGCACCGGCCGCGGCCAGTGCGATGAGTGCTCGCGTGCGGTGCCGGCGGCGTGCGGGGCCGCGCCAGCCCATCGGCCCCACCCCCTCGTGGCTGGAACCGCCGACCTCCGCGTGGCCGACGGCTCCCTCTCCAGCCGCGGGGACGATAGACCCAAAACCGGACACATGGGAAGCCCAACAGAACAACGATCATCACCGTTGCGCGTCCGGTCGCGCCGCGTTCACCCGCTCGGCGGTGTGAAGACCGCTGCATCGACCTCGGTGCTGAGCGCGGTGCGCAGGTACGTCACGTCCGCGTCCGAGAGGAGCAGCGGGATGCCGTGCGAGTCGACGCAGACCTTCGGCCCGCCCGCCTCGGCGACGGCGAAGCACTGGGCCGGCTCACCGGACACGGTCTCGGTGCTCACCGCGACCTGATGACCGGCGAGCGACGCGACGATCCGGGTCGCGACACCGCCGGCCTCCGCCGCGTCGGCGGCCGGCAGGGGTGTGCACGTCCACGGACCGTCCGTACGGCGGCACGTCTCCCCGCTCTTGCCGTCGGTGAGCGTCTCCGTGCGCGCCGTGCTCGTGCCGTTCGCGACGACCGTGTCCTCACGAGCGCTCGGCGCCGCGTGCCACACCTCGATCGTCAGCGTGCCGACGACCTTCGCTCCCCCCGTCACGGAGTACGTCGCGTGGTACGCGCGCTGCTCGGCCCGGTGCAGCAGCTGTTGCAGCTGTCCCGCGGCGCCGCTCACGACGACGCCGGTGCCCGACTGGGCCGCCGACGGCTGACCCGAGCTCCGGTGGTTGTTGCTGTCGGACAGGAGGACTCCGGCGACGACCCCACCGACGACCACCACCCCGCCGGGCACCAACCACCGCGCCCGCAGGAGCTTGCGCGTCGTGCGGAGCTCACGCTTGCCCACGCGCGGAGAGTACGCGGATGACCGCTCCGCTCAGAGCGCGTAGCCGTAGCCCTGCGCGGTGTAGCAGTCCTTGTTCGGGTCAGCGCGCGTGGCCCACACGTTCTTCGTCACGTCCCACTGCACGGCGCCGATGCACTGGCGCGACGTGCCCTGCTGCTGCGCCGGCGTCCGCTTGATGAAGCTGATCGACGGGTCGAGCAGCCCGTGCGCGGACAGCGACGTCTGCGTGTTGAGCCAGTGCTCGACGCACACGCGGGTGAGGTTGGCGCCGCACGACTGCGCGGCGGAGGTGAACCAGTCGGCCGCGGCCCAGCCCTCGAGCATCCACTGCGCCTCCTTGGGCCGCAGCGACGGGTAGTACTTGGTCATCGCCGCCTGGAACGCGGCGACCTGGGCGTTGGCGTTGGGGTCGTCGAAGTTGGCCGACTTGCCGCTGCTGAACATGATCGCCTGGCACTTCGGCGTGCCGGAGAACTGGCTGCCGACCTGCTGCGTCCAGATGGAGATCGTCGAGAGCTTCACCTTCACCTTGCTGATGAAGCTGCCGTTCGCCTCCATCGCCTGGCAGAGCTTCTGGTTGCCGTTGACGTCCAGCGCGTCGTTCACCATGTCGACGCCGTCGTTCTGCATCTGCGCGACGGTCGAGGCGAAGTTCGGCAGGCCGAGGTTGACCGAGTACTCCTTCACCTGCAGGCCGGCGGTCTCGAAGCCCTTGCTGGCCTGGTCGGCGCCGTACTTGGAGCTGGCCTGGTCGTAGTACACGACACCGACCTTGGTCACGCCGTACTTCTGCTTGAAGAAGAGACCGGCCTCGTCGGTGTAGTAGTTCTGCCCATCCGTGCCGAGGTGCGTGCCGTCCCGCGCGGTGCCGGATCCGAGGATCGTGTAGAGGTGCGGGTACTGGTAGTACACCTTGTCGATCGGCTGCCCGCCGATGTCGGGGACGTCCTGGCTGTTGACGTAGTCCGCGCCGCCGTACTGGAAGATGTTGTTGCCGACGAACGCGAACACCTTCGACTGGTCGATCAGCTGGTGCACGCAGCTGGACGCGCCGTCGGTGGTGCCGCTGCTGTCGGGGCACGGCAGGAAGTTGACCTTGCGACCGTTGATGCCGCCCCGCGCGTTGAGCGCCTGGAAGTAGGCCTGCGCTCCGTAGCGCGAGACGGAGAACTGGTCAGGACCGAACGGGCCACCGGTGGTCACGATGTTGCCGATCTCGATCTCGGTGGGCGTGACGCCGCGGTCGGACGCCGTGTTCGGGCCGCTCGCCTTGCTGTTCCCGGCCGCGCCCGTCGGCGCCGCGCCGCTCGGCACGGCCGCGGTGCTGCCTCCGCCACCCTGGATGGGCGTCACCGCGCCTCCGCCGGTTC
>DASZYF010000153.1:0-23929 GCA_035545535.1 Mycobacteriales bacterium | reverse complement strand
AGCGGTCGCCGCCGGACGCGACGGACGCGCGGCCGGACGGCGGCGCGCGGCCGGTGCCGGACGGCGCGGGCTGCTAGGCACGGCTCCGCCGCGGGAACGCGCCCGCACCGGCGTAGCGCGCCGCGTCGTCGAGCTCCTCCTCGATGCGCAGGAGCTGGTTGTACTTGGCGACCCGTTCGCTGCGGGCCGGCGCACCGGTCTTGATCTGCCCGCAGTCGGTGGCCACCGCGAGATCGGCGATGGTCGTGTCCTCGGTCTCGCCGGAGCGGTGGCTCATCATCGCCCGGTAGCCGTTGCGGTGCGCGAGCGCCACCGCGTCGAGCGTCTCCGTGAGCGTGCCGATCTGGTTCACCTTCACGAGCAGCGCGTTGCCGGTCGCCGCGTCGATCCCGCGCTGCAGGCGCGCGGGGTTGGTGACGAACAGGTCGTCGCCCACGAGCTGCACCCGGCCGCCGAGCGTCGTGGTCGCGTGCTTCCAGCCGTCCCAGTCGTCCTCGGACAGCGGGTCCTCGATGGACACCAACGGGTACGCGGCGAGGAGCTGCCCGTAGTAGTCGGTCATCCACTCGGCGCTGCGCGTCTCGCCCTCGAAGCGGTAGCCGCCGTCGCCGTGGAACTCGGTGGCCGCGACGTCGAGCGCGAGCGCGACGTCGTCGCCGACGGTGAGGCCGGTCTTCTCGATCGCGGCGACGATGAGGTCGAGCGCGTCGCGGTTGCTCGGCAGGTCGGGCGCGAAGCCGCCCTCGTCGCCGACGCCGGTGTTGAGCTTGCGGTCCTTCAGCACGGACTTGAGCGCGTGGTAGACCTCGGCGCCCCAGCGCAGCGCCTCGGAGAACGTCGGCGCGCCGATGGGCGCGACCATGAACTCCTGCACGTCGACGTTGGTGTCGGCGTGTGCCCCGCCGTTGAGGATGTTCATCATCGGGACCGGCAGCAGGTGCGCGGTGGGACCGCCGACGTAGCGGAACAGCGGCAGGCCGGCGCTCTCCGCCGCGGCCCGGGCGACGGCCAGGCTGACGCCGAGGATCGCGTTCGCGCCGAGACGGCTCTTGTTCGGGGTGCCGTCGAGGTCGATCAGCGTCTGGTCCAGCAGGCGCTGCTCGCTCGCCTCGAAGCCGAGGACCTCGTCACCGATCTCGTCGTTGACGTTGGCGACCGCCTTCTGCACGCCCTTGCCGCTGTAGCGGTCGCCCCCGTCGCGAAGCTCGGAAGCCTCGTGCGCGCCGGTGCTGGCGCCGCTGGGGACGGCGGCGCGCCCCACGGTGTCGTCGTCGAGCAGGACCTCGACCTCGACGGTCGGGTTGCCGCGCGAGTCGAGGATCTCGCGGGCGACGACGGCCTCGATCGTGGCCACGCTGCGCACTCCTACCTGTCGGTTCCGTCGGCGTCAGGCTAACGGAGGGCTCTGCCGGTCCCGCCCGCCCACGCCGCACGCAGTGAGGTGGTTCACCCGACCACCCGAGCGGGTCAGTGACCCCGTTCGAGCAGGTGGTCGCGGTACGCGCGGGCAACCGTGCGCAGCTCTTCCTCAGGGTCGATGCCCTCGGCGCGGGCCCGCGCCACCAGGCCCCAGAGCTCGGCGCCGAGGCCCGGTCCGGCGTCGAAGTCGGCGTCGGTCACGCCGGCCTTGTCGGCGCGCCGCTGCAGCTTCGCGGCGAGCGAGAGCGCGGCCATCGCCAGCGGCACCCCGTCGGTGACGGAGGTGCGGCCCTTCTGCTCGGCCTTGAGCTCCTCCCACCGGGCGTTCACCTCGTCGGCGCCGATCCCGCGGGCCGCCTCATCACCGGGGTCGGCCGCGAAGACGTGCGGGTGCCGGGACACGAGCTTGTCCACGAGCTCGGTCGCCACGTCGTCGATCGACCACGCGCCGCCGTCGGCGTGCTCCTCCGCGAGCCGCGCGTGGAACAGCACCTGGAGCAGCAGGTCTCCGAGCTCCTCGCGCAGGCCGGGGTCGTCCTCGTCCTCGAGCGACTGGTAGGCCTCGTAGGCCTCCTCGAGCAGGTAGGGCATCAGCGAGCGGTGGGTCTGCTCGGCATCCCACGGGCAGCCGCCGGGCGAGCGCAGCCGGTCCATCACGGCCACGGCGTCGAGCAGCCGGGCGCCCGGCAGGTCCCACGAACCCGGCAGCACCTCGCCGCCGACGCCGTCCGGCACCGTCTCGCCGCACAGGAGCACGCCGTCGGCGGGCACGGCCTCGACGATCTCGACGGCGATGCCCGCGGCAGCGAGCGCCGGCAGCTGCGGGTGCTCGGCGTCCAGGCAGCGCACCGGCCCGGCGCGCAGCGCGTCCCACGCGGGCAGCGCGAGCAGGCCGGGCGCGACGCGCGGGCTCACCGTGACGACGGTGAGCGACATGTCAGGACCTCGAGCGGATCAGGGCGTGGTCGTGGTGCCCGACGGCGCCGACGAGTCGGCCGGGGTCGTCGGCCCGGTCTGCGCCGGCGTCGACAGCGCGCTCAGGTCCGCGCCGACGGACGCCGTCTTCGCCGACCACGACCCGAAGCGGGCGTTGACGTGCACGTCGAGCGTCTTGCTGATCTGGGCCACCTCGTGCGCGAGCAGGATCGTCCCGTACGCCGGGTCCTCGCCGCTCTCGATCTTCTGGAGGATGTCGGCCTTGGCCCGCGCGAACGGGATGTTCGTGATCTTGTTGATCTTGACCACGAAGTAGCCGAGCTGGGTCTTCAGCGGGCCGATGATGTCGCCGTCCTTCGCCGCGAAGATCGGGTCCTCGAGGTCCGTGGGGAACGAGCCGCGCGGCTGGTTGCCGGCGGCGCCGCCGTTGACCTTGGTCGACGCGTCGGTGCTGTACTGCTTGGCGAGCGCCGCGAACTTCGACGGGTCGGCGTCGAGCTGGCCCTTGATCTGGGCGGCGAGCGCCTCGGTCTTCACGAGGATGAAGTCGGAGTCCTCGCTCTGGTAGTTGGCGATGTCCTGCTGGTACTGCGCCTGCAGCACGTCGTCCGAGGGCGGCATCTTGCGCACGAGCGCGGCGGTGATGGCCTGCTGCTCGAGGTACTGCCGGAAGTAGCCGTCGATCGTCGCGTGCGACAGCAGCACGGGACCGTCGGGCGGCTGGATCTGCGCTCCCCGCGCGATCAGCGCCGCCTCCCCGCCGAGCTGCTGCTCGAGCTCCGCGACCTGCTCGCGGACGATGGAGTCCGGGGGCGGGGAGACGCCGAGGTCCGCGGCCACCCGGTCGAAGAGGACATCGCGGATCTTGGCGTTCAGCACGTACTGCTGCACCTGGGCGCGCGTGAAGCTGAGCGCTCCCGGACCTGCGTAGAGGTCGTCGGTCGCCGTGCGCAGGTCAGCCACCGAGATCCGGTGGTCGCCGATGGTGGCGGCCGCCCCGGCGTGCACCACGCTCTTGCAGCCCGAGGCGGCCAGCGCGATCAGCGCGGCGCCCGCGACGAGTCCGAGGGACCGCCGGCGCCGGGAGCCTGCGAGCGAGCCGCTCAAGTTCCGTCGGATCACGCGGAGACAGTAGCCGCCGCACCTGCGACCGCCCCGTCGGGGGCGTCCCCCGCCACGGCGGACAGGAGCTCGGTGATCCAGGCGAGCAGCTCCTTGTCCCGCAGCGCCGGCGCGGGGACGAGGACCACCTCGACGGCCGGCTTCACGATGGCCCCCTTGTAGAGGCGCTGGAGGCGCAGGGTCTGCGACTCCCGCAGCGACCAGGGCGCGAACCGGATCTGCTTGCCCAGCTGCTGGACCTCGGAGATGCCCCGGCGCCGGGCCTCCACGCGGAACGCCGCGACCGCGAGCAGGTTCTCGACCTGCGGCGGAGGCGTGCCGTAGCGGTCGACGAGCTCGTCCCGGACGGCCTCGACGGCCTCCGGCGTCTCGGCCGCGGCCAACCGCCGGTAGGCGTCGAGGCGGAGCCGCTCGACCGGCACGTAGTCGGTCGGCAGGTAGCCGTCGACCGCGAGGTCGATCTTCGTCTCGACCGGCTCGCCGACGGTCTCGCCCTTGAACTCGGCGACGGCCTCCCCCACCAGCCGCACGTACATGTCGAAGCCCACCGCCGCGATGTGCCCGCTCTGCTCGCCGCCGAGCAGGTTGCCGGCGCCGCGGATCTCGAGGTCCTTCATCGCGACGGCCATGCCGGCGCCGAGCTCCGTGTGCTGCGCCACGGTGGCCAGCCGGTCGTGCGCGGTCTCCGTGAGCGGCTTCTCGGGCGGGTACAGGAAGTAGGCGTAGGCGCGCTCGCGACCGCGGCCGACCCGGCCCCGGAGCTGGTGCAGCTGCGAGAGGCCCAGCGCGTCGGCGCGCTCGACGACGATCGTGTTCGCGTTCGAGACGTCGAGGCCGTTCTCGACGATCGTCGTGCAGACGAGGACGTCGGTCTCCCGCTCCCAGAAGCGCAGCATCACGCCTTCGAGCTGGTCCTCGCTCATCTGCCCGTGCGCGACCTCGACCCGCGCCTCGGGCACGAGGTCGTGTATGTGCCGCGCGGCCCGGTCGATCGACTCGACGCGGTTGTGCACGTAGAACACCTGACCGTCGCGCAGCAGCTCGCGGCGCAGCGCGGCCGCGATCTGCCCGTCCTCGTACGCGCCCACGAACGTGAGCACCGGGTGGCGCTCCTCGGGCGGCGTGTCCATCGACGAGAGCTCGCGGATGCCGGTGATCGCCATCTCGAGCGTGCGCGGGATCGGCGTCGCGCTCATCGTCAGCACGTCGACGTTGGCGCGCAACGTCTTCAGGCGCTCCTTGTGCTCGACACCGAAGCGCTGCTCCTCGTCGACGACGACAAGACCCAGGTCCTTGAAGCGGATCTCGGGCTGCAGCAGGCGGTGCGTGCCGATGACGACGTCGACCTCTCCCGAGGCGAGCGCATCGATGGTCGCGCGCGCTTCCTTCTCGCTGTCGAAGCGCGACAGGCCGCGCACGCGCACCGGGAACGGTGCGTAGCGCTCCGAGAACGTGGAGAGGTGCTGCTGCGCGAGCAGCGTCGTCGGGCAGAGCACCACGGCCTGCTTGCCGTCCATCACCGCCTTGAACACGGCGCGCACCGCGATCTCGGTCTTGCCGTAGCCGACGTCGCCGCAGATGACGCGGTCCATCGGGACCGGCTTCTCCATGTCGGCCTTGACCTCGTCGATGGCGGCGCGCTGGTCCGGCGTCTCGACGTAGGGGAACGCGTCCTCGAGCTCGCGCTGCCACGGCGTGTCCGGGCCGAACGCATGGCCGGGCGCGCTCGTGCGCGCGGCGTAGAGACGGATGAGCTCGCCGGCGATCTCACGCACCGCCTTCCGAGCCCGGCCCTTCGCCTTCTGCCAGTCGGAGCCGCCCAGACGGTTGAGCGAGGGCGCCTCGCCACCGGAGTAGCGCGACAGCTGGTCGAGCTGGTCGGTGGGCACGCGCAGCTGGTCGGCCGGCTGGCCCTTGCGTGACGCGGCGTACTCGAGCACGAGGTACTCGCGGTCGCCGCCCATCACGACGCGGCGCTCCATGCCGACGAACTTCCCGACGCCGTGCTTGTCGTGCACGACGAAGTCACCGGGACGCAGGGCGAGCGGATCGATGCCGGCGCGGCGCCGCGCCGGGAGGCGGCGCATGTCGCGGGTCGACACCCCCTTGGTGCCGGCGAGGTCGGTCTCGGTGAGGACCGCGATGCGGGCGGCCGGGTCGACGAAGCCGGTGACGAAGCAACCCGTGACGACGCTGACCACCCCGGCCGGCGGCAGCGCGGCCAGCGCGCCACCCTCGTAGTGCACGCCGAGGTCGCGCTCGCGGGCCGTCTCGGCGAGGCGCTCCGCGCTGCCGTGGCCCTCGGCCGTGAGCACGACGGCCAGGCCGTCGGCCACCCAGCCGGCGACGTCGTCGAACGCGCGGTTGAGATCGCCGCGGTAGGGCTCGACGGGCAGCGCCGTCGACACGGTCGTCCCTTCCTCGTCCTCCGGCGCCGATCGGAACGGGGTGATCGACCACCAGCGCGTGCCGGTGGCGATCGCGTGCTCGCGCACCTCGCCGAGCTCGCGGTACGCGGATGCGCCGAGGTCCAGCGGCACCTCGCCCCCACCGGCAGCGGCGGCCCACGATGCCGCGAGGAACTCCTGGCTGGTGGCGACGAGCTCGTGCGCGCGTGCCCGCACCTTCTCCGGATCGCACACGACGACGACGGTGTCGCGTGGCATCACGTCGGTGACCAGCTCGAGGCGGTCCGCGAGCACCGGTGTGAGCGCTTCCATGCCGTCGACCGGAGAGCCCTCGGCGAGCTGGTCCAGCACGTCGACGAGGCTCGGGTGCGCCGCGATCAGCGCCTTCGCCTTGGCGCGCACGTCGGGGGTGAGCAGCAGCTCGCGGCACGGCGGCGCGACCAGGCCGTAGGACGGCGTCAGCTCGCCGGGCAGCGAGCGCTGGTCCGCGACGGCGAACGCGCGGATCGAGTCGACCTCGTCGCCGAACAGCTCGACGCGCAGCGGGTGCTCCTCGGTGGGCGGGAACACGTCGACGAGGCCGCCACGCACCGCGAACTCGCCGCGGCGCTCGACCAGCTCGGTGCGCGTGTAGCCGAGCGAGACGAGTCGTTCGACGAGCGCGTCGAGACCACCGTCGAGCTCGTCGCCGGTGCGCACCGAGGCGGGCAGCACATCGCCGAGGCCGGCCACGATCGGCTGCAGCAGCGTCCGCACCGGTGCCACGACCACCTCGAGCGGCGGCAGACCTTCCGCGCCCGGGTGCGCGAGCCGGCGGAGCACCTGCAGCCGGCGGCCGACCGTGTCGGCGCGCGGCGACAGGCGTTCGTGGGGCAACGTCTCCCACGCCGGCAGCTCGGCCACGGCGTCGGCACCTCGGGCGAGCAGCGACCCGACCGCCGCGACGAGGTCGTCGGTCTCGCGCTGCGTCGCGGTGACGGCCAGCACGGGCACCTTCGCGGTCGCCGCGAGCGCCGCGATCGCGAACGGCCGCAGCCCAGGTGGTGCGGTGACGTCACGCGGTGCGGCGACATCGCTGCTCGCCGCGGCCAGCACACCCGCCAGCGCGGGATCGCGCGCGACCGCGTCGAGCAGGCCGGCGAGGGCGCCTTCGGACATGCGGCGGCAGAGCTCCAGACGAGGGGGATGGACCCTCAGGCTACGGCGGCCGGTGTCATCGATCCCCGGACAGGAACGGGAGGACCGCGGCGAGGAAGCCTTCGGGTTCGTCCACCCAGGGGAAGTGGCCCGCGCCGGCGATCTCGGCGTACGCCGAACCCGGGATCGCCTCGTGGATGCGGCGACCGGCGAGCGGCGGCGTGAGGCCGTCCCGCTCCCCCGTCACCACGAGCACCGGCGCGGTCAGCGCCCCGAGCCCCGCCCGCAGCTCCTCCGGTGGCGTGGTCGTCTGGAACCGCGACGACGCGCGCGGCGCGGTCTGGTGGTCCGCCGACGCCGCGTGCTCCTGCTCGCGTTCCGTCCACCGGCCGTAGAAGAAAGGCCGCTGCTCCCGCTCGAGCCGCTTCTGCTCGCCCTTCGGCGCGTAGCGCATGCCGTCCTCGGCGTCGCGGGCCGCGGCGTACCAGGGCTCGGCGGCCCGCGCCGCGCGCACGCGCGCGCGGTCCTCGCCGAGGCTCGGGTCGGAGACGTCGAGGTAGCTGGTCAGGAGCACCAGCCGGCCGACGCGGTCCGGGTGCCGGGCCGCCCACACCTGCGCGACCTTCGCTCCCGCGCTGTGGCCGAGCACGTCCGCGGTCTCGAGGCCGAGGTGCGCGCGCAGCGCATCGACGTCCTCGGCGAGTGACTCCGCGGTGTAGGAGAAGTCGTCGGCCGGCAGGTCGCTCGCGCCGGTGCCGCGGCTGTCGAGCAGCACGAGCGTCCGGTGCGCGGCGAGGCCGCCCAGGTCCTCGAGGTAGGACGACGCGCGACCCGGCCCACCGGGGACGCACAGCAGCAGCGGCCCGGAGCCGACCGTGCGATAGGCGAGCCGCGTGCCGTCGTGACCGGCGAAGGAGGAGACGTCGTCCATGGGAGATGCCTACACGGCGCCGGGCTGCTGCCCTTCGGGGACGTAGTGCCGGCTGCCGTCGCGCGGATCGATCCACACGCGCATCCGGCGGCCGGTGGTCGGGTCGACGAACACCTCGTCGGTGCGCGCCCAGTCACCGGCGGGCACCTCGGCCTCGCCGTGCCGCCGCAGGAACAGGCTGATGACGAAGAAGACCGCGAGGACGGCGATGACGACCAGCGCGACCACCGATCAGCCGGCGGGCTCGACGACGACGGCCGTGCCGTACGCCACGATCTCGGTGAGGTTCTGGCCGATCTCGCTCGAGTCGAAGCGCATGCCGAGCACGGCGTTCGCGCCGAGCGCGGAGGCGTTCTGCACCATCCGGTCGATGGCGTGCCGGCGCGAGTCCTCGAGCAGCGCCGTGTACTGCTTCACCTCGCCACCGGCGAGGGCGCGGAAGCCGGCGCCGATGCCCTTCGCGAAGCCCATCGAGCGGACGACCAGCCCGTAGCAAGCACCGCGGTAGGCGGAGATGCGATAGCCGGGGATGTCGAAGGTCGTCGAGATCGCGATCGAGTACGTCGGCGGGGCCTGGGTCTCGGACATGCATCCGAAGGTAGGCCCAGGCCCCGCTGACGGAAAGCCCTCCTAGGGACGCGCCTCGAGCACCATGTTGAACGGCGTCTCGGTGGCGCGGCGCACGCGTGTGAAGCCTGCGTCGCGCAGCACCTGCGACAGCCGGGCCTCGCCGGCCTGCGCCCCCAGCGCGTCCTCCGCGCCCTCGGAGACGCCGTGCGACGTGCAGATCGCGGTCGAGGCCGCGTAGAACAGCCGGCCGACCGGGTTGAGGTTGTCGGTCAGCGCGTCGCCGGCGTTGGGCTCGACGATGAGCAGCGTGCCGTCGGGCGCGATGACCTCACGAGCGCGCTTCGCCGCGCCGAGCGGGTCGCCCATGTCGTGCAGGCAGTCGAAGAAGCAGATCAGGTCGTAGCCGTCGCCCGGGATGGTCTGGGCGGACGCCACCTGGCAGTGGATGCGATCGGACAGGCCCTCGCCCTTCGCGACCTCGATCGCCCGGGCGATCGACTCGGGGTGGTAGTCGAACGCGTAGAACGTCGACGCCGGGAAGGCCTCGGCCATGAGGACGGTCGACGCGGCGTGCCCGCAGCCCACGTCGGCGACCTTCGCACCCTGCTCGAGCTTGGCGACCACGCCGTCGAGCGCGGGGAGCCACTCGCCGACGAGGTTCGCGGAGTACCCGGGGCGGAAGAAGCGCTCGGTGCCGCGGAAGAGGCAGCTGCTGTGCGCGTGCCACGGCAGGCCCTTCCCGCTGCGGAACCCGTCGGCGACGTCGTCGAGGTCGCGCCAGATCGCGGCGAGCACCTCGGTGAGCCCACCGAGGTACACCGGCGAGGTCGGGTCGGCGAGGGCGAACGCCTGCACCGCGTTCAGCGAGAACGTGCCCGTGGCCGGGTCGTGCTCGACGTAGCCGCCGGCCGCCTGGTTGGCCAGCCACTCGCGGACGAGCCGCTCACTGGTCCCGGTGCGCTTGGCCAGCGCGGCCGAGGTCTGCGGGCCGCCGGCGTGCAGCCCGGCGTAGAGGCCGAGCTGGTCGCCGAGCAGCACGAGGGCGGCCGACGCGGCCGCGCCCATGTCCGTGACCGCGCGGCCCATGAAGGCGTCGAGCTCGTCCGGGTCGGGCGCCGCGACGGCGATGTCGGGAGCGGTGGTGGTCGTCATGAGGGAGCCTCCTTCGCCGGCGCCGGGGCGGTCCCGGCGCGTCGGCGGCAGCGTCGGCCGGGCTCCTTGCGGCGTCCTTGCAGGCGTCAGCCCCCTCGTCCACGGCCGGTTGCAAGGACACTGCAACCCCGGCCCGCAGGGTGGGTCCCGACGGAGACGGCCGACGTCGCCGGCGGGAGCAGGAGGGGCACCGTGACCCAGGGATCGACCGTGACATCCGGAGCGACGCCGCTGCGCACCGTGCCGCGCACGCTCGACGCGCTCCTCGGCGCCGCGGCGCGCACGGTGATGGCCCAGAACGAGGACGGCAAGTCCTCGGCGACGTTCGCCCGCGTGACCGTCGACGGCCGGCCCCACGTCGTGAAGCACATCTCCTACGACACCGACTGGGTCATGCGGGCGACGCACGACACCGGGCTGCCGCGCGTTGCCCGGCTGTGGGCCAACGGCGTGTTCGACGACATCGCCGACGTGATCGACACGGCGGTCGTCGCCTGCTCGTTCGACCCGTCGACCGGCGACACCGAGATCCTCATGCACGACGTGGGCGACCACCTGCTGCGGGACGGGACCGCGATCTCGGTCGGCGCGCACGCGGGCTTCGTCGACGGGATGGCCGCGCTGCACGCCACCACGTGGGGCCTGGAAGACCGCATCGGCCTCACGACGTCGGCGCAGCGCTGGACGATCCTGCCGCCGACCCTCACCGTGAGCGAGGCCGCCCGCGGGTTCACGACCGGCGTGCCGTCGATCCTCGCCGCGATGTGGCACCGGTTGTCGGAGACCGCGCCCGATGCGCACGCGGTGCTCGCCGCGCTCGCCGCCGACCCGACTCCGCTCGTGCGCGCACTGGCGACGACGCCACGCTGCCTGGTGCACGGCGACTGGAAGGGCGGCAACCTCGGTCGCCACGCCGACGGCCGCACGATCCTGCTCGACTGGGCCTTCCCCGGCATCGACGCGCCCTTGGCCGACCTCGCCTGGTACCTCGGCGTCAACTGCGACCGGCTTCCCGAGAGCAAGGAGGCGACGATCGAGCGCTACCGCGCCGCGCTCGAGGCGCGCGGCATCGACACCGCGCCCTGGTGGGACCGCCAGCTGCCGCTCGCCCTCATGGGACATGCCGTGCAGATGGCCTGGTCGAAGGCGGACCAGCCGGAGGAGCTCGCGTGGTGGACCTCCGCGGTCGCCCGCGCGAGCGCGATGCTCGAGGGATGACGACCGATGTCCGCGACGCCTACGACGCGTCGGCGCAGGCGTGGTCGCACGGGCCCGAGGAGGTGTTCGCCGCGATGGCCGAGGCGCTCGTCGCCCGCGCGCCGACGTCGATCGCCGGGGCCCGGGCCGTCGATCTCGGCACCGGGAGCGGGGTGGTCGCCCGGGCCCTCGGGCGCGCCGGCGCGGTGGTGACGGTGCTCGACGACGCGCTCGGCATGCTGGCGCTCGCACGGATGCGGACCGGCGGCGGCGCGGCGATCGGCGACGTGCGCGCACTGCCGCTGCGCAACGCCTCCGTCGACGTGGCGAGCGCCGGGTTCGTCCTCAACCACCTGGACCGACCGGCTGACGCGCTGCGCGAGATGGCCAGGGCGGTGCGGCCCGGCGGGACCGTCCTCGCGAGCACGTGGGCGCGCGGCGAGGAGCACCCGGTCAAGGACGCCGCCGAGCAGGCGCTGCACCGCCGGGGCTGGGCGCGGCCGGAGTGGTACGCGCGCCTCAAGTCACTGACGACGCCGCTCACCGACACCGCCGAAGGTCTGCACGCCGCCGCGGACGAGGCCGGCCTGGCCGACGCGGACGTGCAGGTCGTCCGCGTCGACATCGACGCGTTGCCGGTCGACGCGATGATCGCGTGGCGCACGAACCTTCCACCGAGCGCATCGTTCGTCGCCGCGCTCGACGACGACGAACGCGCAGCGCTCGTCGATGAGATCCGCGCGGCGCTCGGGGCCGAGGTCCCGCCCCTGCGCCTTCAGATGGTCGCGCTCTCGAGCCGCGTCGCGGCATAGCGCGCCAGCTCGTCACGCAGGTCCGCGGGAGCAGCGGCCACGAGCGTCGCCAAGCGTCGCTCGGCCTCCGTCCGCAAGCGGTCGGAGCGGATCGCGTTGCCGAGGACCGCGATGACGCGCCACGCCTCGAGCGCTGACGTGCCGTCGAGGTCGTCGAGCACCCGATCGATGTCGGCGCCGTCGATGACGTCGCCGCGCAACCCGCGCGCGATGAGGACGGTGGCGGAGGCCAGCGCGGCGTACCGGCGGACGCCCTGCGGTGCCGCCGTCGCGACGACGTCGGACGCGAGCTGCTCAGCGCGGTCGAGATCGCGCTCCTGCACCGCGATGCGCGCGCGGAAGTAGTTGGCGCGCAGGCGGTGTCGCCACTGGAAGGCGTGCACGTGCTCCGACGTGCCGAGCACGTCGGCGTGGTCGAGCAGCTCAGCCGCTGCGGCGAGGTCACCCACGAGCACCCGACCGTCGGCGAGGTCGAGGTGGGCGTGCGCCTGCGCTTCTTGCGTGCCGACCGCGAGCGCCGCCTCGCGGGCCGCTGCGTTGAGCTCGTCCGCGCGTTGCGTCGCACCCAGGGCCCGCAGGACCCAGGCGGTGCAGTTGTCGGCCCGGCCCGCGTACCGCGTCATGTCGAGGCGGGCGACGACGACGCGCAGCTCGTCGAACGACGTCAGCGCATCGGTCGGCCGGCCCAGCGCGCCCAGGGCGAGCCCCCGGCACATGAGGCGCAGCGGCGCGGCCAGCATGTCGAGGCCGTGCCCGTCCTCCGCATCCGCGGACGTCAGCGCGGCCGCGTCGGCGGGCCGCCCCTGGTGCAGGTGCAGCACCGCACGCCACGGCGCGATCTCCGTCTCGGCCGCACCGATGGCGCGGGCTTCGTCGAACCGTTCGTCCGCACCGGCCACATCTCCGTCGGCATGATGGGTGTGTCCGGACAACCCCAACGCCAGCGCACGCGTGCGGGGATCGATGGCGAGCGCCGCCGCCTTGTCGGCCAGGCGCCGCGACTGCGCGAACACCCGACGGTGGTGGAACGCGTAGGCCCGCACGTACACGAGGTCCGCATCGAGCTCGCCGGGATCCACCGCATCCGCCAGGGCCACCGCATCGGCCGGGCGCCCACCCGCGAGGAGCGCGCGGGCACCCGCCCGTGCGGCGGCGAGGTGCTGCGGGACCAGCCCGAGCGCTTCCTCGGACAGCTCCAGCGCCGTGGCGTGGTCGTGACGAGCCACCGCGATCTCCGCGCCGGCCGCGAGGGCATCGGCGACGAGCGCGTCGTCACCGGCGAGCCGGGCGTGGTGCGCCACCACCAGCGGGTCCGCGCCCGGACGGGCGGCGAGGGTGCGGGCGGCCTGGCGGTGCAGCACCACGGATCGGGTCGTGCCGGCGTCGGCGGCCAGCGCCTCGCGCACGAGCGCGTGCCGGAACGCGAAGCCCGAGTCCCGCTCGACGAGCAGCCGCATCCGGACCGCGGCGTCGAGGTCGTCGAGCAGCGCGACCTCCGAGCGGTCGAGCACCGAGGCGAGCAGGTCGAGGTCGATCTCGGGCCCGAGCACGCTCGCCGCCCGCAACGTGGCCGCTGCCGGGCCCACGCGGTCACAGGCGGCCGACACCGATGCCCGCAGCGACTCCGGCAGCTCCGCGCCGGCCGGCGCGGCGACGAGCTCGGCCAGCAGCAAGGGATGCCCGCCGCTTCGCGCGTGCAGCTCCTCCGCTCGCTCGGCGCCGACCACCACGGCGACGGCGTCGAGGTCGAGAGGACCCAGCTCGGTGACCACCTCCGACGGCCACGCCGGACCCTCGCCGACCCGCGTCGTGACCAGAGCGGCGATGTGGTGCGCGCGGCGCGGCAGGCCCGCGAGCAGCGCGACGGTCGCGTCGTCGGCGAGGTGCACGTCCTCCACGACGAGCAGCAGCGCGCCGGAACCGGCGAGACGTTCCAGCAGGACGAGCACTGCGCGCTGCAGGAGGAGCGCTCCGGCGGCCGGGTCGGAGACGAGTCCGCTCGCCGGCGCCTCCGCCACTCCGAGCAGCCCGCCGAGGGGTGCCGCTTCGCCGTCGAGCAGCGCGGCCGCCTCATCGGCTGTGCGCATGCGCAACGCGTCGGTCAGCGCATCGAGCACGGGTTGCAGCGGCAGCACGCGCCCGAGCTCGTCGCACGTCGCCCGCACGACCGCCGCGCCGGCCGCGCGCGCCGCATCGGATGCGGCACTGGCCAGCCGGGTCTTGCCGATGCCCGCCTCACCCGACACGACGTGCAGCGACGCCGCCCCGCGGCCCGCGGCGGCGACCGCCGCCGCGATGCGGGCAAGCTCAGGTCCCCGGCCGGCGAGCTCTCCGGAGGGGCTGTGCGGCAGGACTTTCGGCGATGCCGGCGGCTCCGCAGGGCCGAGCAGCCTGGCATACACCTGCTCGGTCGCCGCGGCCGGATCGACGCCGAGGTCATCGGCCAGTCGCGCGCGCATCGCGGCGTACGCCGCCAACCCGAGCGCGGGGCGACCGGCGGCGAGGCAGGCCGACATCTGCACGCGCAACGCCGCCTCGTCGTACGGGCTCGCACTGACCGCCTCGGCGGCGAGGTCGGCCGCGAGGCGCGGATCACCGGCCGCGAGCTCGGCCTCGGCGAGCACCAGCCGGGCGCGCGCGATCGCGGCGACCGTCGCCGCGCGGTCGGGCTCGAGCCACGCCGCATCGTCCAGCTCGCTCGCGAGCCGGCCGGTCACCAGCACCAACGCCGCTCGCGCGGTCTCACCGGCCGCGGCCCACTGCGCGTCGGCGGCGCGCCGCCCGGCCTCGGACGCGCGCTCGGCGAGCACATCGATGTCGAGCCACGGCCGCTGCAGCGCGTAGCCGTCGGCCGCGCGCGCCACCGCATCGGCTCCGAGCGCCGTGCGCAACCGGCTGACGAGCACCGCCACCTGGTCGCGTGGCTTGGCCGGCGGGCTGTCGTCCCAGAGGTCTTCGACCAGCGCGTCGGTCGACACCGGTGCGCCGCGCGCGATGGCGAGGCGAGCGAGGAGCCGCCGCTGCTTGCGGGCGCCGAGCTGCGCCGCATCCACCCCGTCGACGGCGACGCCGCCGAGCAGCCGCACGCGGAGCTCCCCCACGACCCGTCAGTCTGCTCGCACCGCGAGGCGTGCCGCGTCAGCCCGCGTGGTGCCGGTTCTGCGCCTCTTCGAGCGTCCGCGACACGAGGTCTTCGACGGCATCGGCCGCGTCCTCGAGGACCATCGGCAGCTCCTTGCGCTCGTTCGGCTTGAACTCGCGCAGCACGTAGTCCGGGTCGGCCGGGCCCGGAGGCCGGTCGACGCCCACGCGCACGCGCAGGTACTCCGGCGTGCCGAGGGACTTGTCGATGCTGCGCAGGCCGTTGTGACCACCCGCGCCGCCGCCGCGCTTCAGCTTCAGCCGGCCGAACGGGAGGTCGAGCTCGTCGTGCACGACGATGAGGCGCTCCGCGCCGGTGCCGTAGTAGTCGACGAGCGAGCGCACGGGACCACCCGACTCGTTCATGTACGACGACGGCACGGCGAGCACGACCGGCTCGTTCGCGAGCCGGCCCTGCAGCACCACCGCGCGCTTGCCCTTGAGCGGCGACAGCTTGCCGCCCACCCGCCCGGCGAGCACGTCGATGACCATCGCGCCCGCGTTGTGGCGCGTGCGGGCGTAGCGCTCGCCCGGGTTGCCGAGGCCGACGACGAGCCAGGGCCCGTCCCCGGCCAACCGTCAGGCCTCCGTGTCCGCCGCCTCCGCGGCGGCCGCCGCGTCGGCCGCGACCGTGGCGGCGACCGCGTCGGCGCCGGGGGCAGCCGCGAGGTCGGCCTCGAGGGCCGCGGCGCTCTGCTGGGCACCCACGTGGACGACGACCGCGTCGGGGTCGACGGCGAGGGTGACCCCGTCCGGGAGCGGGACCTGCCCGGCGTGGATCGCGTCGCCGGCGTCGAGCCCCTGCACGCTGACCTCGAAGCCGGTGGGGATGTGGGTGGCCTCGGTCTCGACCGGCAGCGCGGTGATCTGCAGCTCGACGATCGTGCCCGAGATCGCGTCGCCGACGACGATGACCGGCACCTCGACGGTGACCTTCTCGCCGCGCCGCACGAGCAGCAGGTCGACGTGCTCGAGGAAGCCCTTGATGGGGTCCTTCACGACGGCGCGGGGGATGGCGAGCTCGCTCGCCCCGCCCTCGATCTGCAGCGACAGCAGCACGTTCTTGTCGTGCTTGATCGCGAGCATGAGCTCGTGCGCGGGGAGGCGGTAGTGCCGGGTGTCGGTGCCGTGGCCGTAGAGGACGGCCGGGACCTCGGCGTTGCGCCGGATCCGGCGCGCCGCACCCTTGCCGAACTCGGTGCGCGGACGGGCGGCGATCTGGACCTCAGCCATGAGGAGCTCCAAGCGGAAGCGGGACGTCGAGGCGCCGGGCGACCGGGGCCGTGACGACCTGGGACGGACGCACCCAGCCGGAGCCGGGGTCGTTGCTCACCTGGTCGATGTGCGCCACCAGGCTACCGGAGCGGCGCCGGCCGCCCCGCCGGCCCGCCCGTCAGGCCTGGCCGTCGAACAGCGAGGTGACCGAGCCGTCCTCGAAGACCTCGTGGATCGCGTTCGCGAGCAGCGGCGCGATCGAGAGGACCGTGAGCTTGTCGAAGCGGCGGTCGTCCTCGATGGGCAGCGTGTTCGTGACGACGACCTCACTGATGTTGCTGTTCTTCAGCCGGTCGACCGCCGCGCCGGACAGCACACCGTGGGTGGCCGCGACCACGACCTCGGCCGCGCCGTTCTCGAAGAGCGCCTCCGCGGCCTTCGTGATGGTGCCGGCGGTGTCGATCATGTCGTCGACGAGGACGCACGTGCGGCCGGCGACCTCACCGACGACCTCGTGCATCTTGACCTCGTTGGGCACCTTCGGGTCGCGGCGCTTGTGGATGATCGCCAGCGGCGCGCCGAGGCGGTCGGTCCAGCGCTCGGCGACACGCACGCGGCCCGCGTCCGGCGAGACGACCGTCATGGTGTCGGTGTCCCGACCGGCCGCGATGTGGTCGGCGAGCAGCGGCAGCGCGAAGAGGTGGTCGACCGGGCCGTCGAAGAAGCCCTGGATCTGCGAGGTGTGCAGGTCGACCACCATGAGGCGGTCCGCACCGGCCGTCTTGTAGAGGTCGGCCACGAGGCGCGCGCTGATCGGCTCGCGGCCACGGTGCTTCTTGTCCTGGCGCGCGTAGGGGTAGAACGGCACGACGACGGTGATGCGCTTGGCCGAGGCCCGCTTGAGCGCGTCGACCATGATCAGCTGCTCCATGAGCCATTGGTTGATCGGCGTCGTCATGCTCTGCAGCACGAACGCGTCGCAGCCGCGGACGCTCTCCTCGAAGCGGACGAAGATCTCGCCGTTCGCGAACTCGTAGGCGGAGGTCGGCACCGGTTCGACGTCGAGGCTCTGCCCGACCTCGACCGCGAGCTCCGGGAACGCCCGGCCACTGAACAGCATCAGCTGCTTGTCGCTGCCGATCTTGCGGCCGCTCATCCTTGCTCCTCGTCCTGCGGTTCGTCGGTGCGTTCGATGTTGCGCTGCGTGTTCTCGGAGACGGCGAGGGCGCCGGGGGGCACGTCGGCGCGTATCACGGCCCCGGCCCCCGTGGTGGCGCCGTCGCCGACGGTGACCGGTGCGACGAGCATCGTGTCAGACCCGATGTGCACGTCGTCGCCGATCACCGTCCGGCTCTTGTTCTTGCCGTCGTAGTTGGCCGTCACCGTTGCCGCGCCCACGTTGGTGCGCTGCCCGATGGTGGTGTCACCGATGTAGGACAGGTGCGGGACCTTGCTCTCGTCGCCGATGGTGCTGCCCTTCACCTCGACGAAGGCGCCGACCTTGCTCTTGCGGCCCAGCTTCGCGCCCGGGCGGAGGTAGCTGTACGGGCCGACGGTGGCGCCCTCGCCGACCTCGGCGCCCGTGCAGGTGCTCGACTGCACGAGCGCGCCCGGCCGGACGACCGTGTCGGTGAGGGTGCTGTTCGGGCCGACGACCGCGCCGCGCTGCACCACGGTGCGCCCACGCAGGATCGTGCCGGGGAGCAGCTCGACGTCAGCCTCGAGCACGACGTCGCTGTCGACCCACGTGCTGGCCGGGTCCTGCACGGTGACGCCCGCGCGCAGGTGCGCCCCGAGCAGGCGGGCGTTCAGCGCGGCGCCGGCCGCCGCGAGCTGCACCCGGTCGTTGACGCCCGCGGTCTCCCCCGGCTCCTGCGCCGGCACCGCGACGACGGCCAGGTCCTGGTCGCGCAGGACGCCGACGACGTCGGTGAGGTACTCCTCGCCCTGCGCGTTCTCGCGCGAGAGCTTGCCGAGCGCCTGGACCAGCGGGCCCGCGGTGAAGACGTAGACGCCGGCGTTGACCTCGCGGATCGCCCTCGTCGCCTCGTCCGCGTCGCGCTCCTCGACGATCGCCTCGACGATCTCCGATCGGCCCGCGCGAACGATCCGTCCGTAACCCGTCGGGTCGTCCACGGTCTCGGTGAGCACCGCACCGGCCACGCCACCCGCGAGGTAGGCGTCGAGGAGCGCCCGCAGCGTCGCGGTGGTCAGCAGGGGGGTGTCGCCGGGGACCACGACGACCGGCCGGTCCTCGTGCAGCACCTGGACGGCCTCGAGCGCGAGCCGGGTCGCGTGGCCGGTGCCGTGCTGCTCGGACTGGTCGACCGGCTGCGCCTCGGGGTCGAGCGCGAACAGCTCGGCCGCGACCTGCTCGCGCTCGTGCCCGACCACGACCAGCGTGCGATAGGCGCCGAGCGGAGCGGCGGCCGCGAGCACGTGTCCGAGCAGGGAGCGCCCGGCGATGCGGTGCAGGACCTTCGGGACCGCGGAGCGCATCCGGGTGCCCTGCCCCGCCGCAAGGACCACCAGGGCCGCGGGGCGCGGGTCCGTCACCCGGGTTGCTCCTGTCGCCGACGCCGGGGAAGCCCGCTCAGTCTACCGACCCGGGAGGGCCTGGCGTCCGCCCGACTCGAACCGCAACAAGCTGGGCCGCCTGGATTCGAACCAAGATCATCCGAGTCAAAGTCGGAGGTGCTGCCCTTGCACCACGGCCCATCGTTGGCATCAGGATGCCAGCAGCCCGGACGCCCATCGTCCGACTGCCAGGCGCGCCAGCGCCTCGATGTAGCGGTAGAGCGCCGCCCCCTGCCTCACATCGATCACAAGGCAGCCGTGATAGTCCGCGCCCACGTTCTTCCTGTTCGTCCGCGGCTTGTGCCGCTTGATCGTCGATGGCCGGAACGTCGCGGCGTCGGCGCCAACGATCGCCCCCCAGTAGGAACGAGCACTCGCCTCGTCGGCTGACTCATGGATGGCTACGCGGAACCCGACCGGCCCACGCTCGACGGGCGCCGAGGCGACGAACGCCAGGAACAACCAGATCATCATCGGATCGCTGTTCGTGTAGACGACCTTGCCGAGCCGCCGCCAAGGCTTCGACTTGCTTCCCTCACACCAATAGGCGATCGCACCCGCGACCTGCAGCAGCCGGTCGTCGACGTCGCCGAGGACCTCGCGCGCAACCGCTTCGGCCTCAGCGTCGGCCTCGGCGCGCTTGCGGGCGTAGTTCGCGTTGGCGACGGCTCGCATGTCAGCCATCGCCTCGTGGCTGCGGCCCGCCGACCGGAGCTTGTGGACCCGCTCGGGCAGCGGCATGTCCTGCACGTGGTACCAGACCGAGTGCTTCTTGATCCCGAGCTCGTCGGCGATCTCCTGGATGGTCAGACCCTGGGCGCGGAGGGCGCGCGCCTTCGCCTTCGTGTCGTTTGACATGGCGACGACGGTCGTCGAGGGCTCGGACGGAGGGCCCTCCGTCATCCACAGGCCTGAACCACCAGTCCCACCTGTCCACACCCCCTTGACAGGGGGTGACCGGCGAGTAGGTGACCTTCGCCATAGGCCCGTGCACAACGTTCGCCTGACAGCCCCGCGACGTTCGCACCCGCCAGTGACCGGAGCACCCGATCGCCCTACGCTTTTCCTGTGACCGCCACGCTCGAGCCCGTCCCCCCCGTCTTCGAGGACGACGAGCCCCTCCCCGAGCAGGACCACACGTCGCCGACCATGCAGTCGGTGCCCGGCTCGAGGCTGCGCGCCCGGGTCGAGCAGGGGGCGCTGCTGCTGTTCGTCATCGTGCCGCTCGTCGCTGCGCTCGCCGCGCCTGTCCTGCTGTGGGGCTCGTGGTTCCACTGGTGGGACATCCCGATCGCCGCCGTCATGTACTACGTGACCGGCCACGGCGTCACCGTCGGCTTCCACCGCTACTTCACCCACGGCAGCTTCAAGGCCAAGCGCTGGGTCAAGAACGCCCTCGCCGTCACCGGGATGATGGCCGTGCAGGGCCCGGTCCGCCGCTGGGTGGCCGACCACCGTCGGCACCACGCCTACTCCGACCACGACGGCGACCCGCACAGCCCGCACCGGTTCGGCCACGGCTTCTGGCCGATGGTCCGCGGGTTCTGGCACGCCCACATCGGCTGGCTGTTCGACACCGAGCAGACCAACCAGAAGCGCTTCATCCCCGACCTGCTGAAGGACCGGGACCTCGGCATCATCGACAAGCTCTTCGTGCCCCTGACCATCGCGAGCCTCGGCCTGCCCGCGCTCGCCGGCTGGCTCGTCACCGGGCTCACCTGGCACGGCGCGCTCGAGGCCTTCTTCTGGGGCGGGCTGGTCCGCGTCTCGCTGCTGCACCACGTGACCTGGAGCGTCAACAGCGTCTGTCACATGATCGGGCGGCGGCCGTTCAAGAGCCGCGACCAGAGCCGCAACGTGTGGGCGCTGGCGATCCTCGGCATGGGCGAGAACTGGCACAACCTGCACCACAGCGACCCCACCGCCGCGCGCCACGGCGTGCTCCGCGGGCAGATCGACTCGAGCGCCTTCGTCATCCGGGTGATGGAGAGGCTGCGGATGATCTCCGACGTGCGCTGGCCGTCGGCCGAGCGCGTGGCGTCGCGCCGCGTCTCCCCGCAGGTCTGAGGCACGGTCCGATCCAGCCGCCCTGAGCCGCCCGCCCCGGCGGGCCGTGTCACAGCCGTGCGACCTACTCTGCGCGGCATGCGAAGCCTGCGCGCCGGCGTGGCGGCGGTGGTCCTCGCCGCGCTGCTCGCGGCGTGCGGCTCGTCATCCGGCCACGCGAAGCCGGCGTCCGGCACCTACCAGGGCCTGGTCCCGACGCCGGCGATCGCGCTGCCGACCACCACGCTCACGACGACCGACGGCGCGGCCTACCCGTGGAAGAGCACGGCCGCGGGCAAGGCGACGCTGCTCTACTTCGGCTACACCAACTGCCCGGACGTCTGCCCGACGACCATGGCGGACATCGCCGCCGCGCTGCGCAAGCTCCCGAGCGCCGTCCAGCAGAAGGTGCGGGTCGTCTTCGTCACCAGCGACCCGGCCCGCGACACCGGCCCGGTGCTCGCGAAGTGGCTCTCCGGCTTCGCCATCCCCGCGACCACCGTCGGGCTGGTCGGCACCGTGACCGAGGTCGACAAGGCCGGGTCCGAGGCGGGCGTGCCGCTGTTCCCGCCGAGCAAGCTCCCGGACGGCACGATCGACGTGGAGCACGGGGCCCAGCTCATCGGCTTCACGCCGGACGGGCAGGGCCGGGTCGAGTGGCTCGCCGCACAGGACCAGGTGGGCCTGCTCGCCAAGCAGCTGGAGCACGACCTGCCGCTGCTCGTCGCCGGCCGGCAGTGAGCGAGCCGGCCGGGCCCGCCGCGCCCGCCCGGCGGCGCCGGTTCGGCGGGCTGATCGCGCTGCTCGCCGTGGCCGCGCTGGCCGGGGCCGCGCTCGTGCACCACGGCTCGTCACCGAGCACGCGGGCCGGCACCGCGTCCGGCCGGATCGGCCCCCTCCGGGTGACCGACGCCTACATCCCGGCGCAGACCTCGGCCACCGTCGCCGCGGTCTACCTCACGATCCGCAACACCTCTGCCTCTGTCGAGACGCTCCAGCGGGTGACGAGCGACCGCGCGCCCAGCGCGCAGGTGATGAAAGAGGTGACCGACGTGTCGCGGGGCGCGAGCAGCATGACCGAGGAGCCGGGCCTGTCCATCCCCGGCGGCGCGACCGTGCGCCTCACGCCGGGCGTGGAGCACCTCATGCTCGTGGACCCGCCGACCCGCCTGACCCAGGGCGAGGTCGTGACGGTCACGCTGCAGTTCGCCCCCGCCGGCACGCTCACGCTGCGCGTCCCGGTGACCGCGGTCGGCGGACCGTGAACCCGCGCCGGGCGGCGATCCTCGGCGGCGTCCTCGCCGTCGTCATGGTGGTGCTCGCCATCGTCGTGATCGCCCGCGGCGGCGACCGCAACGCCGTCGGCGTCGCCGGCGCCGGATCCGGCGGGGTGTCGGCGACCGGCGCCGCCAACCCTCCGCTCCCCCCGCTGACGGCGGGGACGGACTGGATCAACACTGCGCCGCTGACCGCCGCCGACCTGCGCGGCAAGGTGGTGCTCGTCGACTTCTGGGACGCCAGCTGCATCAACTGCCGGCGCACGTTCCCGTTCCTGCGCAAGCTTCAGAGCACCTACGCCTCCCGCGGCCTCGTCATCGTCGGCGTGCACAGCCCGGAGTTCGCCTTCGAGAAGCCGGCCGCCTACGTCACGCGCGAGGCGAAGGACCTCGGGGTGACCTGGCCGGTGCTCAACGACCCGGACCTCAAGGTGTGGGACGCGTTCGACAACGAGTACTGGCCCGCCACGTACCTCGCCGACCGACAGGGGCGCGAGCGGTACACCCACTTCGGCGAGGGTGATGAGGACCAGGTCGAGCTGGCCGTGCGCACGCTGCTCGACGAGGGCGGTGACGCCGGCCCGGCCGCGACCGGGACCGAGGCGCCGCCGCCGAACCCGATCACCGAGGAGCGCTACCTCGGCGCCGAGCGGGGCATCAACAGCATCGCCGAGGGCGTCGTCGAGGCCGGCACCACCGCGAACCGGCACGACACGGTGCCACCCGCGCAGCAGGAGATCGCGCTGACCGGGTCGTTCAAGGGCGCCGCGCAGTACCTCGTCGCCGAGCCCGGTGCCGAGGTCGCGCTCGGGTTCGACGCCGCCGATGTGTACGCAGTGCTGTCCCCCGACGCCCGCCCCGCCACGGTGGAGGTCCGGCTCGACGGCCGGCCGGTGCCGGCCGATGCCCGCGGCGACGACGTCCACGCCCTGCCCGACGGGACGACGGTGGCGACCGTCGACCACGACGACCTCTACACCCTCATCCGCGGCAGCTCCAACCGTGAGGGCGTCATCACCCTCATCGCCCGCGACCAGCCGCTGCAGCTGTTCACCTTCACGTTCGGCTGAGGCAGGCGACGTTGTCGGACCCGCTGGCCGTCTCGGCCGTCCTGGCGCTCGGCACCGGGGTCGTGAGCTTCCTCGCCCCGTGCACGGTGCCGCTGCTGCCCGCCTACGTGGGCGTGCTCTCGGGCGGGGCGAACGACACCGCGCGGCTGGTCCGCGGCAGCGTCCTCTACGTCCTCGGCTTCGCGACGGTGTTCGTGGCCCTCGGCCTCGCCGCCGGGTCGGTGGGCCACGAGATCCGACGGGCGGGCGGCCCGGTCCAGCGCATCGGCGGAGCCGTGGTGCTCCTGCTCGCGGTCCTGCTGCTCACCGACCCGTGGACCCACTGGCTGTCCCGCGTCGATGCCGGGGCCGGGGCCCGGCTCGCCCGGGCCGCCCAGGGGACGCCGTTCCTGCTCGGCGTCGTGTTCGCCACCGCGTTCACGCCCTGCGTCGGTCCGTTCCTCGGCGCGGTGCTGGTCCTGGCCGGGAGCCACGGGGGGGTCGGGTCCGGCGCGCTGCTGCTCGCCTGCTACGCGGTCGGCCTCGGGCTGCCGTTCGTGGTGGCCGCGCTGGCGATCGCCGCCGTCCCGCGCGCCGGCCGGTGGCTGACCCGGGTGGCCGGCCCGGTGAGCATCGTCGGCGGGGTGGCGCTGGCCGCGCTCGGGGTCACGCTGCTCCTGGGCCAGTACGGCGTCATCGCCGGCTGGCTCGCCCAGATCTCCCCGACCTAGGTACGAAGAGCAGCTGACGAGGTGGGCGGCCGGTGCGCCCGAGCGGTTCGGCGCGGGCCGGTTCGTCGCCGGCGGCGATAGATCTCCGCCGGGGACGACCCCGGCCCGCCGGCTCGTCGCCGGCGCTGATAGGTCACCGCCGCTGACGAGCCGCCATCGTCTGCTCGTCCGCAACGCGATCCCGTCGCGAACCCGGCACCCACCTCGTC
>DASZYF010000152.1:0-5691 GCA_035545535.1 Mycobacteriales bacterium | reverse complement strand
GCGGAGCATGCGGGTGTTGCCGAGCGTGTTCGGCTTCACGCGCTCGAGGTCGAGGAACTCGGCGACACCTTCGTCGTGCGACTGCAGCATCTCGGTGAAGGTGTCGGGATCGACCGGCGGGCTCTCGATCGGTACGAACCCGTTCGCGCCGAAGAAGTCGACCGCGAACGTGAGGCAGAACAGCCGCTTGATGCCGAGCTCGACGGCGACGTCGACGAGGTGGGAGAGCATGGCGGAGCCGATGCCGCTGCCCTGACGGGACGGGTCGACGGCGACGGTGCGGATCTCGGCGAGGTCCTCCCACAGCACGTGCAGCGCGCCGCAGCCGATGATCGCGCCGGTCTCCACGTCCTCGGCGACCCAGAACTCCTGCACGTCCTCGTACAGCGTGACCGTCGCCTTGGCGAGCAGCCGGCGGTCGACCGCGTAGCTGTCGACGAGCGCCTTGATCGCCCGCACGTCGGCCGTGCGCGCCCGCCGCACCTCGACCGCATCCACCCGGCGATCGTATTGGGGCCCGTTGCTCACCGGACGGTGAACAAGGGGCCCCACAGGCCAGCAGCTCGCCGATCGACGGCCTCTGTGGGGCTCCGTCTTCACCGTCCGGTGAAGGATCAGCCCCAACGGCTACCGCGGGGCGATCGCGTCGGTGTAGACGGGGTTCCAGTGCGGGAACACCTGGCGGACCGCGGCGTCGGAAGCGCCCATGCGATCGTGCAGAACCTCGGCGAACACCGAGCGGATGTCGGTGGTGGCGGCGAGGTCGCCCTGGTCGAGCGCGCCCGGTGCGAGCGACGGCCAGCGGCCGTACACCTTCTGGCCGCGCGTGCCGCCGCCGAGCAGCAGCATCGCCTGGCCATGACCGTGGTCGAGCCCGTGGCTGCCGTTCTCCTCGACGCGCCGGCCGAACTCGGTGATGGTCACCAGCGTCACGTTGCCGAGCAGCGAGCCCATGTCCTTCGCGAACGCGCCGATGGCGTCGCCGAGCTCGCCGGCGCTGTTGCCCATCTGCCCGCCGCCGCCGTAGCCGAGGTCCTGGTGCATGTCCCAGCCGCCGTAGTCGAGCGTGATGACGCGCGCGCCCACGTTCGCCTTGATGAGCTGGCCGACGTCGGCGAACGCACGGCCGAGGTCGGTGCCGGGGTAGGCGCTGCTCTTGCTGTCGGAGTCGTTGCCGGACAGCACCGCGCGCACGGTCGCGATCGCGGACAGCGTCTCGTTCGCCTGCCGGGCGAGCGGATGGCTGATGCCGGCGTACAGACCGTGCAGCGCGACCGGGTAGTCCTTGCCGAGCCAGTCCGGCAGGTCGAAGTCGCCGATGCCGCCGATGGCGAGCGCGCCCGCCGGGCCGGACAGCGACTGCGGCAGCGCGTTGGAGTGCGCGACCGCGTCGAACGAACCGCTGCCGGGCAGCGCCGACAGGTAGCGGTCGAGCCAGCCCGTGTACGTGCGGCCCTTGTCGTACGCGCCGGTCTCGATCGCGTACTCCGCGTCGAAGTGGCTGCGCGACGGGTCGGGGCTGCCGGCGGCGTGCACGAACGCGAGCTGCCCGCTGTCCCAGAACGGCTTGAGCGCATCCATGTTCGGGTGCAGGCCGAAGAACCCGTCGAGCGCGATCGCGTTCTTGGCCGGCACCGCGATGGTCGGGCGCGCGGCGGCGTAGTGCGGATCGCCCTGCGGTGAGACCAGCGAGAGCCAGTCGGCGCCGCCGCGCAGGAACAGCACGACGAGCGTGTCGGTGGGCACCGGCCCGGTGGCGAGTGCGGCGCGGATCGGGAACACCGACGAGCCGACCGACACGACGGTGGCGAGACCGGCCGCGGACAGCAGCGAGCGGCGCGAGAGCTGCCCGCCGCAGCCGGTGCGCGTCGTGGGGGCGTCGGCGCTCATCGCAGGCTCCAGACCGGGCTCGAGAGGATGAGGAACGCGAGGACCTCGACCTGGTTGTGGTCGAGCTGCCAGTCCTCGGGATGTTCGTGGTCGGCCACGCCGTAGTAGTGGAAGATCGCCTTGCGATGCGGGGGCGCGAGCTTCTGCCCGATGAGCCGCAGCGACAGCGCGTCGACGAGCTGGCCGGCGGTGGGGTTGCCGCTCACGCCCGCGAACCCGAGGTTGACGTCGAGCTTGCGCACGCCCTTCTTGCCGTCGGCCGACCAGCCCTGCACGAGCGCCACTGCCGCGCGCCACTGCCCGAGCGTCGTCGACGTCGACTCCCACGCGGCCTGCGTGTCGGGGTAGCCGTTGGGCGGGTCCCACGCGAGCGGTGCCATGCCCAGGTCGTTGCACTGGTAGATGAGCCCGGCCCAGTCGTCGGTGTTGCCGTCGTTGACCGCGGTGTAGCCGAGCGTGCGCATCGTCGCGACAGCCCACTCGTACGGCCGGCGCACCTTCTGCCCGAGCGACGTCCAGAACTCGTGGCTCGAGAAGAGCACCTTGAGCATCGGCACGATCGCCGTGTCGTACTGCACGTACGCGCCGGCCATGCGGTTCACCAGCGACGTCGGCGGCTTGTCGGAGACGAAGCGCACCGCGAGCTTGTGCGCGATGCGGTACGCCGTCGCCGGGTGGTGGGCGAGGTACTTGAGGTAGGAGGTCGCGACCGCCTCACCGGCGGTGGGCGAGGAGTTGGCGCTGTGCCAGCCCATCACCTTGAGCTTGCCGACGTAGCGGTTGCCCGGCTTGTAGTCGAAGAAGGAGCTGTCGTCGTCCTGCACCGACAGGCCGGTCAGCGCGAGCGCGCTCTGGTGCATGTCGTGCTCGGTGTAGTAGCCCAGGCCGACGGTGTGCAGCTCGAGCAGCTCACGGCCGAGGTTCTCGTTCGGGTTGTCACCGGTCGACGACGCGTTGTCTAGGTACAGCAGCATCGCGGGGCTCTTGGTCGACGCGATGAGCATGTCCTCGAACCGGCCGAGCGCGTGCCGGCGGATCACGACGTTGTCGTGCATCGCGCGGACCTGCCACACCTTGTCGCTCGGGCAGGTGACGTTGAAGTGGTTGTTCCAGAAGTCGACCATCACCTCGAACAGCTGCCGCTTGCTCATCACGGCACGCATGAGGGTGGCCTGGGAGACCTGCTCCATCGCGTCCCAGCTGTACTCCTTGTCGCGCGCCTTCAGCACGCGGTACAGCTGCAGCGAGTTGCGGTTGAGCAGGTCGAACCGCTTGAGCGCGTGCGAGCACGCGGAGTCGCGCACCGACTGCGGGTTGAGCTGGTGGTTGAGCCAGGTCGTGACGCCCTGGTGCTTCACCTCCGCGAGCAGCTGCGGGGTGACGCCGAACGTCACCCGGCGCAGCAGGTGGTGGATCGGGTCGTCGGAGAGCGGCACGTGCCCGGGGGCGTGGAGGCGGCCCGTCCGCGGTGGCAACGCCGGCAGGGGCGGACCCATCGCCGGGCTCTTGACGTGCTCCATAGGGGTGACCTCGGCTGCTGCGGGCGGACGCCTTGAGCGTCACCCGGGTGGTGGACCCACCCTTGATACCGGAGCTACGGCGCCGTTCCTACGTCCCACAAGTGATGGACCGGGTCGTGGATGAGGTACCGGGAGAAGCTGGACACGGTGAACAGCGCACCGTCGCTCCGCAGGCCCGTCCTGTCCCACGCGTCCCCGGCAACGCTGTCGAAACGGGACGCGAGCTGCTCGGCGTTCGCGGTCAGCGCCGGGCCGACGGCGGCCGGGTCGTCCTCGGCGTAGCGCCGCTCGACCGCGGTGACGTCCTGGTCCCAGTTCTGGAACTGCGCCTCATCGGTGGTGAGCATCAGCTCGAGCCGCCGGTCGTAGAGCTCGAACACGTCACGCACGTGGCACGCGTACTCGAGCGGCGACCACACGTCCGGCCGCGGGCGCGTGCGCACGTCGGCGCGGGCGAGCACGGCCTGCCACGCGGCGGCGTTCGCGCGGATCAGGTCACCGACCTGCGGCGGGTCGACGACCCGCGTGTCGAAGCCGCACTCGGGGCACACCTGCTCCAGGACCCAGGTCCAGTCCTTCGCGTCACCGGGGACGGTGGGGTCGACGGCCATGCCGCGACGCTAGGGCCGCACCCAGCAGCACCGCACCGGCAATAACGGGCAGCCCGACACCGAGGCCGGTCGCGGCCAGCCCGCCGCCGGCCGACGTGACGGGCGGGCGGCGCCCGCTCTTCGTCGGTCCGTCGAGGGTGCCGTTGCCGCTCGCCACCGTCGCGCCCGCACCCGGCTTCACGACCACGGTGACGGTCGCGGTGCCGTCGGCGTCGACGAGCACGTGCCGCCCACCGCCGGTCGCGGCCCTGTCACTGACGACGTGCCCGTTGGTCACTACGGTCTTGTAGCCGTTGGCGTACTCGCCGGGTGGGATGAACACGTCGGTGAGGCCGGTCGACCGGCGTGGCGTGTAGGTGAGCGTCATCGTCTTGATGTCCGCTTCCCACCGCAGCGCGGTCGGCGTGCCGGCGACGGCCTGCGGATAGGTGTGCGCGAGCACGTCGAGCTTGGCGGACTTGATGGTCGCTGGGTTCGCGTCGTCCTTGAAGAGGCCCTCGTTGGTTCCGCCGGTCGGGTCGTCCCAGTGCTTGTAGGCCCAGTACATCCAGCCGACGAGGTGGCTGTCGGCGAGGTTGGTCAGCCGCGTGAGGTCTTCGAGGTCGTCGCCGGCGCCGAACTCCGAGAGCAGGCTCCCGCCGCCGAGCGCGGCGACCTGCTTCTCCGCGTTGCTCATCACGCGCGGCTCGTTGACGGTGCAGTCGGGATCGCCGGGCAGCACCCCGCCTTCGACGAACGCGGGTGTGCAGGCGTAGTCGTGCCACGAGAAGCCGACGTTCGCGTCGTCGACGTGGGGGAGGTTGCCGGCCGAGATGGCGTTGAAGAAGAACTGCTCCTCCTCCCACACCATCGAGGTCGGGTCGACGGTGCGGATCGCGGTGCGCACCTGGTCGTAAATCTTCGCCATCGTCGCGTCGAACAACGGGCAGCCGAGCGGGTTCGCGCAGGTCAGCGTCTGCGAGCCGGCCGACGGCTCGTTGAACAGGTCGTAGCCCATGAGGTAGGGCTGCGCGTGCCACCTGCTCGCGACGGCCTTCCACGCCTGCGCGTAGTCGTCGACCAGGTGGAAGTCGTTGTTCCAGAAGTGGTCGTAGGCGCGTTGCACGGCCGGGCTCGTGACGTAGTTGGCGAAGAACGAGCCCGCGTTGGCGAACGGCAGGCCGTCGTCGTGCACGGCCCACGCGGGGAAGCCCTCGCCGGCGAACCTCTCGTTGAACGCGTCCTGGTGGAAGTCGAGCAGCACCCAGATGTGCCGGGCGGCGAGCAGCTGCACGATGCGGTCGATGCCGTCGAGGTAGCTCTGGTCGATGACGCCTTCGGTGGGCATGACGCCGGCGAACAGCACGCCGAGCCGCACCGCGTTGATGCCGTGCGCGGCCAGGAGGTCGGCGTCCTTCGCGGTGAACCCGGCGGCCGTGTCCGGCGCGACGTAGGGCGGGCGCTTGTAGACGGCGTTGATGCCGTGCAGGAAGACCACGCGGCCTGCGCTGTCGGTGAGCCAGCGGCCGTCGTGGTGCAGCTGCTCGAGCGTCGGCGCCGGCGCGGTGGGTGTGCCCGGATGCGCGCTGGTCGCCACCGCCGGCACCAGCACGAGCCCGGCGGCGACGGCCGCGACCCCCAGCCGTGTCCGCCCGCGCACGCGCACACGCTAGGTCCGCGCGCGGCCGTCC
>DASZYF010000151.1:0-11603 GCA_035545535.1 Mycobacteriales bacterium | reverse complement strand
CGCTACACCGCGCGGCACCGCGTGCCGGCCGGCCTCACCGGCTGGAGCCAGGTGCACGGCCTGCGGGGCGACACCTCCATCGAGGAGCGCGCCCGGTTCGACAACTACTACATCGAGAACTGGACGCTCTGGCTCGACATCAAGATCTGCCTGATGACGATCAGCGCCGTCCTGCGTCGCGCCGGCGGCTGACCCCCAGGCATGCCGCGGGCTCTGCTCGTCCTGACCCGTGACCCGTCAGGGCGCATGACCGGCCGCAAGACGGTCCTCGCGACCGCGGCGGACAGCCTCGAGGCCAACGGCTTCGCCGTCGACGTCGTCGTGCTCGCCCGCGAGGCGCCCGAGCCGCAGTGGCAAGGCCGTCCGGTCACGCACGTGCCGCTCCCCGGCCTGCCCCGCGTCGCCGTGTCCGCGGTGGGCGCGCTGGCCCGCCGCCGCAGCTCGCTGAACGAGAGCCTGTTCGTGTCCGGGCGCACGCGCCGCGCGGTCGCCGCGGTCGCGGCGGGCGAACCGCCCGCCGTCGTCGTCGCCGACTCGCTGCGCACGCTCGCGCTCGCCGAGGCGACCGGCGCGCCCGTGCTGGTGCACCTCGACGACCTCCTCTCCGAGCGGTTCGCGGCACGGGCCGACGGCTCCGCCTCCGGCGACGTGCTCGGCTTCTTCGGCCAGCAGCTGCCGCGCGCCGTCGCCCGGCCCGCCAGCGTGCTCGCGCGTCGGCTGCTGCGCACCGAGGCCCGCCTGGTGCGCGCCCGTGAGGACCACGCCGCGCGGGACTCCGCGATCGTCGCCACCACCTCGCAGCAGGACGCCGACACGCTGGCCCGGCGCAGCGGACGCACCGTGCACGCGTTGCCGATGGCCGTGCGCGCGGACGCCGCGCCGGCCGATCCCGCGCAGGCCCCCGCGACGTCGTTCGCGTTCCTCGGCTACCTCGACTACGCGCCCAACATCGCCGCGCTGCGCTGGTGGCGGGACGCGGTGCGCCCGGCGCTCGAGCGGCTCGGCGGCGGTGACGTCACGCTCACCGCGATCGGGCACGGCGCGCCCGAGGTGATGGAGGAGCTCGCGCGCGCGGGCATCCAGGTCACCGGCTACGTCGAGGACCTCGCGGCCGAGCTCAAGCGGCACCGCGGCTTCGTCGCGCCGGTGACCGACGGGATGGGGGTGAAGACGAAGGTGCTCGACGCGCTCGCCGTGGGCCTGCCGGTCGTCGGCACCACCCCCGGGCTGGCGGGCGTCGGTGCCGAGCCGGGCCGGGAGGTCCTCGTCGCCGACGACCCCGAGGCCTTTGCGCGCGCGGTCCTCCGGCTGCGCGACGACCCGGCCCTCGCGGCCGCGCTGGGCGGTGCGGGGCACGCGCTGGTGCGACGCGTGTGGTCCCCGGAGGCCAGCGCCGAACGGTGGGCGAAGGCCCTCGGCGACCTCGTCGCGGACTCTGGCGCGAAGGCTCCGAGGTGAACAGCTCGTCACGGTCCCGCGAGTCGAGCCCTGGTTCCATGCATGCTGCCGGTGTGGGTCACGACGGGTTCGGCAGCGACGGCACCGTCGCGCCGCGCCCCCGCGACGCCGAGCTCGCCGGCGACGCGCTGACGGATCCGGTGCTCGAGACGTTGCCGGACATCCCGCCGGGAACGCCCGAATCGACTCTCACCACCGGTGCCTCCCACGGCACGCTGCCGCGCTTCTACCGACGGGCGGCGGTCACCGGCTACCTCATGACGTTCGCGTCGATCGTCGTCGCGCTCGTCGCCACCCCGATCCTCGCCCGCACCCTCGGGCCCGAGCGGTTCGGCATCTGGGCCGTGGTGGGCGCCAGCGTCACCTACCTCGAGGTCCTCGAGCTCGGCTTCGGCAGCGCGACGGTCAGCTTCATCGCCGATGCGGCGGCGCACCGCGATCCCGGACGGATCCGTCGTGTCATCGCGACCTCGTTCTGGACGCTCGCCGTGCCCGGCGTCGCCGCGATGCTGCTCGCCGGCGTCGCCGCGATCGTCGGCCCCGACGTGCTGCACCTGCACGGCGGCGATGCGACCGCGATGCGCGTGCTCACGCTGCTGCTCGGCCTCGACCTCGCGCTGTCGATCCCCTCCGACACCTTCGGTGGGGCGCTGGTCGGCCTCGGCCGGATGGACCTGGTCAACCTCTCGCTGCTCGCCGTGCTGACGCTGCAGACGGTCGGCTGGATCATCGTGCTGGCCTCCGGCGGCCGTCTCGTGGTGCTCGGACTCGTCACCGCCGGCCTGGGCCTGCTCGGCCAGGCGTCGCGCTACGTCATCGTCGGCCGGCTCGTGCCCGGAGGCGTGTCGCTCCGCCCGCAGGGCGTGCAGCGCGACCTGCTGCGGCCGATGGGCGCGCTATCCGGCTGGTTCGCGCTCTCCGACCTCAACAAGATCGTCGTGCAGCGCCTCGACATCCTGCTGGTCGGCGTCGTCGTCGACGTGAAGGCCGCCGCGCTCTACGCGGTGGCGCAGAAGCTCGCGCTCGTCTCGTGGCGCGCGGTCGACCCCGCGACGCTCGTGCTGTTCCCGCACGCCGCCGACCTGCGGGCCCGCGGTGACCTCGAGGGCCTGGGCCGCCTGCTCGACGCCGGCACGCGGCTGTCGGTCGCCATCACCGGGCCGGTCGCCGTCTGCGCGGGCTTCTTCGCGCAGCCGCTGCTGAAGCTGTGGGTCGGCAGCGGGTACGAGCACGGCGCGTCGGTCGTCACGCTGCTCACGGCGTCGATGGTGGTCGTGTCGCTGTCCACCACCACGCAGCACGTGCTGAAGGGGATGCGGGCCGCGCGGCCGGCCGGTCTCGGCTCGCTGCTCGACGCGGTCGTGAACCTCGGCCTGTCCATCGGCCTCGGCCTGGCGTTCGGCACCTGGGGCATCGCCGCGGCGACGCTGGCCGGCGGCGCGGCGGCGCTGATCCTCGTGATGCTCCCGGCGGCGTGCAAGGCGCTGGGCGAGTCCTACGGCGGGTTCGTCTGGCGGCTGCTGAAGGGCAACCTGCCGCCGGCGATCGTCGCGTCCGGCTTCGGGCTCGCCTTCCGCCTCGTCGACCCGCACCCGGGCTACCGCGCCCTCGTCGAGGTCGCCGCGGTCGGGTTCGTCTACGTCGCGCTGCTCACGCGCACCGCGCTCGACGAGGGCGAGCGCGAGCGCATCGCCGCTCGCATCGGGATCCTCGGCCGCACGCTCGGCAAGCCCTCCGGGACGGCCGGGTGAGCCGGACCCTGGCGGTCCACACCGAGGCGATCGACTGGGGCGGCGCTGAGGCTTGCCTCGCGCTCGTGCTCGGCGGCCTCGGTGAGGAGTTCGACCGGGTCGTCGTCGTCGGCCCCGGCACCGACGTGCTCGACCGGCTGGTCGCCGCGAGCGGACCGTCCGCCGACGCCGTGCTCATCCCGTCGCGCCGCAACCCGCTCGACCCGCGTCCGCTCCCCGCGACGATGAAGGCGTTGCGCGGCGCGCGGGCCGACGCGCTGCACATCAACGCGGCGTTCACGTGGGGCAACCCCTACGCGCTCGCGGCCGCGCCGTTCCTCCGCAGCACCCGCATCGTCTTCCACGAGCACCTGCCGCTCGCCGCGAACCACGCATCGCTGCGCGCGCTGAAGCGGGCCGCGGTGAAGCGGGCCGCCGCGGTGGTCGCAGTGAGCGATCGCGCCGCTCGCGAGGTGGAGCAGCACATCGGCCTGCCCGCGCAGCACGTGCGCACCATCCCGAACGGCGTGCCCGCCCCCGACGACGCACCACCCGTGCGCGAGCACGACGCCCCGACCGTCGTGGCCACCGGTCGCCTCACCGACCAGAAGGGCTTCGACGTCCTCGTCCGCGCGCTCGCCCAGCTGCCCGGCGCGCACGCGGTCGTCGTCGGCGAAGGCCCCGAGCGGGAGGCCCTCACGCGCCTGGCCGCCGAGCTCGGCGTCGCCGACCGCTTCCACCTCGCGGGCTTCCAGCCGGATGCGCGCCGCTGGGTGCGCGGCGCCGACGTCGCCGTCGTCCCCTCGCGCTGGGAGGCGATGCCGCTCGCGATCCTCGAGGCGCTCGCGGAGGGCACACCGCTCGTCGCGGCCGACGTCGGCGCCGCCGCCGAGGTGCTCGAGGGCGGCCATGCGGGTGCGATCGTCCCGCCCGACGACCCCGATGCGCTGGCCGCCGCGCTGGGCTCGCTGCTCGGCGACCGCGCTTCCGCGCAGGCGCTCGGCGCGGCCGGTCACGACCGCTGGCAGCGTCACCACACGACCGAGCTGATGCAGCAGCGATGGGCCGCGCTGTACCGAGAGCTGCTGGGGGACTGAGCTTTGCGGACGTGCAGGCGATGACGGAGCTCGACGGGCTCCGCTGGCTGGTCGTCACCGAAGAGGACGTGCTGCCGGCTGACTCGGGCGGCCGGGTCGACCACGCAGGGTTCCTGCGCGCCGCGCGCGATGCCGGCATCGCCGTGCGCGCGCTCGTCCCGTCGCAGGGCTTCAACGCTCCGCTCTACGCCGGCGACCTGCCCGGCGTCGAGGTCGTGCCGCTACCGCGCCGCAGCGGCGCGCGGCACCACCTCGGGTTGCGCCCCTACGTCGTCGCCACCCGCGACGTGCCCGAGCCGCAGCTGCTCGCCGCCGCCGGTGAGCGCAGGGACGCGGTCATCAGCTACAGCGTGCGCAGCGCGCACCTCGGCGAGGCCGTAGCGCGGGCCTGGCGGGTGCCGCACCTCGTGCGCTGCCAGAACCTCGACTCCGCGTACTTCCGCGACCTCGCGAGGGCGGGCCGGGGTGCGCGCAGCTTCGCCTACCGGGTCGAGGGCTGGCGGGTCGAGCGCTTCGAGACCCACCTCAACCGCTCGCCCGACGTCACCGCGTTCGCCGACGTCTCGGCCGAGGAGGCGGCCCACCACCGCACGCTGACCGATCACCCGGTGCTGCACGTGCCGTCGTTCGCGCTCCCGCGCGACAGCGGCGAGGTGCCCGGCATGGATGCGCGCGCCGGCGTGCTGTTCGTCGGCAGCCTTGACGTCGAGACCAACCAGCAGGCACTCGCCTGGTTCCTCACCGAGGTGTGGCCGAGGGTCCGCGCCGCGGCGCCGGCGGCGACGTTCCGGATCGTCGGCCGCCGGCCCACTGACGAGCTGCGCGCCGAGGCCGGTCGCCTCTCCGGCGAGGGCGTCTCGCTGCACGGCGATGTGCCGGAGGTCGATCCCTTCTTCCACGGCGCGGCCGTCAACGTGAACCCGGCGCAGACGGGCTCCGGGATCAACGTGAAGCTGCTGCAGGCGATGGTCGGCGGGTCGGCGGCGGTGTCGACGTCCGTCGGCGCCGCCGGCATCGACTGGGAGGTCGGCGAGGACCTGCTCGTCGCCGACGCGCCGCAGGCGTTCGCCGACGCCGTCGTGCGCCTGCTCACCGACGTCGCGCTCCGCAGCCGGGTCGCCGCCCGGGGCCGCGAGTCCGTGCTGGCGAAGCTCGACCCCGTCGCCAACCTCAGAGCCTTCGCCGAGGTACTCGCCCGCTAGCCCGGTCGACATCGGCGTTGTGGCGGCTACCGAGGCCGGAAAAGCGCCACAAAGCCGATGTCGGGGGGGAAGGCCGGGGGATCAGCCCCAGAGGGTGGCGTAGGCCGACGCGGCGTTGGGGTTCTGGTCCGGGCCCTCGAGCGAGCTGGCGATGTAGTCGGCCGGTTCGTTGAAGTAGGACTCGAACGCGAGACCCGACGCGTGGCTCTGGAACCAGCTGAACATGGCCTTCACGTAGTACGGGTTGTCGGCGCCGCCGTCCTTGTCCAGGCCCCACTCCGGGACCGACAACGGCTTGCCGTGCTGCTGCGCGAACGCGTACCAGTCGTCGAGGCCGCCGGTCTGGCTGTGGAAGTGGCTCCACGACGCGGCGTCGGTGACCGTGTTCCAGTGGTTGTCGTAGGCGTCGACACCGATGACGTCGACCACGTCGTCACCCGGGTAGAGGTTGCCGAACGGGTCGTTGCCGCACTGGCTCACCCCGAGGTTGCCGTTGTAGTCGATGGTGAGGTCGGGGGCGACCGCCTTCATCGCGAGGGCGGCGTGGCGGAAGGCCGCGACGAAGGTCGGCGCGTCCCACGCGGCCCACGGCTGGAAGTTGCCGTTGAACTCCCATCCGAGGCGGATGTCGGAGTCGCCGCGCCCGGCGGCGAGGAGCAGCTTCGCGAAGCTCGCGAAGTCCGCGTCGTGCGCGCCGCTCGCGACCTGTGCCAGGGTCGTGGAGCCGTCGGTCGGGATGAGCGGGACACCGATGGACAGCTTGCCGGCGAAGCCGTTGTACTGGTCGATCGCCCAGCTGTTGTGCGCGATGGTGTCCCAGCTGTCGCGGATCTGGAACATCGTGGCGACGTCCGCGGCGCGGCCCCGGTAGGTGCCGAACGCGTCGATCGCGGTCGTGTCGATGGTGTTGCCCGGGTAGGCACCGCTCTTCCACGTCACGTTGCCGGGGACGACCGACGCGAACGGGTCGGCGACGATCGCCCGGACCGGGCCGGGACCGGCCGGGACGCCCGGGGTGACGACCGGAGCGTTGGGGATGATCGGCGTGGCCGCGGGGACCGGGGCCTCGGCGGGGATCAGCTGCAGCTGGAGCGCCGAGATGGTCGGGACGGCCCGGTGGCCGCGCAGCCGCACGGTGATCGCGTTGCCGTTCGTCGACGCGAGGAACACGACAGTGACCGCGGTCGCGCCGGCCCGCCGGGCGCGGGAGATGGCCACGCCCTGGCGCACCACCTTGCGCTGGACCACGACGTCCACGGTCGCACGCGACGTGGTCGCCGTGGGGATCAACAGCGCGATCTGGTAGCGGCCCGCGTAGGGGACCGGGACGCGGTAGGTGCCGCCGGTGCGGCCGTGGCGCAGGATCGCGACCTTGGCGTGCCGGGTGACGATGTGGCCGCCCTGGTAGTAGCGGTCGGCCTGGAAGGTCTTGGCGCCCGCCTTGACGGCCCGCCGGGTGCTGCCCGACGCGAGGCGGAGCGTGTAGTGGCTCGAGCGGGTGGCCGCGACCGCGTGCGCCGTGGTGTGCGCGGTGCTGTGGGTGGCGGCGGCGTGCCGGGCGACGGCGGGGGTCCGGGTCGCGGCGGCGGCCGGGGTGACGGCCACGCTCAGGGTGACCGCACCGGCGGCCAGGCAGCCCACGAAGCGGGCCGCGGCGGCCGCCGTGCCTCGCATCTGGTGCTCCCTCGCCGGTGGATCGGACGAGAGAGGGGTCGGGGTGGTCTGAACACCCGAGCAGGACCCATACGGGTGACGCGGTCACTTTTGGTGCAGCAATCGGCCTAATCGTCACTCTGAGTAGCGATCTTGAGGGGCATATGTCCGGACTTCGCGGACTTGTCAGGCGGGTTGGGCCACCAGGGCCGGCACGGCTCGGGGTCGGGGGGCCACGACGCCGGGGCGGCCGGCGACGGCGGACAGGACCCACATGAGCAGCACGGTCGCGGGCTGCAGGAGGCTCCCGGACAGGAACAGGTAGGCCACGACCAGGCCGACCGTCACCGGGGTGCTCACGCGGCCCAGGAAGACCGCGCTGAGCAGGAAGAACAGGAACGCGGCCGTCCCGACGAGCCCGTACTCGAACAGGAGCTTGAGCGGCACCTGGGGCGTCACCTGGCCGCCGATGTCGGCCCCCAGCTTGGCCGTGAGGAAGCGGTCGGCCGAGCCCGGGCCGTCGCCGAACAGCGCGTGGGGCAGGTCCGAGAGCCAGCCGGACCCGAGGTACTGGTAGGGCAGCTGGAACCGCAGGCCGGCGCTGCTGTTGGACCCGCCGCCGCTCTCGCCGAACCGGGAGATGATCGTCGCGCCGAAGGGCGTGAACGACGCGGCGACCGCGACGGCCGCCCCGATCGGCACCACCCGCATCAGCTGGCGCCGGTAGCCCCGCGTGGCGAGCAGGGCCAGGCCGCCCGCGATGGCGAGCAGGAAGCCGGTGCCGGCGACGGTGGCGACCATCGCGACGACCAGGGGGAGGATGCGCCGGATCCGCCCGCCGCGGACCAGCCGGATGAGGATCGCGACGCCCAGGAACTGCGAGAGGAACGACGGCTCGAGGAAGATGTAGGCGTTGCTCTTGTACAGCGACGACCCGTAGTAGAGCGGGTAGGTCGTGTGGTAGTTCTGCAGCAGGAGCTTGCTCGGGATGACCGAGCCGATCGGGTCGGCCACCCGGTACCCGGCCAGCTGGGCGAGGATCTGCAGCATCGCGACGAGCGCGACGATCTCCATGATCCGCAGGAACTTGTCGAGCAGGCGCTCACCGAGCGCGCGTTGCTCGTGTCCCGTCAGGACGAACACGAACGGCACGTACGTCGTGATCAGGTAGACCAGCGAGAGCGTCGAGGTGCTCCGGCCGCGGCTGAGCGCGAGCACCCAGCAGCTGGTGACGGCCAGCAGCGCGAGCATCCCCGCGAGCAGGCGCGACCGGTCGACCCGCACCAGGTGGCGGGCCGATGCGTAGGCGACGAACGCCAGGCCGACCGGCAGGCCGAGCGGGATCTGCTTGGAGCTCCCGAACGGCACGGCGAGGCGCTGGCCGACGACGAGGAACACCAGGAGCCCGCCGAACAGGCGCGCCTGCTGGTCGAGCCGCGTGCCCCGCTTGCTCACGACGCGCGCCGCGCCTCGGCCGCGAGCAGCAGCGTCACGGCCGTGTCGACGTCCCGCGTCCAGGTGGTGGGCTCCCACTGCGCGGGCGGGGCGGTGGCGCGGTCGCCGATGCGGATCGATGCGCAGCGGAGCGCGTGCGCGAGCCCGATGTCGCTGTCGGCGTCGCCGACGACGACGGCGTCCGCGATGTCGAGCTCGGGGTGGTCGACCGCGATGCGCCGCCCGAGCCCCGGCCGCGGCTTGCGGCAGTCGCAGGCGTCCTTGTCGTGCACGCACGCGTAGATGCCGTCGACGTGGGCGCCGCCGGCCGCGAGCTCCCGGGTCATCACCGCGTGGATCGCGTCGAGGTCGGCCTCGGTCATCCGGCCGCGCGCGACGCCGCGCTGGTTCGTCACGACGAACACCGGGATGCCCGCGTCGTTGAGCCGCCGCACCGCCCGGACGGCGCCGGGCAGGAGCACGAAGGCGTCCGGGGCGGTGACGTAGTCGTCCTCGTCGGCCTTGACGTTCAGCGTGCCGTCACGGTCGAGCAGGACCGCGGATGGGCGCGTCAGCGCGGGCGCCGGGAGCTCGCGAGCGGGCCCGTTCAGCCCGGCGGGCACAGCTCCTCTTCCACGAGCTCGCACAGCGTGTGCCCGAGGAGCATGTGGCACTCCTGGATGCGCGGCGTGTCGTCCGACGGCATCTTCAGCGCGTGGTCCGCGATCTCGGCGAGCTTGCCGCCGCGGGAACCGGTCATGCCCACCGCGGTCATGCCGAGCTCCTGCGCCACCTCGACCGCGCGGATGACGTTCGCCGAGTTGCCGCTCGTCGACAGCCCGATGAGGACGTCGCCCTTCTTGCCGAGCCCACGCAGGGGCCGCGCGAAGATCAGGTCGTAGCCGTAGTCGTTGCCGATCGCGGTGACCGCCGCGACGTTGCTCGACAGGTTCACCGACGGCAGCGCGGTGCGGTCGTAGTAGAAGCGGCCGAGCAGCTCGGCCGACAGGTGCTCGGCGTCGGTCGACGAGCCGCCGTTGCCGCAGAAGAACACGGTGCCGCCGCCGCGCAGGCACGTGACGACCGCCTCGACGACGGCCGGCAGCGCGGCCGCCGCCTCCGACGTCAGCAGCTCCTGCTTCGTCGCGATGCTGTCGTTGATGCGCTGCGCGATCCGCTCGCTGAACGTCATCGGGACCTCCACGTCGTGAGCCCGCGCTGGTCGAACGAGATCGACTCCGCGCGCATGCCCAGCTTTTCCAGTGCTTCGACCACGCGGTGGCGCCGCCGGAACTCGCAGTGCAGCAGCATGAAGCCGCCACCGCCGGCGCCGGTGATCTTGCCGCCGAGTGCGCCGTTCTCGCACGCGATGGCGTAGGCCTCGTCGATGTCCGCGTTCGTGATGCGCGGACTCATGCGCTTCTTCTCGTGCCACGCCTGGCCGAGCATCGCGCCGAAGTCGTTCACCTTGCCCTGCAGCAGGATCCGCTTCATGTCGTGCGCGAGCTCCTTCTGCGCGCGCAGGCCCGCGAGCGGATCGGCCTCGCCCCGCTCCACGCGCGCGGACTGGTCCTCGATGATGTGGTCGCTCGCGCGGGTGCGGCCCGTGAACACGAGCAGAAGCGCGTGCTCGAGCTCGTCGAGCGTGCGGTCCTTGATGCGCAACGGGTTCACCACGACGTGGTCCGCGTGGAACTCGATGAAGTTGAAGCCGCCGAACGCCGCGGCGTAGTGGTCCTGGTAGCCGCCGCGGATGCCGAGGTCCTCGCGCTCCACCGACCATGCGAGCTGCGCGACCTCGTAGTCGTCGAGGCCCAGCTGGTAGCGCTCGTTGAGCAGTCCGACGAGGGTCACCATGACGGCCGACGACGAGCCGAGGCCGGAGCCGGGTGGGGCGCTCGAGTTGACGAACAGGTCGTAGCCGCCGACCTCGTCCTTGCCGAGGCGCCGCACCGCTGCCTTGATGAGGTCGAGCGTCCCGTCGAGCTCGACCTCCTCCTTCACCGAGAACGTCATCGAGACGCCGAGGTCGGGGGAGTCGATGCCGATCTGCCCGTCGTTGCGCGGCTCGAGACCGCCGTAGACGTACCGGCCGATCGTCGCGGACAGCACGCAGCCGCCTTCGTTCTGCGGGAACGGGGGCACGTCGGTGCCGCCGCCGGCGAAGCTGACCCGCAGCGGCGTGCGGGCGCGGAGGTGCATGCGGGCGTCCTGCTCAGTCGGTGTCGCGGTCGGCGGAGGTCACCGAAGGGCGCGGGTCGCCGGTCTCGTCGACGTGGGGCACCCAGCCGTTCGCGGCGGGCTGCCACGAGGCCGGCTCGTCCGGGGTGCCGGCGGTGAACGCCGGGGGGCGCGACTCCGGGGGTGCGGGCAGCAGCGAGACCTGCGGCGTCGATGGTCCCGCGGGCTCGTCCGCGGGCTCGGGGTCGCGCACCGGCTCGATCCGGTCGCTCGTCCGCTCGGTGCGCGGCGCGCCCGGCGCCGGGGTCGGGGTCGGGGTCGGGGCCGGGGCGTCCTCGGGCGCCGCTGCGCTGATGGCACCCGCGCGGTTCGGCCGGGTGAGCGTGGTGGGGATGAGCCGTCGGTGGGCGGCGAGCTCGATGAGGCCGACGACGTTGGCGCCGCTCGCCCGCAGGATCGCGATGCCCGCCTCGACCTCGTCGGGCTTGGACAGGCTCGTCACGACGACCACGACGTCGCCCGCCGCCTCGGCGACCGCCCGGACCTCGGGGGAGTCGAGCGACGGGCCGTCGATGAGCACGAGCTCGCTGTCGAGGTGCAACGCCGCGAGGATCGGCGGCAGGGCCGGGCCGCGCAGCAGGTCGAGCGCCATCGCCGGGTCCGGGCCGGACCGCAGCTCGGACAGGTTGTTGACGTTGGTGGCCCCGGCGGCCATGCGCACCATGTCGGTGGACAGCCGGTTCTGCGCCCGCAGCAGGCCGGCGAGCCCCGGCGCGTTGCCCCGCGCGGGCCGGCGCAGGTCGGCGTCGACGAGCGTGGTGCGGCGGCCGGCGGCCGCGGCCGCCTCG
>DASZYF010000150.1:0-11518 GCA_035545535.1 Mycobacteriales bacterium | reverse complement strand
GCGCAGGCTGGCACGGAGGACCCCCTCTGCTCGAACCGTCGAGCAGATCAGAGGGGTCGGACAGTCCTCAGGCGACGACGCGCAGCGACGGGCGCTCGGTGACCGCGGGAGCGGGCGCGCGGAGCAGCCACGGGCTCACCCAGAGGTTCGCCGGCACCTCGACGGGGGTGATGCCGGCGCGCGCGGCCATCGGCGAGCGCGGCACGAGCACACGTGGTTCCGACGTCCCCCGACGTCCCGCTGCCTTCCCACCTGGCAGCACTACGAGCATGTCCACTCACCCCCTTGGCGGATACCAGAATCCTGCCGGGTAAGCGAGCACACAGATGTGGTGCGTCAGGACGCATCTGCCTGCTCCGAAAGGCCGATCGTTCCGTTGCGAACGATTGCTCCGTTCGGCTCAACGTGCATGGCGAAGCCACCTAGACAGGCCGCACCACGAGGCTCGCCGCGCCGCCGTCGTCCAGCGCGGGCACGGTGATCGTGGCGATCCCGCCGACCACGGGCACCACCGATGACGCGAGCGGCGTCGGGTCGGTGAGCAGCAGGTCGTCGGGCAGCACGGCCCCACTGACCTGCGCGGACGTCCACCCGGCGGGGACCGTGATGACGACCTTCGTGTCGGCCGGTGTGCCGCCCCCGCACGATCCGTTGCCGGCGGCGACGCACGCGTCGTCCCGCCCGACGAGCACGTGCACGCTCCCGTCGCCCGCGACCGCCGCGACTGCGTTCACGTGGTCATCCGCCGCACCGGTCCGGACCCGCTGGCCCGAGAGGTCGGCGTAGCGCACGTACGTCCAGTAGGCCTCGGTCGTCGCACCCGAGGGCGTGATCGTGCCGTCCAGCACGTCGTCGGCGTCGAAGCAGCCGTGGAAGCACGAGTGGTCCGCGGCCTGCACGCCGGCGCTTCCGATGCTTGCGAAGTAGGAGACGAGCCAGCCGGGCTTCAGCGCGCTCGAGGCGCCCGCGTACTCGTTGATGATGATCGGGGGGTTGCCGAGCGCCGGGTAGCGAGTGAGGTACTGCCGCACGGTCGCGACGTGGTCGGCGATCGCCTCGGGACGGGTGGCCGGCCCGTCGCCGTCACCGTTCTCGTGCCACGAGAGCGCGTCGACCTTCATGTTGTTCGCCGCGGCGTAGTCGATGAACCTCCGCAGGTCCACAGGCCAGCCGGGCTGGTTGAACGCCCAGTCGATGCTCGGCGCGACGACCTTCGCGTTCGCGTCGACGGACTTGATCGCGTTGTAGGCCGTGAGGTACTGCTGCAGCACGAGCGAGGGCGTGGCCGGCGCGGCCGGGTCGTAGTACGGCTTGGTCTCGGGTTCGTTCTGGATGTCCCAGTACGCCGGCGCCTGGCCGGCGGCCTCGGCCGCGCGCACGGTGTACTGCACCCAGCTCGAGTACGTCAACCAGCTCGACCACGGGCTGGCGGCGGTGCCGCGCGCTGCGGTGTAGGTGTGACCCCACCACGCGTCCGACAGCACCTGCTGCACCACGGCGCCGGACGCGTCCGCGGCGGCGATCTGGGCGACGTTCGATGCCTGCACGCGCCAGCTGGTCGGATGGACCGCGGCGATGAGCGCGGGAGGCGTCGACTGGCTGATGCTGTGCAGGAACCCGCTGGCGGGGTGCGCGACGGCGCCGAGCGACTGCGTGGCGTCGATGCTGACGCACGTCGCGCTGCCGGCGCACGCACCGATCTCCGCGACGGAGACGGGCGCGGTGGTGATCGCGGTGGACTGCGCAGAGGTGGTCGTCGCCCGCACCGCGAACGCGTAGGTCTGCCCGCCGCGCAGGCCGTCCCAAGCGAGCGACGTGCAGCCGAAGCACGCGCGGGTCCCGACGACACCACGCGCGGGCTCGATCGCGTCGACGGTGATCCACGCTCCGCTCGGCTCGGTGGGCGTGGTCCAGCGCACCGTGGCCGTCGTGCCGTTCACGGTGGCTTGGGTCGACGTCGGTGCGACCGGGCCGCTCGGTCCGAGCAGCCCCGCGTCGGCCGGCGCGAGCAGCGCTCCTCCGACGATGACGTTGGCCAGGCCGGCGGTGGTGACGCCGGCGATGGTGCGGGCGGAGAAGCGGATCGCCATGGGAAGCCCCCTCGACTCGTCTGGCGGACAAGTCCCGCTGGGGGGCCGTGGGGGCGACTAGCAGGTGATGATCAGGTTCGTTCGTCGGGCCGCGGAAGTCTTGCGTTCGACGCGCACACGACAGCCGGTGGTGGGCGTCACACCGTGCAACACATGTGACCCAGCCGACAGCTCACGCGCCGCGGCGGACCCACTGCCGCACAGGAGGTATCAGGGATGCAGCTGCGATGCGGCGTCGGCCACGACCGGCCCGAGACGGGCACCGGGGCTGCGCCCGAGGCGGTCCACCGGCCCGCTCACGGACAGGGCGGCGACGACGGCTCCGCTGGTGTCACGCACCGGTGCGGAGACCGAGGCGAGACCACGCTCGCGCTCGCCCACGCTGGCCGCCCAACCGCGGCGCCGCACGTCGGCGAGCGCCCGGGACGTGTAGGCCGCACCCGGCGGCGGGTCCTCGCCGGTCCAGGCGAGCAGCACCTGCGCGGCGGAGCCGGCGGACAGCGACAGCAGCGCGCCGACGGGCACGACGTCGGTGAGGCCGGTGCCCACCCGGTCGACCGCGGCGATGCACCGGCGCCCGCCGGGCTCGCGGCGGTAGAGCTGCGCGCTCTCACCGGTCGCGTCGCGCAGCGCGCTCAGCACGTCTCGGGCCGCGAGGAGCAGCGGGTCGCCGGCGGCGCTGGCGAGCTCACCGAGCCCGGGGCCGAGGGTGAAGCGCCCGTCGCCGTCCCGGGCGACGAGGCGGTGCACCTCGAGCGCGGCGGCCAGCCGGTACGCGGTGGGACGGGCGAGCCCGGTCCGCGCGACGAGCTCGGCGAGGGAGGCCGGCCCGGCCGCGAGCGCGGTCAGGACGGCAACCGACTTGTCGAGGACCCCCACTCCGCTATGCTCGACCACATCGTGATACTGCCGTCTCAGATGCTGAGACGCAAGTCGGAACGCCGGAGAGGAGCGGTCATGGCCAAGACCCTGGCCGAGAAGGTGTGGGACGCGCACGTCGTGCGGGCGGCGGAGGGCGAGCCGGACCTGCTCTACATCGACCTGCACCTGATCCACGAGGTGACGTCCCCGCAGGCGTTCGACGGCCTGCGCCTCGCCGGCCGGACGGTGCGCCGCCCCGACCGCACGGTCGCCACCGAGGACCACAACGTTCCCACCGACAGCGATGTCATCACCGACCCGGTGAGCAAGCAGCAGGTCGAGACGCTGCGTCGCAACTGCGCGGAGTTCGGCGTCCCGCTGTACCCGATGGGCGACGCGGAGCAGGGCATCGTGCACGTCATCGGCCCGCAGCTCGGTCTCACGCAGCCGGGGACGACGGTCGTGTGCGGTGACAGCCACACGAGCACGCACGGCGCGTTCGGCGCGCTGGCGTTCGGCATCGGCACCAGCGAGGTCGAGCACGTGCTCGCCACGCAGACGTTGCCGCTCGCCCGTCCCAAGACGATGGCCGTCACGTTCGTGGGCGACGTGCCCGCCGGTGTCAGCGCCAAGGACATGGTGCTCGCGGTCATCGCGCAGATCGGCACCGGCGGCGGGCAGGGCCACATCATCGAGTACCGCGGCGCGGCCATCGAGGCGCTGTCGATGGAAGGCCGCATGACGGTCTGCAACATGAGCATCGAGGCCGGCGCGCGCGCCGGCATGATCGCCCCGGACGCAACGACGTTCGCCTACCTGCAGGGCCGCGACCGCGCTCCTCAGGGCGCCGACTGGGACGCCGCGGTCGCCGCGTGGTCCGAGCTGCGCACCGACGACGGAGCGACCTTCGACCGAGAGGTCGTCATCGACGCGACGCAGCTGAGCCCGTTCGTCACGTGGGGCACCAACCCGGCGCAAGGTGCGCCGCTGTCCGCCGCGGTGCCCGACCCGGCCGCGATGGGGGACGCGGCGCAGCGCGAGGCGGCCGAGCGCGCGCTCGACTACATGGGCCTCACCGCGGGCACGCCGCTGCGCGACGTCGCGGTGGACACCGTGTTCGTCGGCTCCTGCACCAACGGCCGCATCGAGGACCTCCGCGTGGTCGCCGACGTGCTGCGCGGACGCAAGGTCGCGGACTCGGTGCGCATGCTCGTCGTCCCCGGCTCGGCCAAGGTGCTGCTGCAGGCCGAGGCCGAAGGCCTGCACGAGGTCTTCACGGCGGCCGGCGCGCAGTGGCGCGGGCCGGGATGCTCGATGTGCCTCGGCATGAACCCCGACACCCTCGCACCGGGTGAGCGCAGCGCGTCCACGTCCAACCGCAACTTCGAGGGTCGTCAGGGCAAGGGTGGGCGCACGCACCTCGTGTCGCCGGCAGTGGCCGCGGCGACCGCCGTCACCGGCCGCCTCTCGTCGCCCGCCGACCTGTAAGGGAGAAGACGATGACTCCGTTCACCGTGCACACGGGCACCGCGGTGCCGCTGCGTCGCCGCGACGTCGACACCGACCAGATCATCCCGAGCGACTACCTCAAGCGGGTCACCCGCACCGGCTTCGAGGACGGCCTGTTCGCGCAGTGGCGCAGCCAGGGCGCGGCGTCGGGTGACCCGTTCGTCCTCGACCGGCCGGAGCGTGCCGGCGCGAGCGTGCTCATCGCCGGTGAGGACTTCGGCACCGGCAGCTCGCGCGAGCACGCGGTCTGGGCGCTGCAGGACTGGGGCTTCCGCGCCGTCATCAGCCCGCGGTTCGCCGACATCTTCCGCGGCAACGCGCCGAAGAACGGGCTCCTGCCGGTCGTGCTGCCGGCCGACGTCGTCGAGCGCCTGTGGGAGCTCGTCGAGAGCGACCCGAAGGCCGAGGTCACCATCGATCTCGAGCGGCGCGAGGTCCGGGCGGGCGACGTGACCGCGACCTTCGAGATCGACGAGGGCATCCGCTGGCGGCTGCTCAACGGCTTCGACGACATCGGCCTCACGCTCCGCCACGACGCCGAGATCGCCGCGTACGAGGCGGCCATGCCTTCGTACAAGCCGACGACCACCGTGACGAGCGCGACGTGAGTGCCGCCGCGTTCGGGCCGGGGGTCTGGGACGCGGCGACCTACGACGCACCGCGCCGGCGGCTCGTCCCGTCCTATGACCTCCTCTACGGCGCGGTGGGCGACGTCGTGCGCCGCTCGTGCGGCGACGATCCGCGCGTGCTCGACCTCGGTGCGGGGACCGGGCTTCTGTCCGCGCACGTGCGGGCGGCCGTGCCCGGCGCACGCCTGCACCTCGTCGATGGCAGCGAGCAGATGCTGGCGGGCGCGACCGCGCGGCTCGCCCACGCAGCGCATCCACCGATCGTCGTCGAGGTGCGCGACCTCGCCGGCGCGCTGCCCGACGGCCCGTTCGACGCCGTCGTCAGCTCGCTCGCCATCCATCACCTCGCCGACGACGACAAGCGCGCGCTGTTCGTGCGCATCGCCGACGTGCTCGTCGACGGCGGTGTGTTCGTGCACCTCGAGCAGGTGCGTGGTCCCGATGATGTGCGCGAAGAGTGGTACGCGGATGCGCACGAGCGCTCTGCACGCGCGTCCGGAAGTGACGACGAGGAGTGGGCCGGCGCGGTTGAGCGGATGCGTGCAGATCGCAGTGCAACGCTCGATTCGCAGCTCGAATGGCTGCGTGTCGCCAACTTTTTTCTGAGCGATGTCGTGGCCAAGGATTGGCGTTTCGTCGTCTACGCAGCGTGGAAGCATCCGGCGCGGCGCTCGGAGAAGTTGCTGCAGGGCAGGTAATCTCGCGCTCTGCACTTCCCCACATCCTTCGTTCTGCGTGGCTTCGCATGCTGTGTGCGCGCACGGAGCGCGCAGCACCGCATCGCGAAACGCCGAAGGATGTCGTTGATGTGCGGCGCGTTTCTCATTACGTTCTGCGCAGACGTCCGGCATGGGGCCGGCCGCCCAAGGGGCTGCGGAGGTCCTTGGTGAACAAGTCCGAGCTGATCGACGCGATCGCTGAGAAGCTCGGCGGACGCGCCACTGCTGCAGCTGCAGTGGAGGCGATTCTCGAGACGGTCCAAAGGTCGGTCATTGCCGGCGAGCGGGTCGTGCTCTCCGGGTTCGGTGTCTTCGAGCAGCAGAAGCGTGCTGCTCGTACAGGCCGCAACCCGTCTACCGGAGCGCGTGTGCGCATCCCGGCGATGTCGGTCCCGAAGTTCCGGCCTGGAACAGAGTTCAAGGCCCTCGTGAGCGGAGCGAAAGACATGGCAGCAGCGAAGGCTCCGGCCAAGCGCGTAGCCAAGAAGGCCGTCAAGAAGACGACCGCACGTAAGGCAGTGAAGAAGGCGCCGGCCAAGAAGGCGGTGAAGCGCGCGCCCGCGAAGCGCGTTGCGAAGAAGGCCCCCGCGAAGCGGACCGCCAAGAAGGCGACTGCGAAGCGGGCGCCCGCGAAGCGGACCGCCAAGAAGGCGACCGCGAAGCGGGCCCCTGCGAAGCGGACCGCCAAGAAGGCGACCGCCAAGCGGGCCCCTGCGAAGCGGACCGCCAAGAAGGCGACCGCGAAGCGGGCCCCCGCCAAGCGGACCGCCAAGAAGGCTCCTGCGAAGCGGGTCGCCAAGCGCGCCCCCGCGAAGCGGGTCGCCAAGCGGTAGTCACCGCGAGGACCGCACCAACCGCAGCCTCTGAGGCCGCGTCCCTTCGGGGGCGCGGCCTCACTGCGTTGCGGGCCGCGCGGGCCGGGCTACGAAGCGGCCGGCAGCGCGGGCGCGAGGTCGGGCAGGTAGTCGGCACCGACGAGGCGCGAGCCCGCGAACGACAGCGCCCACACGCTGCCCTTGCGGCACGGCACGCCGCTGCTGGAGACGGTGTCGCTGCTGATGCCGAGGGGCACGTTGTCGGCCCGTGCGAGTGCGACGACGAGATCGGGGATCGTGTCGCCCTGGCTGCACGCGATGAGCGAGCGACCCTCCGCCGCGAGGTCGCGCAGCTTGCGCAGGGTGGCCTTCGGGTTCTTCGCGTGTGCGGCGTCGGAGAGCCACGGCGTGCTCTCCACCTCGACGCCGAGGCGCTGCGCGACCGGCTCGACGGTCTGCCGGCACCGCACGAGGTCCGCGGACACGACGCGCACCGGGTCCCACACCGGCAGCACCTCGCTGATGCGCTGCGCCTGCGCGCGGCCGAGCGACTCGAGCGGGCGTTCGCTGTCGTCCCCACGCCATCGCGAGCGCCGGCCGGCCTTCGCGTGCCGCACCAGCAGGACCGTCGCGGTGTCCTCGCGGGTCGCCGCCAGCGCGCGCACCGGCGCCGCGTCGTGCGCGTAGGAGAGCCGGCGCAGCGCGTGCGGGACCGGCAGCCACACGAGCGCGTCGACCTCGTCGTCGGACACGAACTGGCTCGGCTTGTCGGGCGCCCGCATGCTCCACCAGCGGACGCGCTTGCGGCCGGCGGCGACGCGGTAGTCGGTCGTGCCGAGGAAGCGCCGCAGCGGCGCGTCGATGCCGGTCTCCTCGTGCACCTCGCGCCGCGCGGTCTGCGCGAGGTGCTCGCCCGGGTCGACCTTGCCCTTCGGCAGCGACCAGTCGTCGTAGCGCGGGCGGTGCACGAGCACCACCTCGGCCTCGCCGGCGTCGGCCCGCCGCCACACCACGCACCCGGCCGCGAGGAGCTCGCGGCTCACGGTCGTGCCCACGCCACCACCTTGGACGGGCGCGTAGCCGCCCACACCGCGGGCATGCGCTCCCGGCTGCGGCGCACCGCCGCCCGCTCGCGCTCGGCGAGCCGGCCGAGCGTCACGCAGAAGTCGCCGTCGTGCGCGTGCGCAGCCGCGATGTCGAGCACCAGCGCGGCGGCGGTCGCCGCGTCCTGGTGGTCGCCGAGCACCTCCTGGATGGCCGCGGCGGCCTTCGCGGTCGCGCCGGCGCGCGCGCCCAACGCCGGAACGACCGCTTCGGCGGCGTAGCGCGCACGCTTCGCGTGGATCCGGGCGCGGTGCCAGTCGTCGTCCGGATCGTGGTCGTCGAGCTTGCCGACCGAGCGGACGAGGCGCTCCCACGCCGCCAGGACCAGGGGGGGCAGCACGGCCGATGCGGGGGCGTCGGCGGCGGGGGTCGTGCGCGGCCAGGCCGCCGACTCGACGAGCAGGTCGACGACGGCGACGTAGCGCTTGGAGCGCAGCACCTTCGCGACGTGCTTGCGGGCGACGTCCTCGCGCGCGGCGAGCATCGTGTCGAGCCGGGCGAGGTCGCCGGGGTCGAGCGGGGCGAGCGGGTCAGCCGAGGCGACGTCGGCGAGGCGCCCGCGCTGCACCTCGAGGTCGCGCGCGGCGCCGAGCGAGCCGGCGAGCCACGACAGCTCGTTGCGGATCCGTTCGGCCCACGTGTGGTCGACGAGCGCGGCGAACGTCTTGAGGTCGCTGCGCATGCGCCGGCAGGCGACGCGCATCTGGTGCACGCCGTCGGGCAGGTCGCGCCGCACGGCGCTGTCGGCGATGCGCAGCTTCGACGCGCCGCTGCGCAGCGCGTGGGCGACGACCGCCGCGGCCGGGTCCGTGGGGCGCACCCGTCCGGTGGCGGGGATGTCGTCGGACGCGGTCGCGCGCGGGCCCAGTGCCCGCAGCACCGCGTCCTGCGCGCCGTCGTTCGGCGTCGCCCCGGCTTCGGCGAGCCGGGTGACGACGGCCTCGAGGAGCTCGGCGTCCACGGGCTCCGTCGCACGGTCCGCCGGCACGAGGACGAGCTCGCGGCTGCGCGCCATGACGCGCCGGCCGTCAATGACCGACACGGTGTCGTCGAACACCTCACCGACCACGTTGCCCTCGACGTCGAGGAGGGAGTGCGCCCGCCGCTCGGCGCGCAGCGTGGCGACGGGCGCGACGTCGGCCCCGCGCAGCCACGGCGTGAGCAGGTCGAGCACCGGTGTGGGGATCTGCGCCTGCGCGCCGACGTGCGTCTCGATCACGGGCGCCGCGAGCGAGGGGACCGTCACCGTCCAGCGCGCGCGGGCATCGCGCCCGCTGCTGTGCTGCAGCGTCACGCCGGCGCGGGTGAGCCGCAGGTCCGGGGTGTCCAGGTGCACGATCCGCAGCGGCGCGGGCGCCGCGGTCCTCGTCGCGGCGATGCCCGGCGCGCCCGGACGGCCGTCCGCGCCGTCGAGCGCGGGCAGCGTGAACAGGGCCGGCACGTCGAAGTGGCGCGCTCCGGGCGGCGTTCCCCGCACAGCGGTGCGCGTGGACGGATCGGGCATGGACGCGGGGTTGTGCCGGGCGTTCAGCTCAGCCACTCTCGGCGCGCTCGGCGGACCGCGAGAGCAGCGTCGTCTGCATGTCGACCAGCGTGCCATCTCCGCCGTCGTGGCGCGGCGGGCGGGCCCACGTCCCGTCGGAGCGCAGCTCCCACGCGCGGGTGCGCGGCGACATCGCCAGGTCGAGCACCGTGTGGATCTGTTGGCGCACCGCGGTGTCCTGGATGCGCACGAGCGTCTCGACGCGGCGGTCGAGGTTGCGGTGCATCATGTCGCTGCTGCCGATCCAGGTCTCGTCCCCTGCGCGGAACTCGAACACGCGGCTGTGCTCGAGGTAGCGGCCGAGGATGCTGCGCACCCGCACCGTCTCCGAGAGGCCGGGGACGCCCGGACGCAGGGCGCAGATGCCGCGCACGACCGCGTCGATCGGCACGCCGTCCATCGACGCGCGGTACAGCGCGTCGATCACCAGCTCATCGACGAGCGAGTTCGCCTTGATGCGCACGCCGGCGGGCCGGCCCGCCCGTGCCGCCTCGGCCTCGCGCTCGATCCGCTCGATGATGCCGGCGCGCAGGCCGCGCGGAGCGACGAGCAGCCTCCGGTAGTCGGTCTGCCGCGAGTAGCCGGTGAGGACGTTGAACAGGTCGGTGAGGTCGGCGCCGATCTCGGGGTCGGCGGTCAGCAGGCCGAAGTCTTCGTAGAGCCGCGCGGTCTTCGGGTTGTAGTTGCCGGTGCCCACGTGGCAGTAGCGCCGGATCTGCCCCTTCTCCTGCCGCACGACGAGGGCCGTCTTGCAGTGCGTCTTGAGGCCGACGAAGCCGTACACGACGTGGCAGCCCGCCCGTTCGAGCGCGCGTGCCCACTTGATGTTGGCGGTCTCGTCGAAGCGCGCCTTGATCTCGACGAGCACGACGACCTGCTTGCCGGCCTCGGCCGCGTCGATGAGCGCGTCGACGATCGGCGAGTCACCGGAGGTGCGGTACAGGGTCTGCTTGATGGCGAGCACCGCGGGATCGGCGGCGGCCTGCTCGATGAACCGCTGCGTCGACGTCGCGAACGAGTCGTACGGGTGGTGCACGAGCACGTCGCCCTCGCGGAGCACCGCGAAGAAGTCCGCGGGCGCCTCACCCTCGACGAGCCGCGGGTGCGAGGCCGGCACCGCCGGCTCCTCCTTGAGCTCGGGCCGGTCGAGCTCGCCGAGCGCGAACAGCGCCGACAGGTCGAGCAGCCCGGGGAGAAGCTGCACGTCGCGGGACGAGATCTCCAGCTCGCGGACGAGGAGCTCGAGCACCTGCTCGTCGATGTCCTGCTGGCACTCCAGCCGCACCGCCGGCCCGAACCGGCGCCGGGCGAGCTCGCGCTCCATCTGCTGCAGCAGATCCTCGTCGCGGTCCTCCTCGACCTCGACGTCGGCGTTGCGCGTCACCCGGAACAGGTGCGACTGCACGACCTCCATGCCCGGGAACAGCTGGGACAGGTGCGCGCCGATGAGCCGCTCGAGCGGCAGGAAGCGGGCGGACGTCTTGTCGTGCGCGGGGCCGCCGTCGATCGACACGAAGCGCGGCACGTTCGGCGGCACCTTCACGCGGGCGAAGTGCTCGGTGCCGGTGGAGGTGTCGCGCACCGACACGGCGATGTTGAGCGACAGACCGCTGATGTAGGGGAACGGGTGGGCCGGGTCGACCGCGAGCGGCGTGAGGACGGGGAAGACCTGGTCGCGGAAGTAGGTCGACAGCGCGGCCTGCTCCTCCGGCGCGAGGCTCTCCCAGCGCTCGAACCTGACGCCTGCGCGCTCGAGCGCCGGGCGCACGTCGTCGGCGAACACCGCCGCGTGCCGCATCGTGAGCTCGGCGGTCTTCGCGTAGATGAGGTCGAGCTGCTCGCGGATGGACAGGCCGTCGGCGCTGCGCACGGACAGGCCGGTGGCCTGGCGGCGCTTGAGGCCGGCGACCCGCACCATGAAGAACTCGTCCAGGTTGCTCGCGAAGATCGCCAGGAACTTCGCCCGCTCGAGCAGCGGGACGTCGGGGTCCTCGGCCAGCTCGAGCACCCGCGCGTTGAAGTCCAGCCAGGACGCCTCGCGATTCACGTAGCGGTCGTCCGGGAGCGGGGTGGCGCCGGGGACCGGGGCCGGGGCGCCGGTGAGCCCTTCGTCGGCGATGCTCTCGACCGTGTCGCTGTCGGCGGTGCCCCGCTCGATGGCGATCGCCCCCGTCAGAGGACCCGTCAGCGCGTCGGTCACCCCCCGATCCTCTCGCGTCCCGGGTGTCGCGCCGGTGGACGGGCGGTT
>DASZYF010000149.1:0-5486 GCA_035545535.1 Mycobacteriales bacterium | reverse complement strand
CGGTCGGCGACCTGCAGCTTGTCGAGGATCCTCGACACGTAGTTCTGCACGGTCTTCAGCGACAAGTCCAGCCGCCGCGCGATCTGCGCGTTGCTCATCCCCTCACCGATCAGCTCCAGCACCTGCCGCTCGCGCTCGGTGAGCTCGTCGTCGTCGGCGACGGCCGCCGTCGTACGGCGCTCACCGGTCAGCGCCAGAACCTGACCTGCCACGCCGGCGCCGAACACCGCACCGCCGGAGGCGACGGTACGCACCGCCGCGACGATCTCCTCCCCCGGCGCGCCCTTCAGCACATAGCCACGTGCGCCGGCCCGCAACGCCGCGACGACTGTGTCGTCGTCGTCGACCATCGTCACGACGAGGATCGCGGGCGCCGGCGAGCGTGACGTGATCCGCGCGGTCGCGTCCACGCCTGACATGGTCGGGAGGCTGAGGTCCATCAGTACGACGTCGACCTGCTGCTCGGTGACCAGCCGGACGATCTCCGGACCGTCGGCGACCGCGCCGGCCAGCTCGAAGTCCTCGGTCGCCTCGACCAGCGCGGCGAGCCCGTCGCGGTAGATCGGGTGGTCGTCCACGACCGCAACGCGGGTGGTCATCGGGCGACCCCGACGCGCGGCGGCACCGCATCCGGCTGGCGCGGTAAGGGCAGCCTCGCCTCGACGACGGTCCCGCCGTCGTCGCCGGCGCTGACTGTCAGACGGCCGCGCAGCTCCTCGGCGCGCTCGCGCATCGTCGACAGCCCGTGCCCCTGCACCGACCCGGGCGGCGGCAGCCCGCGGCCGTTGTCCCGGACCACGACGCGCAGTGCGCCGCCGTCGACCGACAGCGCGACCGTGCACCGCGCGGCCCCGGCATGCTTGACCGCGTTGTTGACCGCCTCGGTGACGATCCGGAACGTCGCGACCTCAACCGCCGCCGACAGCGGCGGCAGCTCATCGGCAACGACCTCGGTCTGCATCCGGCTGGTGCGACCGACCCGGTCGGCGACCTGCTCGAGCGCACCGACCAGGCCGAGCTCGTCGAGCGCCGGCGGTCGCAGACCCTCGACGACCCGGCGGATCTCGTCCACCGTGCCGCGCAGCTCGGTGCGCATCTCATCGACGTAGGCCGCGGCCGACGCGTCGCCGCGAACTCGCGCCGCCAGCATGTCGAGCCGAAGCAGGTGGCCGGCGAGCGCCGGGCCGAGGCCGTCGTGCAGGTCGCGGCGCAACCGGCGCCGTTCCTCTTCGCGCGCCAGGACCAGCCGCTCCCGCGCCCGCTGCACATCGATGGTCAGCCGGTGCGCGTAGAGCACGCCGCCGAGGTGACCGGCGAGGTCGCCGAGCAGCTGTTCGTCGCGGGTGCGCAGCCCTGACGGCGGCGGACGATAGGACAGCGCGCCGACGACCTCGCCGTACGCCGACAGCGGCTGCTCGACCGCGTCGTCATGGGTCCGGGCGACGCCGACGAGCGGTGCACCCGCCGCGTCGAGGATCGTCACGTCGCGCAGCCCGAGCGTCTCGAGCTCGCTGGCCAGATCGCAGAGCAGCCGGGTGACGTCGACGGTGTCCTCGAGGCGCTGACCGACGGTTGCGAGCACGGCGTACGGCTCGTCCCAGCGGCCGAATGTCAGCCGGTTGACGGCGCGCTGCAGCACGTCGCGCAGCGGCACGACCGCGACGGCGACAACGCCGGCGGCGACCCACGGCAGCCAGCCGCGCCGCTGATCGACGCCGACGGCGTGCGACAGCCCGACGATCAGCGCGGCGTACAGGCCCGCGACCGTCACCGACAGCGTCACCCAGACCAGGGTCCGATTGGCCGCGGATCGCAGGTCGTAGAGGCCACGCGCCAGCACCGCGAAGCCGATCGCGAAGGGCAGCGGGACCGCGGAGACATCGAACATCCAGCCGCCCGAGCTAGTGGTGAAGGACAGCGGTACTGCGATGATCGGCAGCGCCGCCGCGCCGGCGAACAGGGTGAGCTGCTGGCGCAGCAGCGCATCTCCGTTGCGCCACCGCGAGACCAGATGCGCTACCGCAGCGATCGTGACGACGAACGCGAGCGGGAGGTGGGCGAGGGAGCCGAGCGAGCTGGCGACGTGCGAGGCGGCGCTGTGCCCGAGCGGGTTGCGCCAGTGGCCGAGCCCGTCGGTGTCGGCCTGCGAATCGGTGAGCGGATCGAGGATGCCGCCGACCAGGATCACGACGAGCGCTGGGCGCAGCCACCGCCACCTCGGCCCGGCCACCTTGCCGTCGGGGAAGAAGACCGGCACGGCGTTGGTGATCGCGTACCAGCCGATCGAACGGCAGATCGCGCCAATCACCACGCACGCGGAAGCGCCCGCGATGCTGCCGGGGTTGACCACGATGCCGTGCCGGCCGAGGTCGACGCCGGCGCTGCCGAGCGCCCAGAACGCGCCACCGCCCACCATCAGCCAGCCGATGAGGTTGCGCGGCCGAGCACCCGCGACGACGGCGCCGACGATGGCGAACGCCAGCGTCACCGCCGCATCAAAGCTCTCCGACAGCACTGCGTGGTGATCGCTGACGGCGATCACCAGTGCCGTGGTGTCGGCGGCCAGCGTGGTGACGACGGCGGTCACGATCGCCGCCGTCGTCACCCAACGCGGGGCTGGCCTCACGGTTTGCATCCTGCCAACTTTGCGCGGTGGCTACGAGTGCCTACGAGTGGTACGTGAGGGTGACGGCGGTCTTGGTCTGGCTCAGCGCCTTCGCGGCCACCGTCCCCGTCACGCCGCGGTAGTCGCGGGTGCCGCCGGTGATGACACCGGTGCCGACGCCGCTGTCGAGGTTGAGTGTCGCGGTTCCGCGGATCGTGCCTTCGGGCCGCGCGACGTTGATCACGCAGTTGGCGACGTGGGTGTTGACGTTGATGAAGCAGTCGGTCACGTCGTATCCGACGACCTTGCCGTTCTGCAGGTCCTTGTTGGCCGCGATGTCGTAGTAGCCCGACATGTGGTCGGCGATCTGGACGGTCGTGAACCTCAGCGTGTGCGTCGCCGATACGGGCGCAGCCGAGCCGAGCTCGACGCTGCCGACGATCGCACCGCCGGCGACGAGAGCAACGACCGCGCCGCGGGCGAGGAGTGAGTTGAGTGCTGGTGTCATCGTGCGTCTCCCGATGTGGGTGAAGGAGTGGACGCACTACACGGTCTGCGGCCGGTTTCCCACCGGCTAGAGGACGCGCACCCAGTCTCGCTGGGAAGTTGTCCTACGGCGCAGCGGCCGCGGCGGCGTGCCTGAGGGTTTCGGCCAGTTCCGCTTCGTCGTACCTCGCCTCGCGCGGATCGTCCGGCCAGGATTCGACGACGCCGGATGCCCACTGCGACCAGTCGCGGACGAAGGCGTAGAAGTCGGTGAGGAACCGCGAGGTGAGGACCAGCTCGGGCAGCCGCTCGGGGAACGGACCCTCCCCCTGCAGGTACTGCGCGCCGACCGCGTGGCTCTCGGCGGCCCGGTCCTTCGCCCAGTCGTCGACAGCGGCGAGGGTGCTTCGCAGATCCGACGTCGTGCCCTGCTCGGCGAAGAACACCTTCACCATCTGCTCGAACTCCAGCACCGGCCCCTCGCCCGGCTCGGCGAGCCACCCGCGCAGCGCGCGCCGGCCCTTCGGCGTGATCGTGTAGACGGTGCGGCTGCGCCGGCCGCTGGTCTCCTCGCCGGCCCGTGCGAGCCCGTGCGCGACGAGCTTCTTCGGCTCCTCGTAGAGCTTGCTCACCGCGCGCGGCCAGAACCGTCCGAGCGAGCGTTCCATCTGCTGGGTCAACTCGTAGCTGCTCCACGGCTTGATGCCGAGCAGCCCGAGGACGGCGTACGACGTCGCGGTCAGCGGAGCGATGGGCGTCGCCATTGACAGTTGCTCCCTTTGGGAGTAGGTAGTTACTACCAAAGGTAGTATAAAGACCTGGGAGGCGGTCATGGCGGCAACCCACAGCGTGGCGGTGGACCGGAGCAATAAGGAGTCGGCGCGGGCCTGGGACGGCGACGAAGGCGCGTTCTGGGCGGCGAACGCCGAGCGGTTCGACAAGGCTCTCGCCGGCTATGACGCGGCGTTCACCGCCGCGACGGCGATCCAGCCCAACGAGCGCGTGCTCGACATCGGCTGCGGCACCGGGCAGACCACCCGCGACGCGGCACGCGCGGCATCGGCCGGTAGTGCGCTCGGCATCGACCTCTCCGCGGCAATGCTCGACGTCGCGCGCGAGCTCGCCCGTCGCGAGGGCGTCGGGAATGCGACGTTCGAGCAGGCGGACGCGCAGATCCACCCGTTCCGCGACGGCCGCTTCGACGTCGTCGTGTCCCGCACCGGGACGATGTTCTTCGGGGATCGCGACGCGGCGTTCGCCAACCTCGCGCGGGCGCTGCGGCCGGGCGGCCGGCTCGTGACGTTGGTGTGGCAGGGCCCGGGCCCCAACGAGTGGATCCGCGAACTGTCCGTCGCGCTCGCCGCAGGGCGGGACCTGCCGGCGCCGCCGGTCGGGGCGCCGGGGCCGTTCGCCTTCGGCGATCCCGACGAGTCGCGCCGTGTGCTGACGACCGCAGGGTTCACCGACGTACAGGTCGAGCCGCTCGCCGCGCCGATGTGGTTCGGCAACGACGTCGAGGACGCGCAGCCGTTCGTGCTGGGCCTGCTGGGCTGGATGCTGCAGGGCCTCGACAACGCCGGCGTACGCCGGGCACACGACGACCTGCGCGCGACGCTCGCCCGTCACGCGGGCACGGTCGGCGTTACCTTCGCCTCGGCGACCTGGCTGGTCAGCGCGCGGACGCGGTGAGCTCGCTACCCCTTCCGCCGAGCCCCACGCAGGTGGCGTAACACGCCCGAGGTTGCGCACCTAGGTTGGGCTCGACGAAAGGGAGCGAGCGATGTGGATGCAGATCATCAAGGGCCGCCTCAAGGACGGCAAGGAGGCTGGGTTCGTCGGGCTGATGGACAAGCTCATGGAGATCGAGCAGCCCGGCTCCGGTCTGCTCGGCGAGGTGGTGACGAGGTCGCAGAACGACCCGGGCGTGGTCTACGTGCTTGCCACGTTCGAGAGCGAGGAGGCGGCGCGCGCCCGCGAGGCAGACCCGCGTCGCCAGGAGGGCCTCGCCGAAGTGCGGAAGGGCCTGATGGATGCCCTGGACGGCCCGCCGGAGTTCATCGACCTCGAGGTCCTCGCCGACCACAAGCCATAGCCGAGCTCCCGCTCAGCCTCAGTCCGAACCAGAGACGAGGTGCGCGGCGATCCACTTGGCGATTGCGGGTACGTCGAGGGTGCCCGCCGCTATGGCGAGCACCATCTGCTCCGCATCATCAACGTCGTATTGGATGTCTCGCCCGTTCAGCAGACAGAAGGTGCGCGTCGCTGACCATGCCAGCCGCTTGTTTCCATCGATCAGCGGATGGTTGCGGGCGAGCGAGTGCATCAGCGCTGCGGCCTTGTCGGCGAAGGCGGGGTAAGCGTCTTCGCCGAAGACCGTCGTTCGGGGCCGGTCAGC
>DASZYF010000148.1:0-32018 GCA_035545535.1 Mycobacteriales bacterium | reverse complement strand
TGCCGTACAGCGGCAGGTACTGCGCGTAGCGGGCGCGGTCGGCGAAGACGGTCACCGGGTCGGCGTTCGCGGCTTCGAACGCGGCCACGTCCGCGGCGGAGCCGAGCGAGACGCCCTTGGCCACCATGACGCGGGGCACCTGCTTGCCCTCGGCCCAGTCGGCCGCGAACTCGCCGAGGCCGTAGCCCATGAGGTGCCAGGCGAAGCCGATGCTGAGCTTGTAGGCACCACCCTGCTTCACGAGCGCGAGGGCATCGCGGTCACCGTCGACGCCGGACAGGAACATGTCGTCGGAGAGCTTCCCGGCCTGCTTCAGCGCTTGGTACGCGCCGACGACGATGGTGTCCCCGCCGAGCACGACGTTGATGTCGGTGTGCGCCTGCAGCGCACTCATCATCGTGTTGAAGCCCGAGCGCTTGCTGATCTCGGCGACCGTCACGTCGCTCACGACCTGGATGCCGGCCCCGCCGGTCTTGAGCCCGGCGAGCACGCCGCGGTGCCGATCCCGCAGGGCGGGCGCCGCGGTGTCGAGGTTGAAGTAGACGACCTTGGCCTCGCCGCCGAGGTGCTGCCGCGCGTAGTCGGCGGCGGCCTTCCCCTGGTCGTAGCCGATCTGGTACTGGCTGGCCGCGATCTGCAGCGTGCTCGGCGCGGTGATGATGCCCTGCACGCAGATCCCGCGGTCGATCGCCCGCTGCAGCACAGGCGTGTCCGCGTCCTGGTTGAGCGGTTGCATCGCCAGCGCGGCGACGCCCCCGTCGATGAAGGAACCCATCTGCTGCGCGTGGCGCGCGGGGTCGTTGCCCGACGTCGCGGTCAGGTACTCCAGGCTGCGCCGCGAGGCGGCGAGCTGCATGCCCCGACCGAGCGCGAGGAAGAACTCGGAGTCGGCGGTCGACGCCCACGCCACGCGCGCGGGCAGGCCGGTCGGCCGGCCGGCGCTCGTGTCGGGCACGAACGGCTCCAGGTGCGCGGCGTCGGTGGCCGAGCCACCGCGGGACGACCCACCACCGGAGCTCCCGCACGCCCCCAGCGCGGCCGCGGACGCGAGCCCGGCGACGCCGAGCCCGCCGAGGCGAAGCGCGTCGCGGCGGGACAGGCGGCCCGTCACGCACGCCCCGGCAGGAGCGCGCGGCGGGCGTAGAAGTCGACGACCGCGCGGACCGCGGAGAGGAAGTCGTTGAAGTCGGCGGGCTTGCGCACGTAGGCGTTGGCGTGCAGGTCGTAGGCCTGGGTGATGTCCTGCGCCGCGTCCGATGTGGTCAGGATGACCACCGGGATCCGCCGCAGCGCGGGGTCGGACTTCACATCGCGCAGGACCTCGCGGCCGTCGCGGCGCGGCAGGTTGAGGTCGAGCAGCACCAGGTCGGGGGCGCCGGCGCCCGCGAAGCTGCCCTCCCGGCGGAGGTAGGCGATGGCGTCCTCGCCGTTGCTCACCACGTCGAGAGCGACCGGGACGTCATGGTCCTCGAGGGCCTCGGTGGTCATGAGGGCATCGCCCGGGTCGTCCTCGACGAGCAGCACGTGCAGCGCGCCGGCGAGCACCTCAGCCACGGGAAGCACCCGCCGAGACGGGGAGCGTGAAGGACACGCACGTACCTCCTAGTGATGAGGGCCGCAGCCCTATCCGGCCCCCGTGGAACTCGACGATCTTCTTGCACAGCGCCAGCCCGATGCCGGTCCCCTCGTACTCGTCACGGCCGTGCAGCCGCTGGAAGATCACGAACACCTTTTCGGCGTACTCCTCGGGGATCCCTATCCCGTCGTCATCAACATCGATGCGCAAGCACTCGTCCTCCAGCCCGGCCGTCACCCGTATGCGGGGCGCCGTCGCCGGCCGGCGGTACTTGATGGCGTTGCCGAGCAGGTTGCTGAACAGCATCTCGAGCAGCGACGCGTCGCCCACCACCTCGCGACCGCGGAGGTCGGCCTCGAGCTCCGCACCGGACTCGACGACCCGCGCGTCGAGTCCCGTCCAAGCGCGTTCGACCACGTCGGCCAGCGCCATGGGGGCGAACCCGACGCTCGTGCGGCCGACCCGGCTGAAGGTGAGGAGGTCGCGGATGAGCACCTGCATGCGCTTGGCGCCGTCGACGGCGAACGCGAGGTAGGTCTCGCCCCGCTCGTCGAAGGTGCCGCCGTACCGCTGCTCGAGGGCCTGGCAGAAGCTGGCGACCTTGCGCAAGGGTTCCTGGAGGTCGTGCGAGGCCACGTAGGCGAACTGCTCGAGGTCGGCGTTGGACCGGGCGAGCTCCGCCGCCCGCCGCGTGATGGTGCGCTCGCGCTCCTCGACGTCGGCGAGCGCCTGCGCGAGCGCGCGGCGCATCGACTCGACACCCTCACCGACCTCGCGCAGGTCGGGCGGGCCCAGCGGCTCGATGGCCCGGTCGTAGGCGCCCCCGGAGACGACGGCGACCTGCTCTCCAAGCCGGCGCATGGGCAGCACGACGTTCGTGCGCAGCGCGCGTTGCAGACCTACCACCGCGGCCGCCACCACCAGCGCGGTGACGCCCAGCACGACCACGACGAGGAGCCGGTCACGGTCGGCCTGGTGCTGAGCCGTGCGCGCCTCCGCCGAGAGGGCGGCATCGAGGCGGGCGTTGCTCGACCGGACCGCGGTGAACAGGTCACGCCCGAAGTCGATCGTCGTCGTCGAGCTGCCCGACAGCACGTCGCGCAGTCGGAGCTCGGCGTACTCCTGCTGCCACGCGGTGATGGCGGCATCGACGGTGAGCAGCTCGAGGCGAGCGGCGTCGGCGGAGCGGATGAAGGTGTCGAGCTGCGCGCGCGCCACGCGCTGCGCGGCCACGCCGTCCTGGTAGGGCTGCAGGAACGTGCGGTCGTGCGTGATGGCGTAGCCGCGCAGACCGGTCTCCTGGTCGACCAGTGAGGTGAGCAGCTGGCTCGCGGCGGTGCGGGCGGGAAGGATCCGGCTGGTCTGGTCGGTCAGCGCCCGGTCCGCCTGGCGCAGGGCGAGCGCGATCGCGACGACCGCCAGCACCAGCAGGGCCGAGAAGCTCAGCAGCGCGGCGCGCAACCGGCGGGACAGGGTCCAGGCGCTTCGCAGCCTCAGCACCGGCAGCGGCCCGGCCCCGTCACGGGGCTCACCCTACGGCTTCGGCCGCCCGGGCCCCGTGTTTCGCGGCGCGTCCGGCCGGACATCCTGGATCGGAACGTCCCCACCCACCGGCCCGTGGGAGACCATCGGGTCCCTCGTCCGCCCGCCCCCACGAGACGCTCGAGGACTGACGCCATGACCCGCGATCGGAGCCTCCGCTCCTCCGCCCACCGGCAGGTGCTGGGCGCCACGCACGACGCGCTGCTGCGCATCGAGTGCCACACCTGCGCGCAAGCGACGTTGATCGTCGGCGACGAGGAGATCGACCGCAAGGTCGTCCTCGACGAGTTCCGCCGGCAGCACGACGGCCACGACGTCCGCGTCGAGTTCCACTAGACGCGGAGCATCCGTCTAGCGTCGGAGGCGTGCGGACCGGGACCTGATCGGCGTTGGTCGACTTCATCGAGACGGCCACCGGTCGCATCGCCTACGAGGTCCACGGCGACGGACCCATCGACGTCCTCGTGTTCCATCCCGCGTTCGTGCCGCTCGACCTGCTGTGGGACGAGCCCCGGGCGGCGACCTTCCGCGACCGGATGGCCCGCTTCGCCCGCACCGTCTGGTTCGACTCGCCCGGCCTCGGTGCCTCGGACCCGGTGGCGGTCGACGACCGGCTGCTCGAGAGCGACGTCGAAGCCATGCTGGCGATCCTGGACGCGCTGGAGATCGAGAGCTGCGCGATCGTCGGGCTCACCGCGCCGGCGGCCCTGCTGTTCGCGGCATCCCATCCGGGCCGCTGCCGTGCGCTGGTGCTGCTGAACCCGACGGCCCGGTTCACCGCCGCCGTCGACTACCCGGAGGGGCTGCCGGCAGCCGCGACCGAGCTCGTGCTCGCGAACATCGCCGCGGGGTACGGGGCGGGCACTGCACTCGACACGCTGGCGCCGAGCGTGGCGACCGACGCGGACCTGCGCGAGTGGTACGCGCGGGGTGAGCGCCTGGCGATGCCCCGCGCGCATGCCGCCGTCCGCAGCGCTGCTGTGCTCCAGCGCGACCTCCGGCCGTTGCTCGCAACGATCCACGTGCCGACCCTCGTCATCTGCCGTAGCGAGTGGGTGAGCGCCCCGCAGTCGCGCTACGTCGCCCGGGCCATCGCCGGAGCGGACCTGATCGAGGTGCCGGGCTACGACTTCATGTTCTTCGCCGGCGATCCGGAGCCGGTCCTGGCTCCCATCGAGTCCTTCGTCACCGGCGGCCGGCCTCGGGTGTCGGGCGGCCGCATGCTCGCGGCGGTGATGTTCAGCGAGGTGTTCGACCCGCACGTGCGGTCGGCCGAGCTGGGCGACGAGGCCTGGGCGGAGCTCGTGATGCGCCACGAGGACGCGGTGCGCGAGACGTTGACCCGTCACCGCGGGCACGCCGTCGGCTCCACGGGCCACGGCGTGCTCGCCACGTTCGACGGACCGGGCCGCGCCGTGCTGTGCGCCACCGAGATCCGCGCGCGCAGCCGCGAGGTCGGCCTCCCGGTCCGCACCGGCATCCACGTCGGCGAGGTCCAGCTGGCGGGAGCGGACATCAGCGGAATGACGGTCCACATCGGTTCGCGCATCGCGAGCCTGGCCGACGAGGACGAGATCCTCGTCTCGCGCACGCTCGCCGACCTGGTTGCCGGGGCGGGGTTTTCCTTCGCCCAGCGCGGCGCCCACGAGCTGCGGGGTGTGCCGGGGACGTGGGAGGTCTACGCGCTCGCGTCAGCGTGACGCGGCCGCGGCCTCGGCCTCCTCGCGCACCCAGGGCTTGAGGCCCTCGACCACGAGCAATCGCGGCAGCAGCGAGCGGTCCATCGTCAGCGCGCGGAACAGCTCGCCCACCGTCACGTCGTGCGCCGGCCGCTGCTCCACGACGATCGCATCGCCCGCCGCGACGGCGCCCTCCTCGAGCACGCGGAAGTAGGGGCCCGGGCGACCGGCTTGCGTGAACCGCTTGACCCACGCCGTCGCGTCGAGCCCGACGTGACCCATCCACCCCTTGAACGTCTGGCACGGGGTGCGCACATGTGAGATCTGCAGCAGCGCCGTGCCGACACGCCACACCTCGCCGACGAGCGCCGCATTGAGGTCGATGCCCTCGGTCGTGAGGTTCTCGGCGAACAGGCCCGGTCGCAGCTCCGCGTCGAGCTGCTCGCTCCACCAGCGGTAGTCCTCGACGGAGTAGGCGTAGACGCGCATCCAGGCGTCGTGGTGGTTCCTCGTGTCGGCCGACTCGTCACCGTCCAGACCGGCTTCCGTGATGCGGACGACGCCGGCGACCGGGCGCTTGTCGATCGCGGTCGTGGGCAGCGACGTGGTCTGGTAGTCCACCGGCACGGCCTTGCCGGCGTTCACCGAGACGACGCGCACGTGATCATCGTCTCGCAGCAAGGTTACGAGGAAGATCCGCGGACGAGGCGGCCCGGCAGCGCGCCGGTGAGCTCGCCGTCGGCGATGACCTGCTCCCCCGCGACGAACGTCGCGACGTAGCCCTCGGAGCGCTGCACGAGACGGCCCGCACCCCCCGGCAGATCGTTGACCTGCTCGGGCTGGACGAGGCGCAGGTTCGCATGGTCGATGACGTTGATGTCGGCCTTCAGCCCGGGCGCGAGCACACCGCGGTCGGTGAGCCCGTAGAACGCGGCGGGGTCGCCGGTGATGCGGCGCACCGCGACCTCGAGCGGCAGCTGCGGCCCCCGGGTGCGGTCGCGCGTCCAGTGGCTGAGCAGGTAGGTGGTCATCGACGCGTCGCAGACGATGCCGACGTGCGCGCCGCCGTCGCCGAGGCCCTGCAGCGTCACCGGGTCGCTCATCATCTCGAGCAGCCCGTCGTAGGAGTCGTCGCCGAAGTTGAGCAGCGGCAGCAGCAGGAGCTCCTTGCCGTCGTGGCCGAGCATCGCGTCGTACGCGACCTCCCACGGATCGCGGCCCTCGCGCATCGCGATGGCGGCGATGCTCTGCTCCGGCGTCGGCTCGTAGTCGAGCCGATCGCCCAGCGGGAACAGCCGGCTCATCGCCCGCCGGCCGATCTTGTCGAGGGCGACCGTGTCGCCGTAGTCGGGCTCGTCGGCGAGGATCGCGGAGCGGCGCGCGGGATCGCGCAGCGCCCGCACCCGCTCGGCGAGCGGCAGGTGGGCGATGTCGCGGTAGTGCGCGCGGTACTGGAACGGGTTGAGCCGGGACTGCAGGCCCATGAGCACGCCGAAGCAGCGCGCGCCGACCTGCGGGCGGATGTTGGCGCCCAGGTCGTTCGCCGCGCGCACCCGTTCGAACCACGGCTTCCAGTGATCGACGGGCAGTCCGCCGAACGCGCCGCGGCTGTCCTGCTGCATGGCGAGGAACGTGAGCGGCACACCGCTGGTGATGCCCTGCTCGACGATCCAGTCGAGCTCGGCGTCCATCGCGTCGGCGGCGTCACCGGTGATCGCGCCGCCGACGCCGGCGGGCACGACCTGGAACACCCCCCGGCCGACCTCACGCACGGCTGCCATCAACGCCGACAGCTCATCGAGGGCGGCGTACGTGCCCGGCACCGCGCGACCACGGACGTCGCGGTGGCCGGCCGTGCGGCCGGTCGAGAAGCCGAGCGCGCCGGCCCGCAGCGCGCGGGTGACGAGCGCGGCCATCTGCGCGACCTCGTCCGGTGACGCATCGTCGAGCGCGCGGTCGCCCATGACGTAGGCGCGCAGCGGCGCGTGCGGGAGGTGCACGCCGACGTCGAGCGAGCGCGGCTTCGCATCGAGCGCGTCGAGGTACTCCTCGAAGGTCTCCCAGCCCCAGCTCATGCCCTCGGACAGGGCGGTGCCGGGGATGTCCTCGACGCCTTCCATGAGCTCGATCAGCTCGTCGTGCGCCTGCGGGCGGACCGGGGCGAAGCCGACGCCGCAGTTGCCCATGACCACGGTGGTGACGCCGTGCCAGCAGGACGGGGTGAGGTGCGGGTCCCACGTCGCCTGGCCGTCGAAGTGCGTGTGCACGTCCACGAACCCGGGCGTGACGAGCAGTCCGTCGGCGTCGAGCTCCCGGGCGGCGGGCCCGTCGACCCGGCCGACCTCGGTGATGACGCCGCCGGTGACCGCGACATCCGCTCGGCGGGGCGGTGCACCGGTGCCGTCGACGACCGTGCCGCCGCGGATGATCAGGTCGAGCATGCCCCCACCCTGACACGGATGTCAGGGACCGGGTGGCTCAGTCCGGCGGTTCCTGGACCTCGGGCTCGTCGTCGGGCACGTCGACCTCGCGCGCGGCGTCGGGGGCGAGGGTCGGCTCGTCGTCCTGCCCGTCGGGCCCGGGGCGGTCGCCCGAGCGCTCTCCGGCGCGGTCGATCGGGGGCGGCACGGCGTCGCGGCGCTGCTCGGCGACGTCGGCGGGATCTGCTTCGAGCGGGGTCTCGATCACCTCGGCACCGTTCCCGGCGGAGGCCGGGGCCACGCGTGGCGGGCGGGTCGCGGTCTTCTTCGCCGCGGCCTTCTGCACCGCGCGCGCGGCCGGGGTGGCGCCGGGCGCCGGCGGCGTCGCGGCCTTCTTGGCCGCCACCTTCCTCGCGGCGGTCTTGGTCGCGGGGGTCTTGGTCGCGGGGGTCTTGGTCGCCGGGGTCTTCGTCGCCGGGGTCTTCGTCGCCGGGGTCACCGCTGCCTGGGTCACCGCTGCCTGGGCCGGGGTGTCACCGTCGCGCAGGAACGCGGTGATCGCCGGGAGCACGACGTCGGCGGCCTCTTCGAGCACGAAGTGGCCGGCGCCGTTGGCGACGATCATCCGCACGTGGGTGGGGTCGGTGCCGGCCCGGCCGAGGTCCTTGACCACGGCCTCGCCGATGCGGACGGGCAGCGCCGGGTCGTCGGCCCCCCAGACGACGAGGGCCCGGTCGACGACGACGTCGGGCGCCGGTGTGCGGGCCGCCCTCGCCGACGCGCGGTAGTAGGCGAGCATCCCGGCGGTGCGGTCGGCGCCGGCGTAGGCCGCGGCGTCGGCGTCGACGCGCGCCGGGTCGGGCGGGGTGGGCGACTTCCACGCACGGTGGTAGGCGGCGCGCGCGAAGGAGAACCGACGCAGCGCGAGCTGGGGCAGCACCGGCAGGGCGAGCAGGGGAACGTGGAACGCCTTGAGGATGTCCACCTTCCGGTAGGGCGCGGCCGCCACGACGAGCCGGCGCACCAGGCCGGGGCGCTCGGCGGCCAGCGCGAGCGCCAGCACGCCGCCGAAGTCGTGCCCGACGACGTCGATCCGCACCGGATCGTCCTCGCCGGCCGCGCCCATGTCGTCCAGCACGTGCAGGACGAGGGCGGCGAGCTCGCGGGCGAGCGTGGGCCGGTCGTACGGCGGCCGGTGCTCGGAGGCGCCCAGCCCCTTGAGGTCGGGGGCGATGACGATGCGGTCCTCGGCGAGGAGGGGCATGAGGTCGCGCCACACGCTCGAGGTCTGCGGCACGCCGTGCAGCAGGAGCACCGGGACGTTCGCGGTCTTGCGGGCGGGGGCCGCGCGGCGCACGGCGAAGCGCACTCCGTCGATGGCGACCGGGGCGGCGTCGGGGAAGGTCACCGCCCGATCTTGCCCGACAGCACGTCGTCGGCGACGGATCGCACGGTCTTGGCCTGCTCCCGCCACCCGTCGAGCACTCGCTCCCCCGCCACCCGGGCCACGCCGCGCGCCGCGCGCTGGTCGGTGGGGAGCACGTCGACGTGCTTCCCGGTCACCAGCACGATCGCGTTGCGCAGCCGGGTCGCGGTGCGCCAGCCGTCGGCGAGGATCGCCGCCGCGTCCGGGTCGAGCAGCCCCTCACGGGCGGCGACGTCGAGCACCGGGAGCGTCCGCGGGGTGCGCAGCTCGGCCAGCTCGTGCGCGTGCCGCAGCTGCAGCAGCTGCGCGACCCACTCGACGTCGGCCACGCCGCCGGGGCCGAGCTTGACGTCCCGCCACCGCTCGCGCGGCGGCAGGCCGGGCGCGGCGCGCTCGTAGGCGACGCGGGTGCGCAGGCGGCGGACCTCGACCTCGTCCTCGGCCGTGAGGTCGGACGGCCAGCGCACGTCGGCGACCTGCTCGAGGAACGTCGCCGTGAGCGCGTCGTCGCCGGCGATCGGGGCGGCCCGCAGGAGCGCCTGCTGCTCCCACACGAGCGCGCGCTGCGCGTGGTAGCGGGCGAACGCCTCGAGCGATCGGGACAGCGCGCCCTGCCGCCCTTCGGGGCGCAGCCCCGGGTCCAGCGTCAGCGGCGGGTCGGGCGCGGGCAGCGCGAGCAGCCGACGGGCCTCCTCGGCGACGGCGTTGGCCGCGGCCGCCGCATCGCTCTGGCTCACGCCCGGCTTGGCGTCGTGCACGAACACCACGTCGGCATCGGAGGCATAGCCCATCTCGCCCCCGCCGAAGCGCCCCATGCCGATGACCGCGAGCCGCACGGGCAGGGGGCCGCGCTGCTCGGTCTCCACCTTGCGCACGGCGGTGTCGAGCGCCGCGGTCACGAGAGCGGCCGCGCAGTCGGTGAGCGCGGTCGCGACGGCGTCCTGGTCGACGAGCCCGAGCAGGTCGGAGCAGGCGATGCGCAGGAGCTCGTGCCGGCGCAGCGCCCGGGCGACCGCGACCGCCTGCTCCCACTCCTCGCTGCGCTGCGTGGCGGCGAGCAGCTCGGCGGTGAGGGCGCTGCGGTCGCGCAGCTTGAGCTCCTCGTTGCCGGTCGCGTCGTCGAGCAGGCGCATGCCCTCGGGGGCGCGGGTGAGCAGGTCGGAGACGTAGCGCGAGCGGGCGAGCAGGTGCGCGAGGCGGTCGGCCACCGCTCCCTCGTCGCGCAGCCAGCGCAGGTACCAGGGCGTGTCACCGAGCGCGTCGCTCACCCGGCGGAACGCGAGCAGCCCGGCATCGGGGTCCGCCTCCTCCGCGAACCAGCCGAGCATCACCGGCAGCAGGGTCTTCTGGATCGCGGCCCTCCGGCTCACGCCGCTGGTGAGCGCGGTGAGGTGGGCGAGCGCGGCGTTGGTGTCGGCGTAGCCGAGGGCTTGCAGACGCGTTCGTGCGGCGGCCGGCGTGAGGCGCGCCTCGTCGCTGCCGAGCTGCGCGACGGCGCCGAGCAACGGCCGGTAGAAGAGCTTCTCGTGCAGCCGCCGCACGGTGACGGCATGCCGGCGACGTTCGGCGTCGAACGCCTCGACCGCGGTCTGCCGCGCGTCGCCGCGGAAGCCCATCGCGCGCGCGATCCAGCGCAGGTCGTGCTCCGCGGTCGGCACGCTGTGCGTGCGGCGCAGGCGCTGCAGCTGGAGGCGGTGCTCGGCGGTGCGCAGCCACCGGTAGGCGGCCGCGAGCTGCTCGGCGTCCTCCCGGCCGACGTAGCCGCCGTCCGACAGCTGCTGGAGGGCGGTCAGCGTCGATCCGCTGCGCACGCTCGGGTCCGCGCGGCCGTGCACCAGCTGCAGCAGCTGCACGGCGAACTCCACGTCGCGCAACCCGCCCGGGCCGAGCTTCAGCTCGCGCTCGGCGGTGGCGCTCGGCAGCGTCGCCTCGACCCGACGCCGCATCGCCTGCACCTCGGCCGGGAGGTCGGGGCGCGCGGCCGCGGTCCAGACCAGGGGGGCGATGCGTTCGACGTAGGCCGCGCCGAGCGCCAGGTCGCCGGCGACGGGCCGGGCCTTGAGCAGTGCCTGCAGCTCCCACGTGTGCGCCCAGCGCTGGTAGTAGGCCTCGTGGCTGGCGAGCGTGCGCACGAGCGGCCCGGCCTTGCCCTCGGGGCGCAGAGCCGCGTCGACGGGGAACAGCCGGCCCTCGCGGGACATCGCCGAGCAGGCGCGGATGAGTCCGGTGGCCAGCGCCGTCGCGGTGCGCAGCGCCGCCTGCTCCCCCGCATCACCGCCTGCCCCTTCCAACGGCTCGGCGACGAACACGACGTCGACGTCGCTCACGAAGTTGAGCTCACGGCCGCCGCACTTGCCCATGCCGATCACCGCGATGCGGCACGGCGTCGCGACCCGCGGCAGGCCGGCGGCGGCGACCGCGAGGGCGGCGTCGAGCGCGGCCGCGGCGACGTCGGCCAGCTCGGCCGCGACGTCGTCGAGCGGGATCATCCCGGTGAGGTCGCGGGCGGCGATCGAGAGCAGCGCGCGCGTGTGCTCGATGCGCAGCGCGTCGAGGATCTCGGCGTGCTGCCACCCGGACGCCGCCGTCGCACCGCCGGTGCCCCAGGTGATCGGCGCATCGGGGTCGGCACCCACGGCGGTGAGCAGCCGGTGCCGCAGCCCGTAGGCGCTCGGCCGGGACAGGACAGAGGCGTCGTCGGCCAGCAGCCGCCAGTCCTCGCTGTGCCGCACGAGGTGATCACCCAGGCCCGTGCTGGCGCCGAGCACGGCGAGCAGCCGCTCGCGCAGGCCGGTGTGGAAGCGCAGGCCGGACAGCAGGTCCTTGCCGTGGTGCGGCTCGGCCTCCGCCATCCGCACCAGCGCGGCCAGCGCGAGGTCGGGATCCGCGGCGGCGGCCAGGTCGCCGAGCACGAGCTCGGCGCCGTCGTCGTCGGGGTTGCCGAGCCCGAGCCGTTCGACCGATGCCGCTGCCCGCGTCACGTCGCTGAAGCCGAGCCGGGCGAGCCGGGTCGGCAGCGACGAGCCCCGCGGGTGCTCCGCCGGCCAGCTCACCCCTCGAACCTATGCCGCGCGGCACCCGATCGGACGCGCCCCCGGTCAGCCGACGAAGACCGCGTCGCCGCCGGTGCCCGAGTAGACCGCCCACAGCGCGGCGTACGCACCACCGGCGGCGAGCAGCTCGTCGTGTGATCCGTCCTCGATGACGTGCCCGTGGTCGAGCAGGACCACCCGGTCGGCGCGCGCCGCGGTGGTGAGGCGGTGCGCGACGACGAGCGTCGTGCGCGTGCGGGCGATGGCGACGGTCGCCGCGTTGTAGGCCGCCTCGGTCGCGAGGTCGAGCGCCGCGGTCGCCTCGTCCAGCAGCAGGATCTCGGGATCGACCAGCTCGGCCCGCGCGAGCGCGATGAGCTGCCGCTGACCGGCCGACAGCGACCGGCCCCGCTCCCCCACCTGCGTGAGGTAGCCATAGGGCAGGCGGAGCACCATGGCGTGCGCACCGACCGAGCGGGCCGCCTGCTCCACCTCGGCGTCGCTGGCGTCGGGCCGGCCGTAGGCGATGTTGTCGCGCACGGTGCCGGTGAACAGGAACGCCTCCTGCGGCACCACCCCGAGGCGCTGCCGCAGCTGCTCGAGGTCGGCCTCGCGCAGGTCGACGCCGTCGACGGTCACCGCGCCGCCGGTGACGTCGTAGAAGCGCGCCACGAGCTTGACGAGGGTCGACTTCCCCGCGCCCGTCTCGCCGACGAGCGAGACGGTCTGCCCGGGAGGGATGCGCAGCGAGACGTGGGACAGCGCGTCCTGCCGCGTGCCCGCGTAGCGGAACGAGACGTCGTCGAGCACGAGCTCGCCGGACAGCCGCGGCGGCAGCGCGACGGGGTGCTCCGCCGGCGGGGTGGATGTCGGCGTGCGCAGCAGCTCGCGGATGCGCTTCAGCCCGACCTCGGCCTGCTGGTAGCCGTCGAAGACCTGCGACAGCGACTGCACCGGCGAGAAGAAGAGGTCGATGTAGATGAGGAACGCGACGAGCGCGCCCGGCGTGAGCGCTCCCGAGTGCACGCGACCGACACCGACGCCGAGCACGACCGCGACCGCGATCTCGGACAGCATCTCGACGCCCGGGAAGTAGAGGCTGATGGCCCGCTGCGCCCGCAGGCGCGACTGCCGGTAGCCGTCGGCGAGCCGGCGGAAGTGCGCGGTGTTGCGCTCCTCGCGCGTGAAGGCCTGCGCGACGCGGACGCCGGAGAGGTTCTCCTGCAGGTCGGCGTTGACCGCGCTGATGCGCTCCCGGGCCTCGGTGTAGGCGACGGACGAGCGCTTGCGGAAGAGGACCGTCGCGACGGCGAGCACCGGCAGGAACGTGAGCGCGGCCAGCCCGAGGTGCACGTCGATGAGCAACATCGCGACCATCACGCCGACGACCTGCAGCAGGCTCACGACCGACGTCGCGACACCCGTCTGCAGGAAGTTCGAGAGCGCGTCGACGTCGGTCGTCATCCGCGTCATGATCCGGCCGCCGAGCTCGCGTTCGTAGTAGTCGAGTCCGAGCCGCTGCAGGTGCGCGAACGTCTTGACGCGCAGCGTGTAGAGCAGCCGCTCGCCGAAGCGGCCCGCGACGCGGGTCTGGGCGTGCGTGACGAACCAGTCACCCAGCACCACGGCGAGCGCGATGAGGGCGGCCGCGGTGAGCAGGTGCTGCGAGTGCTTGGTGACGCCGGCGTCGACGCCCTCGCGCACCAGGGACGGGAGCAGCAGCGACGCGACGGCGTCGGCGGCGACCAGGGCCAGCGCGAGCAGCAGGGATCGGCGCAGCGGCCGCAGCAGGGTGCGCAGGCCGAAGTCGGGCTCGGCCTGCGCCGCCGCGTCGAGGTCGATGCGCGGCGTGTCGTTCGCGGGCGGCAGCGCGTCGACGAGCGCGAGCAGCTCCGGCGTGGGTGGCAGGCCCATCAGCGCGCCGTGCATCGGCCCGCCGCCGCCCATGCCCACGGCGCGCCCGCCGCCTCCGCCGCGGACGCCTTCGACCGGCGCGGCGCCCACCCGCAGCGGGCCGCTGTCGCCGGCCTCGTCGGCCACCGCGTACGGCCACGCGAGGTGCTCGGTGCCGTCATCCGCCGATCCGACACCGCACTCGAGCGAGCCCGCGTCGACTCCCTCGGCGTCGGCGCCCGGACCGGACAGCAGCATGCGGAACAGCGGGCTGGTGTCCCAGAGCTCGTCGTACGTGCCCTCGGCGACGATCTCCCCCTGGTCGAGCACGACGATGCGGTCCGCGAGGTCGAGCGTGGAGCGGCGGTGCGCGATGAGGATCGTCGAGCGGCCCCGCATGACCCGGCGCAACGTCGCGAAGATCTCTGCTTCGACCTGCGCGTCGACGGCGCTGGTGGCGTCGTCGAGCAGCAGCACCCGCGGGTCGGTGAGCAGTGCCCGCGCCAGCGCGACGCGCTGCCGCTGACCGCCGGACAGGGTGAGGCCCTGCTCGCCGACGACGGTGTCGTAGCCGTCGGGAAGCGCCCGGATGAACTCGTCGGCCTCGGCCTGGTGCGCCGCGGCGACGATCTGCTCCTCGGTCGCGTCGGGCACGCCGTAGGAGATGTTGTCGCGCACGCTGCTGCTGAACAGGAACGAGTCCTCGAACACGACCCCGATCGCGCTGCGCAGCGACCCGAGCGTCACGTCGCGCACGTCGTGGCCGTCGAGGCGGACGCTGCCGTCCTGCACGTCGTAGAAGCGCGGCAGCAGCAGCGAGACCGTCGACTTGCCCGAGCCGCTCGCACCGACCAGGGCGACGGTCTCCCCCGGGTCCACCCGGAGCGAGACGTGCGAGAGGACCGGGCGGGAGCGCACGTAGCCGAACGTGACGTCCCGCAGCTCGACCACGCCCTCGACGTCGACGAGCTCGATCGCGTCGGCCGCCTCGCGCACGAGCGGCTGCGAGTCGATGACCTCCATGACGCGGATGACGCCGGCCTTGGCCTGCTGGCCGATCGTGAGCAGGCCGGCGAGCACCCGCACCGGCGCTGACATCGCCGACAGGTAGGTGGTGAAGGCGAGGAACGTGCCGAGCGAGAGGTGGTGGTGCAGCACCATCCAGCCGCCGAGGGCGAGCACCCCGACCTGACCGAGCGCGGGCACGGCCTGCAGCGCGGGCTGGAACCGAGCGTTGATGCGCACCGCCCGCATGCGCAGCGCGAAGAGCGTGTCGGCCGCACCCGCGAGCCGGCGCAGCTCGCGCTGCTCCTGGCCGAACCCCTTGACGACGCGGACTCCCGTGACGTCCTCTTCGACCACGCCGGCGACCACGCCGGACTGCTGCTGGGCGGCCCACGTGGCCGGGAACACGCTGCGCCGGCTGCGCAGGGCGATCACGCCGAGCAGCGGGCCGACCAGCAGGGCGACGACGGTGAGCAGCGGCGAGAGCACGAGCATCACGGCGAGCGCCGTGATGAACAGCAGCAGCTGCCCGGACAGGTTGGGCAGGAACGCGAGCAGTCCCTGGACCAGCGTGATGTCGGTGTTGGCGCGGCTGACCAGCTGCCCGGTCTCGAGCTCGTCCTGCTTCGCGCCGTCGAGGCGCTGCAGCGCCGCGAAGACGTCGTCGCGGAGGTCGAACTGCACGTCGAGCGAGAGCCGGCCCGCGTACCAGCGGCGGACGTAGCCGAGCCCGAAGCGGGCGACGCCGAACACGACGAGCAACGCGATGGACCCACGGACGCCGCCGTGGTGGCCGAGCACCTGCTGGTCGATCACGTGCCGGCTGACCAGCGGCGTGGCCGTCGCGATGAGGCTGCCGAGCAGGGCCGCGCCGAACGTGATCAGGAAGCCGGCGCGGTAGCGGCCGACGTAGCCCCAGAGGCGGCGCAGCCAGCCCGCCTCATCCTCCACATCTCTTGTCTACCTCAAGGACCTGACGGTGTCCCCTTGTGTCGGACGGCGCGCGTAGCGTCCGCACCGACCCCGCGTCCCTTCCCTGCAGGAGGCCCCCATGCCCGAGCTCACGTCCTACGCACCCCGCGTCCCCTGCTGGGTCGACATCGCCACCACCGGCAGCCGTGCACGAGACATCTGAGGACCTCGCGCGCGTCCAGGACCTGCTCGACCGCAGCTTCGCCGGCGCCGGCGCGCACCTGCTCGCGATCTCCGACCCCGAGCGGCGGGTGTCGGCGGCGGAGCTGTCGGAGCGCCTGACGGGCATGTGCCTGCTCGTGCTCGCGACGTCCACCGCCGACGGCCGGCCGATCAACGGGCCGGTCGACGGCATCTACTACCGGGGCGACTTCTACTTCGGCTCGTCACCCGATTCGGTGCGGTTCCGCCACATCCGAGCCCGGCCGCACGTGAGCGCCACCCACCTGCCGGGCGAGCACCTGGCCGTCAACGTGCACGGGCGCGCGGTGCCGATCGACATCAAGGACCCGGCGCAGGCGGGGTTCCGCAGGACGGTGCTCGACATCTACACACCGCGCTTCGGCGATGACTGGGAGCACACGTTCCTCGACGCCGGCCCCGTCTACGCCCGCATCGACGCCGACAAGATGTTCACCTTCCAGATGGACCCCGACGACGCCTGAGCCCCCGTCGACATCGGGGTTGTGGCTGTTCCGCGGCCCGCAGAACCGCCACAAGTCCGATGTCGGCCGGGGCTAGAGGACGGGCAGGTAGCGGTCCAGCTCGAAGCGGGTGACCTGCTTGGCGTAGGCGTTCCACTCGGCGCGCTTGTTGCGCAGGAAGAAGTCGACGACCGAGCTGCCCAGGGTCTCCTCGACGAGCTCGCTGCGCTCCATCGCGTCGCACGCCGCGTCGAGCGACTGCGGCAGCGGCGTGATGCCGAGCTTCGCCCGTTCGGCATCCGAGAGCGACCACACGTCGTCCTCGGCGCCGGTCGGCAGCTCGTAGCCCTCGGTGATGCCCTTGAGGCCGGCCGACAGCAGCACCGCGAAGGCGAGGTAGGGGTTGCACGCGGAGTCGGGCGAGCGGATCTCGACGCGCGCCGAGCCGCTCTTGCTCGGCTTGTACATCGGTACGCGCACGAGCGCGCTGCGGTTGTTGCGGCCCCAGCACGAGTACGCGGGCGCCTCTCCCCCGGACACGATGCGCTTGTAGGAGTTCACCCACTGGTTGGTCACCGCGGTGATCTCCGCGGCGTGCCGGAGCACGCCCGCGATGAAGCCGCGCGCGGTGGCCGACAGGTGCAGATCGTCGTCGGCGTCGAAGAAGGCGTTGCGGTCACCCTCGAACAGCGATACGTGGGTGTGCATGCCGCTGCCCGGCTGATCGGCGAACGGCTTGGGCATGAACGAGGCCCACACCCCCTCGCCGAGCGCGACCTCCTTGATGACGTGACGGAACGTCTGCAGGTTGTCGGCGGTGGTGAGCGCGTCGGCGTAGCGGAGGTCGATCTCCTGCTGGCCGGGTGCGACCTCGTGATGGCTGAACTCGACGCTGATGCCCATCCGCTCGAGCATCGTGATCGCGTTGCGCCGGAAGTCGTGCGTGACCTCGTGGGGGGTGAGGTCGAAGTAGCCCGCGTCGTCGACCGGTTCGGGCACCTCGCCGCCCACCGTCGGCTTGTCCTTCAGCAGGAAGAACTCGACCTCGGGATGGGTGTAGAAGGTGAAGCCCTGGTCAGCGGCGCGCGAGAGCGTGCGGCGCAGGACGTGGCGCGAGTCGCTCGGCGACGGCGAGCCGTCCGGCATGAGGACGTCGCAGAACATGCGGGCGACCGGCAGCTCCTCGCCGCGCCAGGGCAGCAGCTGGAACGTCGACGGGTCGGGCCGGGCGAGCATGTCCGACTCGACGGTGCGGGTGAAGCCCTCGATGGCGCTGCCGTCGAAGCCGAGGCCCTCCGCGAAGGCGCCTTCGAGCTCGGCGGGGGCGATGGCCACCGACTTGAGCGTCCCGAGGACGTCGGTGAACCACAGCCGGATGAAGCGGACGTCGCGCTCCTCCAGCGTCCGGAGGACGAACTCCTGCTGCTTGTCCACAGCCCCATCGTCGCAGGTCGGCGTGACGAACCCGTGTCGGCGCTCCACACACCCGCCCGGGGGAGGCACGCGGCCCGCCGGCCGGCCCGCGCAGGGCAGCGGGACGGGGCTAGTGCATCCGTAGCAACCGAGTAGGGCCTTCGGACAGTGGGGATGACCGGGCGGTCACACATACGGTAGAGATGTGCCTGTGCCCCCCGCACACGGGCGGGTCGTCGAGCTGACCGTCGACGCGACCGCGCCGCGCCACGCGCGCGACGTCGTGCGCTCCGTCCTGCAGCAGGCCGAGCTGGACGGGCAGGTGCTGGACGACTGCCTGCTCGTCGCCACCGAGCTCGTCGACAACGCGGTGCTGCACGGCGGCAGCTTCGTCCGGCTCGAGGTCACGCCCGCAGCCGGCTGCGTCGAGATCGCCGTGCAGGACGGATCGTCGGTCTTGCCCGTCGCCCGTGCCCCCGGTGCCGACGGGGGCCGCGGCCTGCTCATCCTGAACGCGCTGGCCGAGTGGGGCGTCGAGTCACTCCCCGACGGCGGCAAGCGCGTGTGGGCCCGCGTAGCGGTCCCCGTCCCCGATGGCGCCGGCTGATCCGGGTGGGACGGGCCGGCCCCGGCGTCGGTCAGCTCCGGGTCGCGGTGAGCGTGCGAGCCACGCGGCGGTCCGGGATGAGCCACATGAGCGCGACGACCACGTAGATGGCGAGTGCGATCCAGCGGTCGACGAACGCCAGCGCGATGCCGAGCGAGTACAGCACCGGCGAGGCCTTGCCCTTGCGGTCCGCACCGATGGCCGCCTTGAGCGTGGATCCCTCGCCCTGCGCATGGATGATCGCCGTCTGCAGGAGGTAGTAGGCGACGCCGGCGGCGAGCAGCACGATGCCGTAGGCGGCGGACGGCACCTTCGCGAAGTGGTTCTCCCCCATCCATCCCGTGGTGAACGGCACGAGCGACAGCCAGAACAGCAGGTGCAGGTTCGCCCACAGCACGAGGCCGTCGACGCGCTCCGTGGCCATCAGCATGTGGTGGTGGTTGTTCCAGTAGATGCCGAGGTAGACGAACGACAGCACGTAGGTCAGCAGCAGCGGGTAGGAGTCGTGCAGAGCGCTCCACGTCTCGCCGTGCGGCACGTGCAGCTCGAGCACCATGACCGTGATGAGGATCGCGATCACGCCGTCGCTGAACGCCTCCATCCGACTGGTCGGCATGCCGCCGCCGTTCGGTGCACCGTCGTCGGTCATCGCGGGTCCGACCGGTCGAGGTTCCAATGGCGCGACACCGTCGCGGTCCACGCGTCGCCACCGTCGGGGATGAGCGCGAACCGGGTGATGGTGCGCTGCCCTCCTTCGTGGTCGCCGTAGAGCAGCTCGACGAGCAGGATCCGACGGGCCTTGATCGCGTCGAGCACGACGGCGCGCCACGGGTCGTCGTCGCGCAGCGCACCCTGCCAGAAGCCGATGTCGCCGGGCGCGACGATAAGGTCGCGGGTGAGCCGGCGGAAGTGCGAGGGATCGGCGTGGTCGGGCGGGTTGGCGCCCTCGTCGGGGATGAGCAGCTTCCACCGGTCGAGCACGCCGAGGCCGTTGCCGACGTTGCGCAGGCCGAAGGCGAGGTAGATCGCGGTGCCGGTGACCTCGACGGCCGCCTCCGCACCCTCGGCCGTCACCCAGTGGTCGTCCATGAACCGGATGCGCTGCGCCGGGTCGCCGGGACGGGTCGGCGTGAGCACCGGCCGGAGGTTGACGAGCAGCGACGCCTCGGCGACCCGGGCCGCGCGGTTGCCCGAGCGCACCGACGCGAACGTGGCGAGCGCGAGCACCAGCGTCCCGGCCGCGGTCGCCAGCGATGCGACGGTCGCCCAGTCAGCGCTGGACAGCGCCATGCCTCCCCCTCTCAGCAGGGCGTCGTGGTCAGGCCCGGGTGATCACCGCTGGATGTGTAGTACCAGGTCGTCGAGGTGCCGTCGCCGGTGCCCTGCAGGCAGTAGGTGGTGGCGTTGGCGTACGCGACGCGCACGTGAGCGGCGTCGTCGGCCGACAACCCTTCTGCGGCCAGCTTCGCGAGCAGCGGCGTGTAGGCCTGGGTGTGGTCGTCGTAGTAGCCCATCTCCGCGATCGAGGCGTTCACCAGCGCGCTGCGCACCACCGCGTCGCCGGCGGTGAGGTGCGCGCCGGGCGCGGCGAGCTCGGAGGCGGGCGTGTCGAGCGGCGGTCGCGGGACCCGGACGCTGCCGCAGGCGGCGAGGGCCAGGCCGGCGAGCACGAGCGCGCCGGCGCGGACCGGGACAGGCACGCACCTGACGCTAGCCGCGGACCGGATGGAGCCATCCGTTCGGCCGAACGGCCCCGCCCCCGCGTGCCAGCCCGCAACCGTGCAGTCCGACCATCTGCACGGGTGGTCCCGGCACCGAAGACCTGGTCATGCGCACCCTCGTCGCCCTCGTCTTCGCGCGTCGCGAGCTGCGCCGCGCGATCGTCTGACCGCCGTGCTGAGGCGACGGCGCGCGCAGCGCCGCGAGGAAGAGCTGACGAGCATGCACGCGGCCGGGCTGTCGTTCGCCTTCGCGGGCGACACGCACGACGCCGGTCACGGGGAGGTGCCGATGTGGCTGCTGCCCGCCCAACCTGAGGCACCGCACGCCGACTCCTACGACGACGCCATGGACGAGCTGGTCGAGGACGTGCTCGTCGACGAGGCCACCTCACCGGCGCCCGCCGAGCCCGAGCACGCGCCGATGGACGAGCGCGTCGAGGAGCCGGCGCTCGACGACCGGTCGGCCGCGATCCTGCGGCTGCGCGGCCGGCTCTAGCCACCGCGCACCCCGCCCCTCCGCGCGCTGCGGCAGGGTGGGCAGGTGACGACCGCCGGGCTCGCCATCGGCATCGACGAGGGCGCCCACGACGCGCCGCTCGTCCTCCTCCTGCACGGCTTCCCCGAGCTGCCGTCGTCATGGCGGCACCAGGTGACGCCGCTCGTCGACGCCGGCTACCACGTCGTCGCGCCCTACCTCTTGGGCTACGGCGACTCGCCGCGACCCGACGACCCGCAGGAGTACACGGCCGACAAGCTCGCCGCGGGCGTCGTCGAGGTCATCGACCGGTGCGGCGCCGAACGAGCCGTCGTCATCGGCCACGACTGGGGTGCCGCGCTCACCTGGGCGACCGCCCAGCTGCACCCGGATCGCGTGCGGGCGATGGTCGCCATGGCGGTGCCGATCACCGCGCGGTCGCAGAAGCCGCCCATCGAGCGGCTGCGCGAGGTCATGGGCGAGAGCTTCTTCTACATGATCCACTTCCAGGAGCCCGGCGTCGCCGATGCCGAGCTGGCCGCCGACGTCCGCGGCTTCCTGCTCGGCATGTACGCGGCGACGAGCGGCACCCCGCCGGAGGGCGCGCTCCAGCAGCTGCCGGCCTCGAGCGGACGCTTCGTCGACCAGCTGCCCGTCCCTGACGCGATGCCGGCGTTCCTCGACGCGGCCGCGTTCGCGGAGGCGGTGGCGACCTTCGAGCGCACCGGCTTCACGGGCGGGCTCAACCACTACCGGGCGATGGACCCCACGTGGCACCAGGTCCCGCAGCTCGGGACGGTGCCCATCACCTGCCCGGTCGGGTTCCTCGCGGGTGAGAAGGACCTCGTCCTCGCGTTCACACCGACCCGGGCGCTCGGCCCGCCGCTCGTGCCCGATCTGCGCATGGATGTCCGGGTCCCGGGTGTGGGCCACTGGGTCCAGCAGGAGGCGCCGGACGCGGTCAACCGCGCTCTGCTGGGCTTCCTCGCCGGCATCGGATAGGAAACGGAAGCGTCACACGCGCACGTCGCGCCCCCCGGAGGAGCCCGGAGAGTCGTAGCGTGCGGGCCGACCCGCGCAGCGTTGCGCTGGAACCGAACGACAAGCCCCCGGGAGGGTTCTATGCAGATCCGACGGACGACTGCCGTCGTGGCAGCGACCGTGGTCACCGCCTCGCTCACGCTCGCCGCCTGCGGCAGCAGCAAGAAGTCGACGGGCACCGCCAACGGCAACAACGGTGGGAGCAAGAAGACTCTCGAGATCGGTTTCCAGGGCCCGCTGTCGGTGAACAGCCCGCAGCTCGGATTGAACGCCGAGTACGGCATCAACGTCGCGATCGCCGAGGCGAACGCGAAGGGCGACCTTCCGTACACGTTGAAGATCAAGACCTCGGACGACCAGGGCTCGCCCGACCAGGGCCCGACCGCCGCGAAGGCGTTGATCGACGACCCGAACGTCATCGCCGTCGTCGGCCCGATGTTCTCCGGGGCCACCAAGGCGTCGGAGCCCGGCTACACGCAGGCCAACCTGCTGTCGGTCACGCCGTCGGCCACCAACCCGGCGCTCACGACGCTCGGCTTCACCACGTTCTTCCGCCTGATCCCGAACGACAACAACCAGGGCAAGGGCGCCGCCGACTACATCGCCAAGGTGCTCAACGCGAAGAAGGTGTTCTCCCTCGACGACAAGAGCGACTACGGCACCGGCCTCTCGACCGCTCTCGAGGCCGAGCTCAAGACCGACGGCGTGGCGGTCACGCACGACGGCATCAACCCGACGAAGGACTACTCCGCGGAGGCGTCGAAGATCATCAGCGCCAAGCCCGACGTCCTGTACTACTCGGGCTACTACCAGGACTTCTCGCTGCTCGCGAAGGCCCTGCGCGGCGCCGGCTTCAAGGGCACGCTGTTCAGCGGTGACGGGTCGAACGACGATCAGTACATCTCCGGCGCCGGCAAGACCGTCGCCGAGGGCACGTACCTGTCCTGCGGCTGTGGCGACGCCAACAGCGACCCCAAGGCCGCGGACTTCGTCAAGGCCGTGGCGGCCGACAACAGCGGCGCCAAGCCCGGCACGTACTCCGGCGAGGCCTACGACGCGACAAACTCGATCATCTCGGTCCTCAAGGGCCTGGGCGCGAGCCCGACCCGTCAGCAGGTCGTCGACGCGTACAAGAGCGTCGACTACACGGGGCTCACCAAGGAGGTCAAGTACGACTCCACCGGTGAGATCGAGGGCAACGCGATCTACATCTACCAGGTCAAGGACGGCGTCCGGACGGTCCTCGGGACCACCGGCGACCTGATCAAGTAGCAGGCGATCGAGTGGGGGTGCTGTCGCTGGACAGCACCCCCACTCGCGCGTCGGAACGCCGGTCCGGAGGAGCCAGCGGGTGAGTGGTCAGGAGTTCTGGAACTTCACGGTCGTGGGACTCGTCAGCGGGTCCATCTACGCCGTCATCGCCCTCGGCTACACCCTCGTCTACGGCGTCCTGCAGCTCATCAACTTCGCGCACAGCGAAGTGTTCATGCTCGGCTCGATGGGCGGCCTGTTCATGGCCCGCGCCCTGCTCCCCGCCGGCTCGCCGAGCGTCGTGCAGTCGGTCGGCATCATGGTCGCCGGCCTCGTCGTCGGCGCGCTGTCCGGCGGCGCGGCGGCGTTCGCGCTGGAGCGCACCGCCTACCGCCCGCTGCGACGACGTGGAGCTCCGAAGCTCGCGTACCTCATCAGTGCCATCGGCGCGTCGCTGTTCGCGAGCAACCTGGCGGGCAAGGAGTTCGGCCGCCAGGACATCTCGCTGTCGCCGGTCTTCGACTACAACCACGTGGTCTTCACGATCTTCGGCGCGGCGGTGCGCGCGCTCGACCTCGTGATCATCGGTGTCGGCCTGCTGATGCTGCTCTTCCTCGACCGGCTGGTGGCGGTCACGCGACTCGGCCAGTCCATCCGCGCGGTGGCGCAGGACGCCGAGACCGCGAGCCTCATGGGCGTCAACGTCGAGCGCGTCATCATCACGACGTTCGTCCTCGGCGGACTGCTCGCCGGTGCGGGTGGCTTCCTCTACGCCGCCAAGTTCAGCGCCTCCTACAACATGGGCTTCCTGCCCGGCATCACCGCGTTCTCGGCCGCCGTGCTCGGCGGCATCGGCAACGTGCGGGGGGCCGTGCTCGGCGGGCTGCTCCTCGGGCTCGTCAAGTCCTACTCGACCAAGCTCATCGGCGCCGGATACGTCGACGTCGTCGGCTTCCTCGCGCTGGTGCTGGTGCTGCTGATCCGACCGAGCGGTCTGCTCGGCGAGCGGCTGGGGCGCGCGGCATGAAGCAGCTGCTGACCACCGACGTGGCCCGCAGGCGCCTGGGGGCGTGCCTGTTCCTCGGCATCGTGCTGGCGCTCATCACCGGCTCGACCGGGACGGCCAACCATCCGTTCCACGCGGCCCGCGAGTCGCTCATCGCGGTGCGGGTGATCTGGTTCCTGCTCATCGGTGTCGCGTTGTGGGTGGTGTGGACGCTCGGCACCGGCCCGGGTGCGAGCAGCGTGACGCGGGCCCGTCGCGCGGTGACCAACGCGGTGCAGCCGATCACGCGCAGCAAGGCGCGCTACGGCGGCTACGTGGTGCTGCTGGCGATCGCGATCTTCGTGCCGCGCACGCTGCCGGCGTCGTCGTCCTACCTGCAGCAGGCCCTGTTCAGCGGCGCCGCCATCTACGCGTTGCTCGGCCTCGGCCTCAACGTCGTCGTCGGCTACGCGGGCCTGCTCGACCTCGGGTTCATCGCGTTCTACGCCATCGGCGCCTACGTCACCGCGTACCTCGTGTACACCGGCAAGGAGCTGCACTCCGGTCACACGCCGATCCCGTGGCACGCGCCGTTCCACCTGAACGGGTTCTTCGTGCTGCCGATCGCCGCCGCGGCCGCGGCCCTCGCCGGCGTCATACTCGGCGGGCCCACGCTGCGCCTGCGCGGTGACTACCTGGCGATCGTCACCCTCGGCTTCGGCGAGATCGTGCAGCTGCTCGCGATCAACGCCAACGGCGTCACGAACGGCTCGCAGGGCGCTTTCGGCGTTCCCCCGCTGCGCATCCACCTCGCGGGCATCCACTACACGTGGAGCCTCGACCCGTTGCCGGAGTACTACCTGCTGCTCGGCATCATCGTCGTGGTCATGATCGCGTTCAGCCGGCTCGAACGGTCCCGGACTGGCCGGGCGTGGGCGGCGATCCGCGAGGACGAGATCGCGGCCGCGGCGTCGGGTGTCCCGACCACGCGCTACAAGCTGCTCGCGTTCGCGATCGGCGCGTCGACCTCGGGCTTCGCCGGCGTCATCTTCGCGACCTATCAGTTCTTCAACCCGCAGTCGTTCAGCTTCCAGGCCTCGATCCTCGTGCTCACCATCGTGATCTTCGGCGGCATGGGCTCGATCTTCGGCGTGGTCGTCGGCGCGACGCTGCTGCAGCTGCTCACGGCCTACCTGCAGCACGCCAACGTGGTCCCGGCCGAGGACAGCCCGATCTTCTTCGGCGCGATCGTGATGGCGATGATGGTGTTCCGCCCGCAGGGCCTCATCCCCTCCCGCCGCCGCAGCCGAGAGATACGGCTCGCCGAAGAGGGCGTCGGCGGGGCCGACGCGCTCGGCGCCGCGGAGGGTGTGTCATGACCACGCTCCTCGACGTGCGCGACGTGACGTTGCGCTTCGGCGGCGTGACGAGCCTCGAGCACGTCTCGCTCTCGATGGAGACCGGGACGATCCTGTCGGTCATCGGACCGAACGGTGCCGGCAAGACGTCGCTGTTCAACTCGATCACGGGCACGTACCAGCCCCAGGAGGGGTCGATCACCTTCACCCCTCCGGGGCGCGGCAGCGTGGAGCTGCTCGGTCGCAAGCCGCACGTCATCAACCGGCTCGGCATCGCACGCACGTTCCAGAACATCCGACTGTTCCCCGCGTTGTCGGCGCTCGAGAACGTGCAGGTCGGGGTCGAGAGCCGGCAGCGCAGCGGGCCGATCGCCGGCATGCTCGGGCTGCCCCGGTCGCGCCGCGACGACCGTGAGAGCGTCGCCACCTCGTTGGCGCTGCTCGCACAGGTGGGGCTCGACGAACGCGCGCACGAGACAGCCAGCTCGCTCCCCTACGGTGCGCAACGGCGGCTCGAGATCGCCCGGGCGCTCGGTACCCAGCCGTCGTTGCTGCTGCTCGACGAACCCGCGGCCGGCACCAACCCGTCAGAGAAGCGCGAGCTGGAGGCGCTGATCCGCCAGGTCGCCGACTCCGGGGTCTCGGTGCTGCTCATCGAGCACGACATGAAGCTGGTGATGAGCGTCGCCGCCCACGTGGTGGTGCTCAACTTCGGCAAGGTGATCGCCTCGGGCGCACCGAAGGACGTGCAGCGCGACCCGGCCGTGATCGAGGCCTACCTCGGCGCGGCCGACGACGAGCGGGACGCGTCGTGACCGCGCTGCTCGAGGTCGAGGACATCGATGTCCGCTACGGCGCCATCCGTGCCCTCTCCGACGTGAGCCTCACCGTGGCGGACGGCGAGGTCGTGACGCTGCTGGGAGCCAACGGCGCCGGCAAGAGCACGACGTTGCGCACGATCTCGGGCCTGCTCCGCCCCACCACCGGCGACGTGCGGTTCGAGGGACGGTCGATCGTCGGCGTCGCCGCCCACGAGATCGTCGGCATGGGCATCGGGCACGTCCCCGAAGGCCGGCACATCTTCCCGCGCATGAGCGTCGACGAGAACCTCGAGATGGGCGCGTTCCTGGAACGGCGCAACCTGAGTGCCGACCGCGATCGCGTGTTCGGCCTCTTCCCGCGGCTCGCGGAACGGCGCAAGCAGCTCGGCGGGACGCTGTCCGGTGGCGAGCAGCAGATGCTGGCGATCGGGCGCGCCCTGATGGGGCGCCCACGGCTCCTGCTGCTCGACGAACCTTCGATGGGCCTGGCCCCTCTCGTGGTCAAGACGATCTTCGAGGTCATCGCCACCGTCAGCGCAGAGGGCGTGACGGTGCTGCTCGTCGAGCAGAACGCGGCGCAGGCGCTGCGGCTCGCGGCCCGGGGCTACGTGCTCGAGACCGGCAGGGTGGCGATGGCCGACGACGCGCAGACGCTGCTCGCCGACGACCGCGTCCGGCAGGCCTACCTCGGCGAGGACATCGGCTCGTGATGCACGCCGGTGTCGAGAAGGTCGCGGCCGCGCTGCGCGAGCGCGGCGCCGACGGCGAGGTGGTCGAGCTCGAGGACTCGGCGCGCACCGCGGCGGAGGCCGCCGCCGCGCTCGGCGTGGAGATCGGGCAGATCGTGAACTCGCTGATCTTCGCGGACGCCGACGGTGATGCCCGGCTGATCCTCACCAGCGGCGCGCACCGCGTGGACACCGCGCACGTCGGTGCGCTGATCGGCACGACGTTGAAGCGCGCGGACCCCGACCTCGTGCGCGAGAAGACCGGCCAGGCGATCGGCGGCGTCGCGCCGGTGGGGCACCCGGCGCCGGTGAGGACGTACGTCGACGTCGCGTTGCAGCAGTACGAGGTCGTCTGGGCCGCGGCCGGTCACCCGCACGCGGTGTTCCCGACGACCTACGACGAGCTGGTCCGCATCACGGGCGGGGAGCCGGTCAGCGTCGAGCCCTGATCCGGGCCGCCGCAGGTCAGCTCTTGGGGATGTAGGCGAAGACGTCGGGGTTGGGGCCGCGGCGACCGGCCTCTCCCTTGTCGAGGCCGGTGATCGCGACCATGTCGTCGCCGGTGAGCTCGAAGTCGAAGATCGCGGCGTTCTCGCGCATGCGCTCGGGGTTCACCGTCTTCGGGAAGACGATGTCGCCGCGTTGGATGTGCCACCGCAGCGTCACTTGCGCGGTGCTGCGGCCGTGCCGGTCGGCGATCTCCTTGAGCACCGGATCGCCGAGCACGTCTCCCTGCGCGATCGGTGACCAGGCCTCGGTGAGGATGCCCGCCGCCGCGTCGCGCGCCCGCACCTCGGTGTTGTCGAAGTAGGGATGCACCTCGATCTGGTTCACCGCGGGGACGGTGTCGCTCTCCTTGGCCAGCCGGTCGAGGTGCGCGACCTGGAAGTTGGAGACGCCGATGGACAGCGCGCCACCCTGGTCGCGGAACTCCTCGAGGACCTTCCACGTGCTGACGAAGTCGCCGCCGTACAGCGTGGGCAGCGGCCAGTGGATGAGGATGAGATCGACGAACTCGAGGTCGAGGCACTGCAACGAAGCGGCAAGCGCCTTACGCGCCACGTCGGGCTCGTGCGCGTCGTTGTTCAGCTTGGTCGTGATGAACACCTCGTCGCGCGCGAGACCGGACGCGCGGAACGCCGCGCCGACGCCCTTCTCGTTCTGGTACATCTGCGCCGTGTCGATGTGCCGGTAGCCGGCGGCGAACGCGGCCTCGGTGGCGGCCTGCGTCTCGTCGGGCTTGATCTGGAAGACGCCGAACCCGAGCTGCGGGATGGTCCGGCCGTCGTTCATCGTCAGGTTGGGGATCGCGGTCATGCCCTCCTGTCTACCCGCTCAGACCGAGGCACCCGTCACGCGGAACACGTAGTGGCCCGCGCCCAGCGTCACCGTGAGGCCGCCGGAGGTGCGGTGCGCCCCGGACAGCCCCGCGTCGTGGCCGCGGGCCCGGCCGCGGGCGTAGACGACCTGTCCGCTCTCCCGCACGGTCGACGACGCGAGCACCCCCGGGAGCACCAGCGTCGCGGTGGTGCCGACGGGCAGCGTGAGCGAGCATGAGTACCCGGTGCCGCCGGCGCGCCACCCGCTCGTGACGGTGCCGTGCGGCCCGACCTCGCGCGCGTTGGCGTAGTGCAGCGACGGAAGGACCTGCGGCGTGATCTTGATGTGCGACCACCCGGGCCCGTCGGCCAGCGGCTGGATGCCGGTCAGTCCGTCGTAGAACCACTCCCCGACTGCGCCGCCGAGCGCGACGTGGTCGTGCGACTGGTGCTGCACGTCGTCGGAGCGCCAGGTCTCCCAGATGGTGCCGGGGCCGTGCGCGACCATGAAGCCGTAGCTCGGGAACGACGTGGTCTCCGCGACGGCGAGCAGCACGTCGCTGCGGCCGGCCGCGGACAGCGCGCGGAACACGGCCTGCGTGCCGACCATCCCGGACAGCAGGTGGTTCGACCCGTAGGGCGTGTGCTGCACGGCGTCGACCAGCCGGGCCACCGCCGCCGCCCGCCGGTCGCCCGGCACCATGCCGGCCGCGAGCGGCAGCGCCTGCGAGGCCTGCGACCCGTTGCCGTACCAGTGGTGCCCGCCGTCCCACTCACGCCGCTGGAAGGCCGCGTTGACGACCTGGGCGAGCTGCGCGTAGTGGTCGGCGACGCTCTTCTGCCCGACCAGTCGCTCGACGGCGGAGAGCACCTGCAGGTCCTGGAAGTAGGTGACGGTCTCGATGAGCTCGACCGGCGTCGCCTCCAGCGCGAGCCAGTCCGAGCCGTACGCGGTCTCCGGCCGGTCCAGGATGTGGCCGTCGGTGCGCGACCCCTCGTAGTCCACCCACCGGCGCACGCTGTCGACGTGCTGGCGCAGCAGCGACCGGTCACCGGTCTGCAGCCACAGCCGCCACAGCACCTGCGGGTAGGCCGAGCCCCACGCGGGGTCCACCGCGTTGAGGTAGTGGCCGGGGTTGGCGTTGTGCAGGCCGCCGTCGGGGCGCTGGCCGGTCTGGATGTCGCCGAGCCACTTCTCCTCGAGCGTGGTGACGTCGGCGTTCGCCAGCTGCGCGTCGACGCTGACCTTCGCGTCGAGTCCCCAGCCGCGCTTCTCCCGCGTCGGGGCGTCCTCGGGCAGCCCGTGCAGGCTGTTGAGCGAGGTCTGCGCGACGGCTGACTGGATGCGATCGACCGCTCCGTTGCCGGCGCCGAACGCTCCCGTGACGGTGACGTCGGTGCGCACGGTCTCGGGCGTCACCGTGGTGCGCGTGACGTCGGGGAGGCCGACGACCTCGATGTAGCGGAACCCGTGGTAGCTGAACTGCGGCTCCCACCGCTCGCCGTTCGGGTCGCCGCGGAAGGTGTAGGAGTCGAGCTGCGCAGCCTGGAGCCTCTGCGTGGTCACGTGCCGGCTGGAGAGCACCTCGCCGTAGTGCAGCGTCACCGTGGTGCCCGAGGGGGCGGTCGCGTGCAGCGCCGCCCAGCCGGAGATCTCGGTACCGACGTCGACGACGAAGTCGTTCGGCCCCACCTGCTGCACGCTGCGCGGCGCCGCATCGCGCACCTCGCGGATCGGCGGCATCGGGTCGGCGAGCAGTGCGCCGTGGCTCCACGCGCCGCCGCCGGCCGCCTGCAGGGCCGTGGCCGCTGACCAACCGGTCGGGACGAAGGTCGCCGTGTCCCAACCGCTCATCGTCTTGCGGGCATCGACCGTCTCGCCGTCGCGCGGATCCTCGGCGACCGTCGGGCCCTGCGCGGTGACCCAGCCGGGACCGGTGGAGACGGTCTGGGTGGTGCCGTCGGCGAGGTGCAGCACGAGGATGGCGACGAACAACGGCGGGCCCTGCTCGTAGTCGGCCTTCTGCCCCTGGGCGAGCTCGGCACCGAGCACGTGCGCGCCCGGCCGCAGCGCGGACGTCACGTCGTAGGCGCGGACCAGCGTGCGCTGGCTCCAGTCGGTCCACGACGACGCGAGCACGCCGGACCCGACCACCTGCCCGTCGAGGTGGGGCACGTACAGGCCCTGCGCCGCGGCGTAGAGGCGCGCGCTCGTGACCGGCTGCGTGACCGTGAACGTGGTGCGCACGAGCGCGCCCGAGCTGCCCTGCAACCAGCGCGCACCGGCCCAGTCGGCGGGGTCGAGCAGCCCGACGCCGAAGGCCGCCGGCGCCGCCCACCCGGACACCACGCCGTGCCCGTCCCACGTGCGCACCGACCAGAGGTAGCTGCCACCGCTCGCTAGCGGAGGGCCGCCCCAGGCGGCGACGCCCGCGGTCGACGAGCTGGTCTGCCCGGAGAACCACACGGCCGCTCCGGGGTCGGGCATCCCGTAGCCCTCGACGACGACCACCTGGTACGCGGACTGCCGCGCGCCCCGCGCGTCGCCGGGGATGCGCCAGGTCAGCGTCGGGGTTCGCGTGCCGACGTCGAGCGGATCCGAGGAGCCCTGCACCTGCAGCGTCGTGGGCGTCGGTGATGCCCCGCCGGGCGCGGGCGCGTCCCACGGGTGCGCGATGTCCGCGACGGTCGACGTGTCCGCAGGTCGCAGCGTCACGTCGTGGTGCCGGGTGACGACGACACCGCCACCCGCCACCGCCACCGCGAGTGCGGCGGCGAGCAGGGTTCGGCGCGGGTCGCGGCGCCGGCGGTGACGGCCGGTCACAGATCAGCGGCGGCGGGCCACGGTGAGGCCGTCGAAGGCGGCCAGCAGCAGCGAGTCGACCCGCGGGTCCGCGGCGACGTGGTCGTTGAAGCGGCGGATCGCGACGGTCGCCTCGCGCTCGTCGGAGGGGTCGACGACGCGACCGTGCTGCAGGACGTTGTCGGCGAAGATCAGGCCGCCGGGCCGCATGCGCGGGACGAGCTGCTCCCAGTAGTCGATGTAGCCGACCTTGTCGGCGTCGATGAACGCGACGTCGACGGGCCCTTCGGCGGAGAGCGTCGGCAGCGTCTCCGTCGCCGGTCCGAGCCGCAGCTCGACGCGGTCGTCGAGACCGGCCCTCGTCCACGCCTCGCGGGCGATGGCCGTCCACTCGTCGCTGACGTCGAAGCAGATGAGCCTCCCGCCGGGCTCCAGTCCGCGCGCGATGCAGACGCTCGAGTAGCCGGTGAAGGTGCCGACCTCCACGGCCAGCTGCGCGCGGGAGGCCTGCGTCATGATCGTGAGGAACGCGCCCTGGTCGGGGGCGATCTGCATGTTGGCGCTGTCGGGGAACCGCTGCGGCGTCACCTCACCGAGCCACGTCAGCACCTCGTCCTCCGCCGGCGCGTGCGCGATCGCGTAGGCATCGACGTCGTCGGGCAGGAACGGCGAGGACCGGCTCACGTGCTGTGCCTACCACGCGAACCTGGACGGCCGGTGACGCGGTTTCGTGACCGTGACCGTGAGCCGAGGGTGGCGAAGGGATCCTGGCGCTCTACGCGGCGGAGCCGAGCAGGCCGCGGCGCCGGGCCACCGCGGCGGCCTCGGTGCGTGAGGCGGCGCCCAGCTTGGACAGGATGTTCGACACGTGCACGCTGGCCGTCTTCTCGGAGATGAACAGCGCCTTGCCGACCTGCCGGTTGGACAGGCCCTCGGCCACGAGGCGCAGCACCTCGAGCTCGCGGGGGGTGAGCACGGCGTCGGCGGTCGCCGCGGGCTCCACACCGACCTCGGCGTCGAGCCGCCCGCGGCGGGCGAGGTCGGCGGCCTGCGCGGCCAGCGGCGCGGCCGCGAGTGACTCGGCGGTGGCGACGACGGCCTTCAGCACGTCGACCGTCTCCGCTCCGCGCTCGCCGACGTCGAGCAGCGCCTCCGCGAGGCGCAGGCCCGCGCTGGCCTGCTCGAAGACGTCAGCCGCGGCGTTCTCGTACAGCTCGCGCCACATCGCGACGGTCGCCGTGCCTTCGGCCCGCGCGGCCTCGGCCATCGCGCGGCCGAGCGCCACGCGGCCGGCCGGCGTGGCGGTG
>DASZYF010000147.1:0-13511 GCA_035545535.1 Mycobacteriales bacterium | reverse complement strand
CCCGGCGCACCACCGACCTGCTCCGCTCGCTCATCGGCTGACCTTCGACGTCGCCGAACGCACCCCGCAGGAGATCGCATGCCAACACCCACCCTCACCCCACACGTCGGTGTCGACCTCGAGGCGCTGCAGCGCGACGTGCACCACCTCAAGGACCGCCTCGCGATCCAGGACGTCGTCGCCCGGCACGCGCGCGGCTGCGACCGGCACGACATCGATCTGATCACCAGCGTCTACCACCCCGATGCCACCGACGAGCACGGGGCCGCGCAGAACTCGGGCCTCGAGTACGGCGCGTGGGCGAACGAGGCGCACGCCCGGACCTCGCTGACGCACACGCACAACATCACGACCCACACGTGCGAGATCGACGGTGACACCGCGCACGCGGAGAGCAACGTCCTCGTCGTCCTGCTCGGCAGCGACGGGAAGACCGCCCAGGTCATCAGCGGCCGCTACCTCGACCGCCTCGAGCGGCGCGACGGGCAGTGGCGCATCGCGCTCCGCCGCTCCACCGTCGAGGCGATGTTCCTCGCCGATGCGTCCGTGCTCCGCGCCCCGTTCTTCGCCGAGCTCGGCTACATCAAGGGATCGCGTGACGAGACCGATCCGTCGTACGCGCGTCCCCTGGAGCTGGACACCCCGGTCATCCGCTGGGGACCGGTGACGTAGTACTGCTGCGAGGCCCGCGCCGGTCCGCGGGGTCGCACCCGCGCCTGTCTACGGACGCGCGCCGCGCAGGAGCATCTCCTGTCCGACGACGGCGCCGAGGTCTCCGTCCCGGCTGCGCAGGGTCCCGAGGTAGGAGCCGCGCGCGCCGGAGACCCGCACCGGGCGGAGGTCGATCAGCACCCAGTCGTCGACGCGGATGGGTCGGTGGAACCAGAGCACGTGGTCGATGCTCGGCCCGGTCACCGGCAGGCCGGGCCGGCGCAGCATGGCAAACCCTGATCCGAAGTCGGACAGGTACGTCAGGCCGCACGCCTGCAGCGCGGGGTCGTCGGGGAACGGCGCCGGGATGCGCACCCAGAGCAGGTCCGACAGGGGGTCGTGCCACGCGTCGCTGAGCGTGACCTCGCGGGTCTCGACGAGAGCGTCCCACCCGCCGACGGGATGGTCCTCGGGCGCACCCGCGGGACGAGTTGCGGGCACCTCGTACTCCTCGCCGGTCTGCTCGGTCGTGAAGCTCGCGAGCATCGAGAAGATGACTTCGCCGTTCTGCACCGCGCGCACGTGGCGCGCCGAGAACGACCGGCCGTCGCGGTCGCGGTCGACGAGGTAGACCACCGGCTGGTCGCGGCGACCCGCGCGCAGGAAGTAGCCGTGCAGGGAGTGCGGGAGCCGGTCGTCAGCGACGGTGAGGCCGGCCGCGCGCAGCGCCTGCGCGGCGACCTGCCCGCCGTACAGCGGCCCCGACGGGTCGCCGTGCCGCGCGTTGTGGCCGCGGAAGATGTCGCGTTCGAGCTGATCCAGCTCGAGCAGCGTGGCCACGTCGGTGATGTGACCACCGTGATCCGGAGCATCGGTGACCACGCGCTGATGCTAGGGCCGGCACGGTGCCGGCTCGCCGCTCGTCGCGGGGGAGCGCCCGCGCCTAGACGCGCCGGCGTCGTCGCAGCAGCGCTGCCCCGCCCAGGAGGAGGACCAGGCCGGCACCGGCCGTCCAGCCGGGCCCTCCGGTGGCGGCCAACGCCCGCGTCGGCGCGGCGACGCGACCCGGCCCACCCGCTCGTCCCGCCCCGCTCTTGGTGCTCCCGGACCGAGGCGGGGAGGTCGCTCCGCCCACCGCGGTGTCGACGAGCGGCAGGATGATCCGCGACCGGTGCTGAGGGCCGTGCACCACCGTCATGGTCTCGCCCGCCATGGCGGCGATCTGCGAGGCGGAGGGCAGCACCCCGGCGTCGGTCGCCGAGATGTCGACGCGGATCCGGTCGCCCGCCGCGAGCACTGCGGATGTCGGGTTGATCTGCACCTCGTACTCCTGCGCCAGGCCCACCGGCACGGCCCGCTTCGCCGCCAGCGTGTCCGGGTGGTACGGCTCGACGTCCAGGCCCCCGGGCACGATGAGCGACCTCGCCGGGTCGACGGCGCGGTTGGTGGCGCGCAGCCATCCCGTCTCCAGCGGCTGCGACGTGCCGTCCGGGTGCACGTCCGTGACGGTGGCGTCCACGGTCCCGTCGGTCCGGTTGAGCTCAGCCCAGATGTCGGCCGTGATCAGCCCGGCGATCTTCGTGGTCGTGGCGAGCGGGGCCGACGTGTAGGTCAGGTCGCTCACCTCCGCCGCCCGGTTGTCGGTGGAGCAGAACGGCGGCACGACGATGCCCGTCGCGTTGGCGATGGCCGAGTTGGAGCACTGGCCCGTGACGGGCGGCAGGTACGGCGTCTGGTCCGCTCCGGCGTCCGTCGGCGGCAGCGTCGTGAGGGACCCGTCGTGCAAGGACCTCGACGTCCCCGTCGGTCCGTCCCCGAGGTAGTACGACACGTACCGCGTGTGCGGCACCGGGAACGACGCGTAGTGGTCCCAGCCCGTCCCGTTGATCGGGAAGAAGCTCACGTCGGGCAGGTCCTGGATGCCGTTGCGGGTGCCCTGCAGGTAGTGGTCGAACCACGCCTTCACCAGCTGCGCGCGCGAGCCGTGGCCGAGGGTGTCCTGGTGCGTCGGAGCGCAGTGATAGCCGGGCGAGTACAGCAGCACGCGCTTCGCCGAGTGCGTGAGGCCCATCCAGGTGTCCACCGCTGCCTTCTGGATGGCGACGAGGTCGTACGACGCCGCGGTGATCATGACCGGCGTCTTCACGCTCGCCGCCGCCGGCTCGAACTTGCGGTCCTGCCAGAACGGCTGGTCGTAGGCCAGGGGCCCGTCGGTCTGGAAGTCGAGTGCGTACTGGGCGTAGGCGGACGCGCCCGGCGCCTGGTCGATGATGGCCTTGAGCTGCGCAGGGTCCGTGGGGTTGTTGCTCCCGGTCCCCTCGTAGATGAGGGCGGGGGCGAGGATGGAGATGGCTCCGGACCCGGCGCCGCCGGGGTCGTAGGAGACGTCGCGGTACTGGTCGTACGCCGGCGGCGAGTCCGCCCACGAGGCATAGATCGCCTTCGGCTTGCCCTCGGCGAGGCGCTGCTGCTCGCCTTGCAGCGTGTAGAGCGTCGACATCCCCAGCGCGGAGCACCCGATGTTGCCGACCTTGCCGTTGGACCAGGGCTGCGCCTGGATCCAGTCGAGGATGTCCTCGCCGTCGCGCACGACCGACGGTCCGGACAGGTCGGCCGTCCCCTGCGAGTTGCCGGTGCCCCGCTCGTCGACGATGACGACCGCGTACCCGGCTCCGGTCAGGTCGAGGTCGCCCGTCGACGGGTCGGTGCAGCCCGTGAGCGGCGGCGTGCTGCCGTTCTTCCCGTACGGCGTGACCGTCAGGATCGTCGGATGGCGACCCGTCGCCGCCGGCAACGCCACGTTCGCGCTGAGCTGCACGCCGTCCGACATGGGGACGGCGACGTTGCACAGCAGCCGCCCCGCTGCGGCCTGAGCCGGTCGGGGCGCGGCTGCCCCGGCTCCGACGAGGCCCAGCGCGAGCGCCGCGGCGGCGGCTCCGCTGCGCACCCGTGCCGTGCCCACGCGCGTCCCTCCCACCAAGTTAACCTAGACAAATCAGTCAACTGTGATGCGCCTCACGCGTCAAGGGTGGGGGCGGCGCCGAGCGCGTTCAGCCCGGCTTCGGTGCCTTCACGCCGAGCGCAGCCCGGGACGCCTCGAGGATGAGGTCGGCGTGCTTCCGGGCGGTGGCCGGGCTGGTCGAGGCGACGCCGTTCGTGAGGGCCCCGATCGCGCAGGCGACGCGGACCTTGCGCTGGACGTCGGCGTCGGGTCCGCTGAGGTGGTTGTGGATCGCCTCGATCAGCGTCCGCACGCGGCGCCCGATGTCGGGGTGGTTCTGGCTCTCCGGATCGGTGCTGAGGATCTGCAGGATGTGCGCCTGCTCGATGAGGATCCCGAGGTAGCGGCGAAGCACTGCGGTCTCGGTCCGATGGCCGGCGCGGTGCGGTGTTCGCAGCTCGGTCACGAAGCCGCTCAGGTCGTCGACCAGGGGTCGGGCGATCTCGAGGAGGATCTGCTCCTTCGCCGGGAAGTGGTAGTAGAGCGCGGCCTTGGTCGTCCCGATCGCGTCGGAGATCTGCCGTAGCGACGTCGCGCTGTAGCCCTGCTGCCGGAACAGGTCCAACGCGGTGCTGAGGATCAGCTCACGCGTCCCGACGTCGTCGCGTTCGGTGACCGTCTGCAGCTTCGGACGAGGCGTGGCACACCCCCGGCTCGGCGTTCTCGTACGACGCGAGCCTAGCGTGCGGCATACTTGCCGGGCGGCAAGTAAGGGGAGTGGAGTGAGCGTCGGATCGTGGCGGGCCGGACTGGTCCGCTCGTCATCGACCATCCACACAGCGGTCAAGCGGCGATGGCGCCACGAGGCCCTGTGCGGCGCCGGTCGCATCACGATGCTGCTCCAGCAGCCGTTCCAGGCTGACGCGGCGTTGACCTGCCGGACCTGCAGCCAGCAGGTCCGGGCGGAATCGCCGCCGCGCTCGTAGGCGCGTTGCGAGCCCCGCGCGATCTGTGCTCGCGGAGTGAGCCGGCGGCTGGTATTCAATGGCGCGATGGATGAACCCGATCTGAAGGCGGCCGCGTTCGTCGCACAGGGCCTGAAGCCCATCCCGGCCGCGATCACCACGCGGGCCGGTGAGCGCGACAACGGGCTGATGTCGTTGTCGCTCGCGCCCGGCGGGATCGTCCCGGAGGCGCCGAGGGTGACCGTGAGCATCACGAAGTACAACTTCAGCCACGACCTCATCGCGACCTCGGGCGTCTTCGTCGCGCACGTCCTCGGGAACGCGCCCGAGATCATCGACACCTCGATGCGCATCTTCATGACGCTCGGCGGCAGCTCCGGGCGGGACGGCGACAAGCTCGGTGCCCTTGACACCAAGCGTGGCGTCACGGGCGCACCGATCCTCACCGGGGCGCTCGCCTACCTCGAGTGCCGCGTCGTCCGGTCTCTGGATGCCGATGAGAACACGCTGTTCCTGGCCGACGTCGTCGCCGCCGAGCGCCAGCACGCGGGCGGAAAGCTCACGGTCGGCGAGGCGTGGGGCAAGCTCCCACCGGAGTGGATCGCGCAGTACGAGGCGAACCACCACCCGCAGGAGGACCACTGCCGGGTCATGCGTGGGCTCGCTCCTCGCTACGACGGGGCCTCCGCATGAGCACCGTCGTGGAGCCCGCGCGTCAGACGATGCCGCGGGCGCGCAGGTCCTCGAGCTCGGCGGCGCTGCGGCCCAGCTCGTGCAGGATGTCGGCCGTGTGGTCGCCGAGCAGCGGTGGCGGGTGGCGGACCACGAAGTCGGTCCCGGGCAGGCGGAACGGCGGCCGGAAGCTCGACACCGGGCCGTAGACGGGATGCGTGGCGGTCGCGACCATCTCCCGGGCGACGAGGTGCTCGCTGGACAGGAGCTCCTCGTCGGTGGTCACGACGGGTGAGACCGGCACGCCGGCCGCGACGAACCGTGCGACCCAGTCGTCGCGGTCACGCGTGGCAAGGACGTCCTGGATGAGGTCGCGCAGCTCGGGGTCGTAGGCGCCGTTGTCGATCGGGAGGTCGAACCGGGCGCGCGGGATCCACTCCTCGTGACCGACCACCTGGCAGAACCGTTCCCAGAAGGGCCGCTCGAGCACGCCGACGAAGAGCACGCCACCGTCGGCGGTCGCGTACACGTTGTAGCGGGGCGCGTTGCGCGCGTCGAACGTCTTCATGACCGACGGCGCTCCGTCGAGCACCTCAGCGCGGGCGAACGACTCCGCGACCGACTCATCCCAGAACGACGCGTCGATGTACTGCCCCCGACCCGTGCGCAGCTTCTGGATGAGGGCGGCGAGCGTCGCCAGCGCCGCGGTGCCCCAGAGGATGCCGGCCTCGCGCTTCATGCCGTCGTCCGGACCGAGCTGAGGTCTGCCGTCGGCGTCCCACTCGACCGCGAGGTTGCCCGCGACGGCCATCATGTTGTACCCGTGCGCGGGCATGTCGCGCCACGGCCCGGTCTGACCGAACGCGGAGAGCTCGGTGTAGACGAGGTCGGGCTTGTGCGCGCGCAGCGACTCGTAGTCGAGGCCGATGCGCGCGAACGCGCCGGGGGTCGAGACCTGCACGACCGCGTCGGCGGTCGCGAGCAGCTCGAGGAAGAGGGCATGGCCCTCGGGTTGCCGGACGTCGAGGGTCAGGCTGCGCTTGTTGCGGTTGAGCTGGAGGTAGGCCGTGCCCACGCCGTTGCGCTGCGGCGGCATCAGGCGCAGGTTGTCACCGGCCCCGGGCGTCTCGACCTTGATGACGTCGGCCCCGAGGTCCGCCAGCTTCTGGGTGACGTGCGCAGCGGGGATGAGCCGCGTCAGGTCGAGGATGCGGATGCCGTCGAGGAGCGGGTACATCAGCGCGCCCGGACCGCGCCGTCGGCGGCGAGCTCGTCCTGCACCTTCTGGTCCAGACCGAGCGCGGTGAGGACCGGTGCGGTGTGCTCGCCGAGGAGGGGGGCGCGGCCCTTGCCTCCGGGGGAGCGCCGCGCGGAGTGCACGAGGTCGCCGACGATGCGGATCGGTCCGAACACGGGGTGATCGAGGGCGACGATGCGGCCCGCCGCGAGCAGGTCCGGATCGGTCCAGCAGCCGCTGGCGAGCCACGACGTCTCGCGGACGGGCTCGACCACCAACGTCGTCGTGCGGAGCTGCGCGAGCCAGTCCTCCGTCGTCCGGCCCACGAACGCGTAGGTCAGGAGCTGGGCCAGATCACCGTCGACCTCGGTGTTGACCGGATCCGCGGCGCGGCCGAGGACGGTGACCGCGAGGTCGGCGAGCGCGGCGGGACCGTCCCCCGCGACGCAGATCCATCCGTCGAGCGTCTGGTAGATGCGGTGGACCGCCGACCAGCCGAAGAGACCGGAGTCCAGGGTGGGGAGAGCGCTGCGCACGGACCCGGCCTGCTTGTAGAACTCCGAGGTCGTGAGCACCGAGGAGTGCAGCTGGGGCGTCTCCACCACCTGGCCGCGGCCGGTCCGTTCGCGGTGGAGCAGCGCGACGAGGCACCCGCAGGCGCCGAGCAGGCCGTTGTAGTAGTCCTCGTTGCCGAAGACGGGGTGCGGGGGGTTGCCCGCGCCGGCGCCGACGACGAGCTGTCCGACGAAGCCGGCCTGCAGCGGCGCGAAGCTCTGCAACATGGACTTGGGACCCGCGGCGCCGAAGCCCGGCGAGTAGTGGTAGACGAGCCCGGGGTTGATGGCGCGCAGCGACGCGGCATCGATCCCCAACCGCTCCGCCACACCGGGCCGGAGGTTGTGCTGCACGACGTCGGCCGCCTGCACCAGCGAGCGCAGCACCGGGGCGATCGCCGGGTTCTTGAGGTCCGCGGCGACCCCCTCCTTCCCGCGGTTCGCTCCCTCGAAGAACTGCGTGAGCGGACGCATCGGGTCGCCGTGGATCGCTTCGAGCTTCACCACCGCGGCCCCCAGGTCGGACAGCAACCGGTTCCCGTAGGGCGCCGCGAAGAACGTGGAGAGCTCGAGGATCCGCACGCCGTCGAGCGGACGCGCCAGCGGCGCGGCTCCGCGGCCGCGTTCGAGGCCCGGGCTCACCCAGCCTCGTGTTCGCAGCGCGGCACCGTCCGCGTCGAGCAGGGGGGCGGCGCCCTGCACCGCACCCGGTGTCTCGGACAGCCCGACGACGGGGCCGACCACCTCGATGTCGCCGAGCTCCGGGTCGGTCAGTCCGACGACGACCCCGGCGTAGCGCACCTGGTCGTCGTCGAGCACGAGGCCGGGAGCCTGGATGGGCAGCGCGGCGATCTCGTTGCTCCACAGCAGGCGCAGCCACTCGTCGCGCGTCCGGCTGCGCAGGATCGCGGGAAGCCGGTCCCGCAGCACGGCGACCTCGTCGTCGGACAGGTCGCTCGCCATGTCGATCGGGCCCTGCGCGGGCGCGATCAGGTGGTCGAGGCCGAACACCCGCATCGCGCGGTCGAACCCACCGGCCGAACCGGTGTGCAGCTGCAGGAGCGTGCCGTCGGCGCACTCGAGCGACCGGAGCAGCAGCCGCTTGTTGCCGAACGACAGCTGGCCGCCCGTGCTCTTCGCCTCGATGGAGGACTCGGCCCGCTCGCTCCACCAGTTCATCGGGTACAGCGCGAGCGCCCCGTCGAGGAGGGACACGTCGACGTGGTCACCGGTCCCGTCGAGCACCCGCGCCCGCAGCGCGCTCAACGCCCCGATGGTCGCGAGCAGCGCGGTGCCGTACTCGAGGGCCGGGTGACCGAGGAAGATCGGCCCTTCACGGGCGCCGCTCCACTCGGCCATGACACCGAGGAACGCGGCGACCGACGTCGCGTTGCCCGGCCGGTCGCGCCACGGCCCGGTGAGGCCGTACGGCGAGATCGACGTGCAGACGACGTCGGGGTTGGCCGCGGTGACGTCGGTCGCGGAGAGGCCGTGCGCGGCGAGGTGCCCGACCGGCGTGTCGTCGACGACGACGTCGGCACCGGCCGCCAGCCGGCGGGCGACCTCGCGATCGGCCGTGACCTCGAGGTCGAGCACCACGCTGCGCTTGCCGCGGTTCCACACCGCGTGCGCAGCCCCGTCGCGCAGGCGTGACCCGCCGGGGGGCTCGACGAGGACGACCTCGGCCCCGTGGTCGGCGAGCAGCATCGTCGAGACGGCCCCGGCCATCGTGGTGGCGAACGCGAGGACGCGGACGCCCGCGAGCGCCGACGGCGGTGCCGACGGCTCAGCCACTGTGCACCGCGGCCAGCACGTGGACGACGCCGTCACGCTCCTCGACCGGGTGCGACCGGGTCCCGGCGCCGGCGAGGTCGCACCAGCCGTCGATGCCCACCGACCAGCCGTGGCCGACGCAGATGAGCTCCTCGTCGACCACGGTGCCGCTCGACAGGGCCGTGCTCTGGTGCGGGCACCGGTCGTCGAGCGCGCTGAGGCGTCCGGAGTCCGTGCGCCACACGACGATCGCCCGACCGCCGACCAGGAAGCGCTTCGGGCCGGTGAGCTCCTCCAGGGGGCACACTGCCGTCCAGGTGCCGGTGAGCTCCACGGATCAGGCCAGCACGGGGCGGGCGAAGGCTTCGACCTCTTCCCCGGTCAGGGGAGCGGCGCCGTGCAGCCGGAACAGTCGCCGGCACGTGTCGCCGAGCAGTCGGGCAACCGCCGCGTCGTCGAGCCCCGCGCACATGCGGTGGCCCGCTTGCTCGTCGTCCGGCCAGCTCGAGACGTCGGAGGGCAGCGCCCCCGACCACAGGAGGTGGTGCTCGCCGAAGAACGCCCGGTGGAGCACGGCGAAGCGGTCCTCGGAGAAGGTGCACCACAGCACGCGCCGCAGGTACTCGCTCGGCAGCGCGTCCGGGTCGGGCAGCTGGAACGTGCGGGTCCCGGCGGTGCGCAGGTAGTTCGTGTCCGTGGACTCGAGCACGTACGGCAGCCAGCCCGCCTCGAGGTTGACGCACAGGAGCCGCAGGCCGGCGACCTGGTCCAGCACGCCCGCGAAGGCGAGGCGCGGGAGGAAGCCCGCGACCGCCGCCGGACGGCCCGGCGCGACCACGGGACCGTCGACGAGCGGCGCACCGCCGAACGCCGCGTTGACGCACACGACGGTGCCCTGCTCGGCCGCGAGGGTCCAGAACGCGAGGGCCTCACCGCCCGGCGCGGTGCCGGGTCCGGCCGGCGGATGGGTGAGGGTGACACCGCGCAGGCCGGCCTGGTGGCACTCGGCGAGGACGCGCAGCGCGTCGTCCAGCCCGGTGGCCGGGATGATCCCGACCCCGGCGACGGCGCCCTCCGAGCTGTCGGCGAAGGCGGCGATCCAGGCGTTGAACGCGCGCGCCGACGCGAGGACGTCGCTGCTCGCGGCCAGGGCCGTCAGCAGAGCCGGGTCCGGGTGGAGCACCTCGCCCGCGAGGCCGTCGGCGACCTGCACCGCCCGTCGCCCCTCCAGCGTGGCGAGGCGCTCGAGCACCTCGGCGTGGTCGGCTCGGCCGGGCCCGCCCACGAGGAGGCGGGGCGCGAGGTGCAGCGGCGCGGCGACGTCGCCCGCGACCCACTGGGGGCCGGCCTCGGTGACGCGCAGCGCGGGACCGCCGGTCTCGGCGAACAGGTCCGCGGGCGGGACGGCGAGCGATCCGGCCGACCACAGCACCGTCACGGCAGGCTCGCGAGGGACGTCGGCGGGTCGTACGGGAGGCCGTAGAGGTCCGCGCAGGTGCGCCAGAGCAGGCGGCTGCGCTCGGACGCGCTGATGTCGACCATCTGCTGCAGCGCGATGTCGACATCGATCGGCCAGTTGCTGATGGAGTGCGGGAAGTCGCTGCACCACATGAGGTTGTCGACACCGATGAGGTGGCGGCTGTCGACCGCCATCTGGTCGATGATGAACGTGACCTTCGAGTTGCGGTGGAAGTACTCGCTGGGGAGCAGCTCGAGGTCGAGGCCGAGCGACGGGCCGTGCCGCCGGTAGCTGCGGTCGAACTGCTCGAGGTAGTAGGGCAGCCAGCCGCCGTTGACCTCTGCCCCCACGAACATCAGCGACGGGAAGCGGTCGAACACCCCGGTGAGGATCAGGTTCTCGAGCACCCGGTCGTAGCTGCCCCTGGCCATGCTGGCGCCGACGCTGGTGTCGCCCTTCGCGAACAGCTGTCCCGCGTTCGGAGGGAACGTGAACGTCGTGTGCAGCGAGATGGGCACGCCGAGGTCGACGGCGGTCTGCCAGAAGCGGTCGTCGACCGCCGACGGGCTGTCGGGCGACCCCGACGGATAGCTCTCGAGCGCGACCGTGCGCAGCCGCAGCTCGGTGGTGCATCGGCGCAGCTCGGACACCGCGTCCTCGATGCCGGTGTTCGGGATGAGACCGACGCCGATCAACCGGTCCGGTGACACCGCGCTGAACTCGGCGATCCAGTCGTTGTACGCGCGGAAGCACGCGAGCCGCAGCTCGGGGTCCTGCGTGGCCTTCACCCCCGCCCACACGGTCGGGCTCGCGTACAGCACCTCGGCATCGACGCTGTCCTCGTCCTGCTCGCGCAGCCGCGCCGCGGGGTCGAACGAACCCGCGAGGATGTCGTCGAACCGCACGCCGCGGCCCTCGCCGTCCCGGTACTCGAGGAACTTGTCCTTGTAGTTGGAACGGTCGAAGCGCTTCTGCGCGCGGAAGTTCACCGCGGTGAGGCCGAGCGGCATCGGGTCCGGCACGTCCTCGATCACCCAGGCTTGGCCGCCGTTCGGCAGATCGATGCAGTGCGGGCTGCGATCGCGCAGGTGGGCCGGGAGGCGTGTCACGAACAGGTCGGGTGGTTCGTTCACGTGCGAGTCGGCGGACACGGCGGACAGACGCATCGCACTCCCTGGCTCCGGCTTCGGGTCCCGTGAACCTAGAGCGGGTCCGCCAATAACGTCAACCCATGAGACGAAGAAAATCGTGCGGGAGTCGCTAGGGGATGCCGCCGTCGGCGCGCAGCGTCGACCCGGTGGTGAAGCTCGAGGCATCGCTCGCGAGGAAGAGCGCCGCGCCGACGATCTCCGACGGCTCACCGACGCGCTTGAGCATGTGACGCTGCGCGCCCGCGTTGACGGCGTCGAGGTCCCACGCCTTGCTGACGTCGGTCAGGAACGGACCGGCCATCAGCGTGTTCACGCGGACCGTCGGACCGAAGGCGAGCCCCAGGCTCTGGGCCAACGTGTTGAGCCCGGCCTTCGCCGCGGCGTACGGCACGAACGACGGGTCGGGGCGGATCGAACCGGTGGTGCTGACGTTGATGATCGAGCCGCCGCCGTGCTCGACCATGCGGCTGGCGACGAGGGCCGCGAGCCGGAACGGGCCCTTCAGGTTGAGGTTCAGGACGGTGTCGAACAGCTTCTCGGACAGGTCGAGCAGGTTCGGGTAGAGCGGCGACATGCCCGCGTTGTTCACGAGGACGTCGACCTTGCCGAACTCCTCGTACGCGGCATCGACCAGGCCCGGGAGCTCGTCCCACCGGCCGACGTGGCACGCGTAGGGGAGAGCACGTCGCCCGGTGGTCGCGGTGACCTCGGCGGCCACCTCCTGGCAGGTCTCGAGCGAGCGGCTCGCGATGACGACGTCGGCTCCGGCCTGCGCGAACGCGAGCACCATCTCGCGGCCGAGCCCGCGGCTCCCGCCCGTGACGAGCGCGACCCGATCCTTGAGGCTGTAGCGGTCGAACGGCGGTGGGACGGTCATGCGATCACCCTGCCTCAAGTCCCCTCGGGCATCGGGCCGCAGCCGCCGTCGACGATCAGTGTCTGGCTCGTGACGTAGGACGCCGCGTCGGAGCAGAGGAACAACGCGACCTGCGCCATCTCCTCCGAGGACGCCCATCGTCGCAGCGGGATCGACCTCGTGACGGTGGCGACGAACTCCTCGTAGCCCGCCTCACCGAGCGTCGTCCGCAGCGCGGCCCAGATGTCGGTGTCGGTGAAGCCGGGAGCGATCCCGTTCACCCGCACCCCGTGGGGTCCCCACGTGCGCCCGAGGTTCGCCGTGAGCGAGTTGAGCGCACCCTTGGTCGCCGCGTAGACCGCCTGCTCGGTACCCCCGCTCCACGCGGCGATCGAGGACATGTTCACGACCGACCCGCGGCGTTCGATCAACGAAGGTGCCAGCCACGACGTCAGCAGGATGACGTTGCGGAGGTTGAGGTCGAGCTGCAGGTCGAGGCGCTTCGGTGTGATGGCGTCGGCCGGCTGGTTCCATCCCATGCCGGCGTTGTTGACCAGGACGTCGACGGCCCCCATGCGGTCGACGACCTCGTCGGCGACGCGGCGGACGTCATCCTCGGCCGTGAGGTTGGCCGTGATGACGATCGGGTCGCCGCCGATCTGTGCCGCGATCGCCTCCATGTCCGCGGTGCTGCGCGCCACCAGGGCAACGCGGGCACCGGCCCCGGCGAAGGCGCGCACGCAGGCGGCGCCGATGCCGCGACTGGCTCCGGTGACGACGACGTTCGTGCCGGTGAAGTCGAAGGACGCGTGGGCGGCCATCAGACCGAACCGCGCAGCTCGGCCTTGGCGACGGTGCGCAGGTGCACCTCGTCCGGCCCGTCGAACAGCCGCATCGCCCGGTGCCAGCCGTAGAGCTTGGGCAGCACGGTGTCCTCGCTGACGCCCATCCCGCCGTGCACCTGGATGGCGCGATCGATCACCGCGCACGCGACCCGGGCGGCCGCGACCTTGATGGCAGCGATCTCGACCCGGGCGCCCTTCGCTCCGTGCTTGTCGATGAGCCAGGCCGTCTTGAGCGTGAGCAGACGGACCTGCTCGATCTCGATGCGCGACTCGGCGATGGCGGCCTGGACCAGGCCTTGGTCGGCGAGCGGGCCGCCGAACGCGACGCGGCTCTTGGCCCGGCGGACCATGAGGTCCAGCGCTCGCTCGGCACCGCCGATGGCCCGCATGCAGTGGTGGATGCGGCC
>DASZYF010000146.1:0-28277 GCA_035545535.1 Mycobacteriales bacterium | reverse complement strand
CGCCGCCGACAGCTGCATCACATCGACGTCCTCGAGCCGGACCATCATCTCCGGACCCGGCGCCCACCCCGGCGAGCCCGGATCCCACGGCGTCGCGAACCCCTGACCATCCAGCCACTCACGCGACCCCACCACCGACACGTCCAGGCACGCGTCACGACATGCGTCGTCCCCCGCAGCCATGGCTCGGGTGTCGAGGTCGAAGAGGGTGTCCACCGCCCCTCCAAAGTAGCACACTATTCGAACATGTGTTCGAGTTCCGTCGCCCGCTACCTAAGAACTTCGGCCGATCAGAGCTGGGCAGCGGGCACGGCGACGACCGCCTCGGTGCCCCCGCCCTCGTGGGGGCGCAGCCCGAACGTGCCGCGCATCTCGCCGACGACGAGCGTGCGCACGATCTGCAGGCCCAGCCCGCCGGCGCTCTCGACCGCGAAGCCCTCGGGCAGGCCGGGCCCCTCGTCGACCACGACCACCTCGAGCCCGCTCGCGCTGCGCCGGGCCCGCACGGTGATGGCCCCGCTGCCGCCCTCGTAGGCGTGCTCCACCGCGTTGGCCAGGAGCTCCGAGAGCACCAGCGCCAGCGGCGTCGCCACCTGTGCGGGCAGCACCCCGAAGGTGCCTTCGCGGGCGGTCGCGACGCGCGCGCCCTCCCGGGACGTGGCGAGGTCGACCGTGACCGCCGCGATGGTGTCGGCGATGCCGTCGAAGGCGACCGACTCGTCCATCGCCTGCGAGAGCGTCTCGTGCACCACCGCGATGCTGGTGACACGGCGGACCGACTCCTCCAGCGCCAGCCGCGCCTCGGCGACGTTGGTGCGTCGCGCCTGCAGGCGCAGCAGGGCGGCGACCGTCTGCAGGTTGTTCTTCACGCGGTGGTGGATCTCGCGGATGGTCGCGTCCTTCGTGACCAGCTGGCGGTCCCGGCGGCGCACCTCGGTGACGTCGCGCAGCAGCACCAGCGCGCCGAGCAGCGTGCCGCCCGGCACGAGCGGGACCGCGCGCAGCCGCACCGCGACGTCGCCCGTGGCGGACATGACCTCGCCCTCGATGGGGCGGCGCTTGTCGAGCACCGCGTCGACGCGGCCGTCGCCGCCTTCGCTCGACAGCGCGAGCTCGCCCATCACCGAGGACCACATGCCGCCGACGACGTTGCCGGTCGCGCCGAGCCGGCGCAGCGCCGACAGCGCGTTCGGGCTGGCGAACACCACGTTGCCGGTCGCGTCGAGGCGGACCAGGCCGTCACCGACCCGCGGCCCACCGGGCAGATGGCCTTCGCCGAGCACGAACGGGAAACGGCCCTCGGACACCATCTGCGCGAGGTCGCTCGCCGCCGCGAGGTAGGCGAGCTCGAGCGCGCTCGGGGTGCGCGCGGCCGCGAGGTTGGTGTCCCGGCCGAGCACGGCGATGACGTCCTCGCCCCGCCGCACCGGGATGCCCTCCTCGCGCACCGGCACGCCGTCACGCCACTCCGGCTCGCCCTCGCGCACGATGCGCCCCTCGCGCCAGGCACGGTCGACGGCGAACCGCTCGGCCGCGTTGACGGTCGCGCCGACCATGTCCTCCCCGTACAAGGTCGGCCCGGTCGTCGGGCGGATCTGCGCGATGCAGAGGTAGGTCGGTTCCGGCGGCGGCGGCTGCCGCTCGATCCGCACGTAGAGGAGCAGGTCGGCGAAGGAGAGGTCGGCCAGCACCTGCCACTCGGCGACGAGCGAGTGCAGGTGCGCTACCGACGGCTCGTCGAGGTTGGCGTGCGTGCGGGCCAGGTCCCCGAGCGACGCCACGCGTCGAGCGTAGGGCTGTCGTGCTGCGCGCCGGTTCCCTGTCAGGCGGCGGCGACCCCCGCGGTGACCGCGCGCATGGCGGCGAAGCCGGCCGCGACGAGCCGCTTGCCGTGCGAGAAGTCACGGATGTCGACCGCCGACACCGCGGGCGCCTCGACGACGTGCACGCGCTGACCGGGCGCGGCGAGCGCGTCCCACGACTCGGGCAGCCCCGCGTAGCGGGCGACCGTGAACGAGCGCAGCAGCACCTGGGCCGCGGTGAGCTGCTCGCCGCCGGGCCAGCGCGCGGCCGCCGCGCCGCCGGTGACGTCGAGCAGCCACACGTCCTTCGCGCCCAGCTCGAGCGCGCGCTGCACCGGGACCGGCGCGAGCACCCCGCCGTCGACGTGGCGCGACGGCGTGCCCTCGGCGTCGTGCAGCGTCACCGGCGGGAGCAGGCCGGGCAGGGCGGCGCTGGCGACGAGGACGTCGGCGGCCGGGCCGGCGCCCCACCACGCGAGCCGGCCGGCGTCGAGGTCCGTCGTCGCGATCTGCACGGGGACCGCCAGGTCGCCGAGGTCGGCACCCGGTGGCAGGCAGCGGTGCACGAGCGCGCGCAGCGCGGCCGGCTCGTAGAGGTGGTCGGCGTGCCGCAGCAGGTTCATCAGGGCGTGCCGGTGCGGCGGACCGAACACGTCGCGCGCGGTCAGCGTCTCCCACAGCGCGGTGAGCCCGCGAGCCTTCTCGACGCTCGGGTCGGAGGCGATCGCCGCGGCGTGCAGCGCGCCGACGGAGACACCGACGATGAGGTCGGGCCGAACACCCGCCTCGAGCAGGCCGAGCAGCATGCCGGCCTGGGCGGCACCGTGACTGCCCCCGCCGGAGAGCACGATCGCCGTCTCGAAGCGCGGGCCGGCATCGGCCGGAGCACGGCGCGGTCCACGCAGGTGCAGACGCATCGCCCACCTCCGATCGAGCGAGAGCCATCGTGGCTGTTCACTGCGTGTCTCGGCGGCGGGCACGGTGGAGCAACACCCGAACGGGTGAACGGTTGCGGGCGGACCGCTATCGGGCGATGTCGGACACCACGGCGGTCATCGCCGACGTGATCGTGGCGAGGTCGTCGGGCGTGCTGACGAACGGCGGCATCGTGTAGACGAGACGGCCGAACGGCCGCAACCACGCGCCGTGCTCGACGAAGCGCGGCTGCACCGCGCGCATGTCGACCGGCTCACGCAGCTCGACGACACCGATCGCGCCGAGCACCCGCACGTCGGCGACGCCGGGCAGGGTGGCGAGCGGGGACAGCGCATCGCGCAGGTGCGCCTCGATGCCCGCGACCTCGCCGGCCCAGTCGCGGCTGAGCAGCAGCTCGACGCCGGCGCGCGCAACCGCGGTCGCGAGCGGGTTGCCCATGAAGGTCGGCCCGTGCATGAACGCGCCACCGGGTGCGTTGCTCACGGAGGTGGCGACCTCGTCGGTGCAGAGCGTGGCCGCCAGCGACATCACGCCACCGGTCAGCGCCTTGCCGACGCACATGACGTCGGGGACGACACCGGCGTGCTCGCAGGCGAAGAGCCTTCCGGTGCGACCGAAGCCGGTGGCGATCTCATCCGCGATGAGCAGCACGTCGTGCTCGTCGCACAGCGCGCGCAGCCGGCGCAGGAAGTCCGGCGCGTAGAACCACATGCCGCCCGCGCCCTGCACGATCGGCTCGACCACGACGGCCGCAGCGCGGGCCGCGTGTGCGCGTAGCAACCCGGCGATCTCGTCGAGGTCGGCATCGGTGCACTGCTCGTCGAACCGTGGGCGCGGACGTGCGGCGAACACCTGCTGCGGGAGCCAGCCGGCGAAGAGGCTGTGCATGCCGTTGACCGGGTCGGTGACGCTCATGGCGCCGGTGGTGTCGCCGTGGTAGCCGCCACGAACGGTGACGAACAGCGAACGCTCCTGCCCACGGCCGCGCCAGTGCTGCAGGGCCATCTTCAGCGCGACCTCGACGGCGACCGATCCGCTGTCGGACAGGAACACGCGGCTCAGGCCGGCCGGCGTGATGCGCACGAGCAGCTCGGACAGCGCGACCGCGGGTTCGTGGGTGAGGCCGCCGAACATCACGTGCGCCATGCGGTCGGCCTGCTCGTGCAGCGTGGCGAGCAGTGCCGGGTTGCCGTAGCCGTGGATCGCGGCCCACCACGACGACATGCCGTCGACGAGCTCACGACCGTCGGCGAGCACCAGCCGCGTGCCGTGCGCGGAGGTGACGGGCAAGACGGGCAGTGGCTCGGTCGCCGACGCGTACGGGTGCCACACGTGCGCGCGATCGAGCGCGAGCAGCTGATCTGGCTCCATCAGCGGTGGTGGCGGACGAGGCCCTCTTGCACGACGGAGCAGACGAGGCGGCCGTCGCGCGAGAAGATCTTGCCCTCGGCGAGACCGCGCGCACCGGCCGCGCTCGGCGAGCGCTGGTCGTAGAGGAACCACTCGTCGGCGCGGAACGGCCGGTGGAACCACATCGCGTGGTCGAGCGACGCGGTCTGCCCGAGGGAACCATCCCAGCGGGTGTGATGCGGCAGCCGCACCGAGTCGAGCAGCGTCATGTCGCTCGCCCAGGCGAGCACGCACACGTGCATGTGCGGGTCGTCGGGCAGCGGGCCGTTGGCGCGCATCCACACGCGCGAACGCGCCTCGGCCGGCTCCTTCAGCAGCGCGCCGAGCATCGGCGGCGTCCCGACGTAGCGGATGTCGAGCGGTGACTCGTGCCCCTCCCAGCCCACGAGCTCGGGGATCTGGTCCCGGTAGGCGGCGAGCACCTCGGCGGTGGTCGGCAGCGACTCGGGGTCGGGCACGTCGGGCATCTCGAGCTGGTGCTCGATGCCGTCCTCGTGCACCTGGAAGCTCGCGGACAGGTAGAAGATCACCCGGCCGTGCTGGACGGCGGTGACGCGGCGTGTGGAGAACGACTTGCCGTCGCGCACGACGTCGACCTCGTAGATCAACGGCACCTCGGGGTCGCCGCCGATGAGGAAGTAGCCGTGCAGCGAGTGCACCTGACGGTCGTTCGGGACCGTGCGCACGGCGGCCATGAGGGCCTGCGCGGCGACCTGCCCGCCGAAGACGCGCTGCAGCGGCGAGTCGGGCGACTGACCGCGGAACAGCCGGTCCTCGAGCTGCTCGAGGTCGAGCGTGGCGACCAGCTGCCGGAGCGCCTCGCCCGGCAGCGCACCCTCGGGAACGGTGATCGCCACGGCCCGATCGTCGCAGACCGCCCCGGCCGGTGACGTGGCTCACGCAGCGCCGGGCGCCCGGCCGCGCCCTCCTACGCTTGCGCGGTGAGCACGCGCGACCCGTTGGCCTGGCTGACCGACGCTGCCCACGCGCGTGAGCAGGCGGGGCTGCGCCGCGCGCTGCGCACCCGCACCGCCGACGAGCGCGAGCTCGACCTCGCCGGCAACGACTACCTCGGCCTGTCCGGCAACCCGGACGTGATCGAGGCGGGCGTGAGCGCGCTGCGCACGTGGGGCGCGGGCTCCACGGGCAGCCGGCTGGTCACCGGCTCCACGTCGCTGCACGCCGAGCTCGACGCCGCTCTCGCACGCTTCGTCGGCGCCGAGGCCGGTCTCGTGTGCGCCACCGGCTACGCGGCGAACCTCGCCGCCGTCACCGCGCTCTCCGGCCCCGGCTCGCTCGTCGTCAGCGACAGGAGCAACCACGCGTCGATCGTCGACGCGTGCCGCCTGTCACGCGCGCGCGTCGTGGTGACTGCGCACAACGACGTCACCGCGGTCGCCGCCGCGCTCGCGGAGCGCGAGGAGGAGCGGGCCGTCGTCGTCACCGACAGCCTCTTCAGCGTGGAGGGCGATCTCGCGCCGCTCGCGGACCTGCACGCCGTGTGCCGCGCGCAGGGAGCGCTGCTGCTCACCGACGAGGCACACGCGCTCGGCGTCCTCGGCGACGGCCGCGGCGCGGTCCACGCCGCCGGCCTGGCCGGCGAGCCGGACGTCGTGCAGACCGTGACGCTGTCGAAGGCGCTCGGCGCGCAGGGCGGGGCCGTGCTCGGCCGGGCCGATGTCATCGCGCACCTCGTCGACACCGCGCGCGCGGTCATCTTCGACACCGGTCTCGCGCCCGCGCCGGCGGCGTCGGCGCTCGAGGCGCTGCGCATCGTCGAGCGCACGCCGGCGCTCGTCACCGCGGTGCGGCAGCGCGCCGCCGCGATCGCCGACATCGTCGGTGTGCCGGTGCCGGCCGGCGCGGTCGTCAGCGTGGTGCTCGGCGATCCCGAACGCGCCGTCGGCGCCCGCGACGCGCTCGCGGAGCACGGCGTGCGCGTGGGCTGCTTCCGCCCGCCCTCCGTGCCCATCGGGCGGTCCTGCGTCCGGCTCACCGCGCGCGCCGACCTCACCGACGACGACCTCGACCTGCTCGCCAAGGTCTGGCGCGCCACCGGCGTCGCGTGAGCGTGCTGCTCGTCACCGGCACCGGCACCGGCGTCGGCAAGACCGTCGTGTCCGCGGCCATCGTCGCGCTCGCGCGTGACCGCGCCGCGCGGCCCTGCTACGTGAAGGCGGCGCAGACCGGCGTTCCCGGAGACGTCCCCGACGTCGACACCGTGCGCGCCCTCGCCGGCGACGTCGACACCGTCGAAGGCGCGCGGTTCCCGGACCCGCTGTCCCCCGCGGCCGCCGCCCGCATCGCGAACCAGCCGCCGGTCGAGCTCGGCGCCGTCGCCGACGTCGTCGTGCGGCTGTCGGGCGCGTACGACCTGGTCGTCGTCGAAGGCGCCGGCGGACTGCTCGTCCGCTACGACGAGGACGGCACGACGCTAGCCGACCTCGCGCGTGATGTCGACGCCGAGGTGCTGGTCGTCGCCGAGGCGGGCCTCGGCACGTTGAACGCCACTGCGCTGACGCTCGAGTCCATGGCCAACCGCGGGGTGCGGCTCGGCGGGCTGGTCATCGGCTCGTGGCCGGCCGAGCCCGGGCTCGCGGAGCGGTCGAACATCCGCGACCTCGAGATGCTCGTCGCCCGGCCGCTCGCGGGTGCGCTGCCGGCCAACGCGGGCGACCCCACGGGCGGTACGGGAGACTTCCTGTCGACCGCACGGTCCGGGCTCGGACCGCAGCTGGGTGGGGCCTTCGACGCGAAGGCCTTCCGGGAGAGGTGGAGCACCGATGTCTGACGCGCCCACGCCGGCGATCCTCGCGATCGCGCGCGAGCAGGTGCTGGAGCGCGGCGAGGGCTTGTCCGAGGCGCAGGCGCTCGCGTGCCTGCAGCTCGCGGACGAGCATCTGCCCGAGCTGCTGCAGCTGGCGCACGAGGTGCGCATGCGCTGGTGCGGTCCCGAGGTCGAGGTCGAGGGCATCGTCAGCCTCAAGACCGGCGGCTGCCCCGAGGACTGCCACTTCTGCTCGCAGTCCGGTCAGTTCTCCTCCCCGGTCCGTTCCGCGTGGCTCGACGTGCCCTCGCTGGTCGAGGCGGCCAAGCAGACGGCGAAGACCGGTGCGACCGAGTTCTGCATCGTCGCCGCCGTGCGCGGTCCGGACGAGCGGCTCATGGCGCAGGTCCGCGAGGGCGTGCGCGCGATCCAGGACGAGGTCGGCATCAACGTCGCGTGCTCGCTCGGCATGCTCACGCAGGAGCAGGTCGACGAGCTCAAGGCGATCGGCGTGCATCGCTACAACCACAACCTCGAAGCCGCCCGCTCCTACTTCCCGCAGGTCGTCACCACGCACTCGTGGGAGGAGCGCTGGGAGACGCTGCGCATGGTGCGCGAGGCGGGCATGGAGGTCTGCTGCGGCGGCATCCTCGGCATGGGTGAGACGGTCGAGCAGCGCGCCGAGCTCGCCGCCCAGCTGTCCGAGCTCGAGCCCGACGAGGTGCCGCTCAACTTCCTCAACCCACGCCCCGGCACGCCGTTCGGTGACCGCGAGCCGCTGGACCCGAAGGACGCGCTGCGCGCGATCGCCACGTTCCGCCTCGCCCTCCCGCGCACGATCCTGCGCTTCGCCGGTGGCCGCGAGATCACCCTCGGCGACCTCGGCGCGCGCGACGGCCTGCTCGGTGGCATCAACGCCGTCATCGTCGGCAACTACCTCACGACGCTCGGGCGCCCCGCCACGCAGGACCTGGAGCTGCTCGAAGAGCTCAACATGCCGGTGAAGGCGCTCAGCGCGACGCTCTGATCGTTCTACCGTCGTAGGTGTGAGCCTCAGCGCTGAGATCTCGACCACGACCAGCACGTACTACCCGCACCACTTCGGCGCGGTCCCGACCTACGCGGTCGTCGCCGGGCTCGCGATCATCGCGCTCCTGCTGATCCGCAAGCTCATCGGCCTGGCGATCCTCGCGATCGTGGCGGCGGTGGCCGTCGCGCTCTACCACCACGGCGTGCTCGACCAGTGGTTCAAGATCGGTGACAAGAAGGTCCACGAGGTCCAGACGCACATCCAGACCGGAAAGCACTGACGATCAGGGCACCATCGCGACGATCTGGTCCTTGACTGAGGCATAGGGCACCGTCTCGGACGCGGGGGGCGCGCCGATGTCGACCGGCTCGTCGAAGCTCGTGAACGCGAGGTCCGTCACGTCGTGGACGGTGTGACCCGCGATGCGGATCGAGAGCTTCATCGTGAGACGCCGCAGCCGCTGCGCGTCGTCGATCCACACCGTCGCGGGGAGGTGCGACAGATCGGTGTGAGACAGGGCCGCCGTGAGCTCTGCCGCGAGCTTCGGCGATACCGAGCCGGTCGCGGTGCCGACCCTCTTGAACAGATCGGCCAGGTCGAGGTGGATCCCGTACCGCGTCTCCGGCACGCCGGCGACGACGTCGTGTCCTTCGACCGTGGCGTCACCGGTGACCCCACGCAGCAGCTGCAGGCTCTCGGATGGGCTGTGGCCGGCGGGTGCCAGCGAGGAGCTGCCGAGACCCAGGTCCTCCGGCAGCTGACGGACCCAGGACTTGCCCGCGGGCAGGACGAGCCGGGGCCACTTGAGGTAGGCGACCTTGCCCACCGTCCGAATGGTCTCGTCCTCACCGGACAGCATCAGCGTGACCTCAGATGCGTGGTGACGCAGATCGAGCACACCTCTCTGCACGACCGTCAGCGACTGCCCGCCGGCGCTCGCGGTGCTGGTGGACGTGAAGGCCGCGCTGCGCACAGATGACGTCCGCGCGACCGCGGTGGTGATCACCGAGGCGCTGACGGTCGGCGGCGGCGCGCTTCGGCTGACAACGGCGACGACACCGCCCGCGGCGACGAAGACCGCCATCATCCCGATGCCCAGCTCCGTCGCCCGGCTCCGCCGCACGGGCGGGCCCGGGCGACGGGTCAGGACCACGGGTTCGTGCTGACCGGGCGCCCCCACGTCGACCACGAGCGCCAGTATGTCGAGGTCAGCTCGGCTTGGTGGCGATGACGTGACGGAAGACGTTGGTCTGTCGCAGCACGCCGTCGGGCTTGCGGTCGGCCTCGAGCACGTCGTGGAGCACGCGCCGCACGGCGTCCTCACCGGCCACGTCGATGACCTTCTGCAGCGGGCCGGCCGAGGTGTGCTTCGTCCACGCCTCGTCGTGGTCAGCGAACGCGAGCGCGATCGTGGTCTCGCCGCCCGACGTCACGTCGAGGCCGGCCTTCGTGAGCAGCTCCTCGACGACGCCGGCGTCGCTGCACGCGAGCGGAGCGGGCGTCCCCGGAGGCGGCGGCGCGAGCGAGCGCAGCCGGGCGAACAGCGCTTCGGTCTCGCAGCGCGACGGGTCTCCCCAGATCCCGATGGCCACGCGCCCGCCGGGGCGGCACACCCGCGCGAGCTCGGCGACGGCAGCAACCGGGTCGACCGCGTACTGGATGGCGTTGACCGCCGTCACGACGTCGAAGGAGCCGTCGGGGAACGGGAGCGCCTCGATGTCGCCGGTCTCGAGGTGCGCGGACGGTGTGCGCTCCTGCGCGACCTCGAGCAGCCCCGCGGCTGCGTCGACCCCGCTCACGGACGCGCCCCGCGCCGCCGACCTCGCGAGCAGGAGACCCGCTCCGCAACCCGCGTCGAGGTGGCGCAGGCCCTCGATGGGCCCGAGCGCGTCGAGCAGCGCGTCGAAGAACGGCTGCATCTGCGGCTCGATGCCGCTCGCCCACGTCCGGGGGTGGCGCCCCCACAGCTCTCCCTGCACCGGTGCTGATCCCATGTCGATCCTCCTGGTCCGCCGGACCCTCGCCGGCGCTGGTGCGAGCGTCGGGGGGACCGGCACGGCGGACATCCGGGTCCATCCCGGATCCCGGCCCGGATCGGCCGCCACGACACTGATCGCGTGGACGCGCTGGTGCCCGGGGCCGCGCCGGTCTCCGCGCGGGAGGCGGAGGTGCTCGCGCTGCTCGGCGAGCAGCTGACCTACGCCGAGATCGGGCAGCGCCTGTTCATCTCGGCGCGCACCGTCGAGTCGCACGTCATCTCGCTGCGCCAGAAGCTCGGCGCCTCCGACCGGCGCGAGCTCGCGCGCCTCGCACGAGCGTCGGCGACGGGCCGCGCACGCTCCGGCCGGCTCCCGACGCCCCTCACGACGTTCGTCGGCCGGGAGACCGAGCGGGCCGACCTCCGCGCGGCCCTGACCGCCGCGCGGCTCGTGACGGTCGCCGGGCCCGGCGGCGTCGGCAAGACGCGGCTCGCGCTCGCCGTCGCCGCCGACATCGCCGCGGAGGGAGAGGTCGACGTCACCTACGTCGACCTCGTGCCATTGATCGACGGTGCCGCAGCCGCCGCGGCCGTCGTGGCGGCGCGCGGCATCGCCGAGTGGAGCGGCCGCGCGGCGGAGGACGCGATCGCCGAGGCGATCGGCGACCGACCGACGTTGCTCGTCCTCGACAACTGCGAGCACGTCGTCGACGGAGTGGTGCAGCTCGTCGAGCAGCTGCTCGAGCGGTGCGCCGGCCTGCGGGTCCTCCTGACGAGCCGCGTCCGACTCGTCGTGCCCTTCGAGCACGTGTACGAGCTGGGTGGTCTCGCGGAGGACACCGACGCGGTGGCCCTGTTCCTCGCCCGGTCCGGCCTGCCCGACGACGCCCCGCAACGGCCCGCCGTCGTGCGGATCTGTGCGGCGCTCGGCGGCATCGCCCTCGCGATCGAGCTCGCGGCGGCGCGCGCGAGCGGTCTCGGGATCGACGGGCTGGAGGTGGCGCTGTCCGAGCAGCTGCCCCTGCTGGTCGGCGGTCCCCGCGTGTCGGAGCGGCACCGCTCCGTGCGGCAGATGCTGCAGTGGAGCACCGAGCGGCTCAGCCCCGAGGTGCAGGCCGTGCTCCGACGGGTCACGGCGTTCGCCACACCTTTCACCGCCGCCGCAGCGAGCGCCGTCACGGGGTACGCCCCGCTGCAGGCCCCTGACGTCCCGCCGGCGCTGGCGACGCTGTGCGAGCACAGCCTGCTGACGGCGCGCTCGACCGCTTCGGGCACGCGCTACCGGATGCTCGAACCGGTGCGGCAGTTCGCGATGCTCGAGCTCGGCGAAGACCTGCAGACGGTGCGCGCGGCGCACCTGCGCTGGTGCGCGGGCGTGGCCGCGTCGCTGGTCGGAGCCCGCGATCGCGATGCGTCGTGGTGTGACGCAGTCGACGACATCGCCGACGAGCTGCGCACGGCGCGCGACGCGCCGAGTGACGTGATCGACGACGAACGGTCTCAGCTCGCGAGGCAAACCGCCCATCTGCTCTTCCTTCGGGGCCGCCTGCGCGATGCGCAGGTCGCGTACGAGCGGGCCGCGGCGCTGCGGGAACCGGGCGTCACCCGGGCGCTCCTGCTCGCCGACGCCGCGGCGGTCGCGAAGTGCCGAGTGCTCGGCGAGGAGTCCGTACGGCTGGACGAAGCCGCCGCGACCGAGCTCGAAGCCGCGGGCGATGACGTCGGGGCGGCTCGGGTGTGGGCGCGCCGCGCCGAGCACATGAGTCGCTTCGTCGGGATGTACGACCGGACGCTCTCGGCCGATGACGCGCTGGCCGCGCTGGAACGTGCCCGAGCGCTGGCCGGTGCCGACACCGTCGCCGCGGCCGCGATCCTCGCGGCGCAGGCCTACCTCGACAACCCCGTCGACGGACCGGTGCTGCTCGCATCGGCTGAGCGGGCGTGCGAAGCAGCCGCCGCGTGCGGAGACCCCCTCGTGCTCAGCTCCGCGCTCGATGCGCTGTGCGCTGCGTGCGTCGATGCCGGTGACTACGCCGGCGCGGGTCGCGCGGCCACGCGCCGCATCGCGCCTCTGCTGACGCTCGCCGATGCACCGATCGCCGCCCTGGAGCTCAAGGACGCACTGCACTCGGCGATGTTCTTCCTGCTCGGTGCGGGCGACGTGAGCGGCGCGCTCGCCGCCGCGCGGCGCCACGAGACGTTGCCGTTCCTGCGCGGCGAGGGCGACCTCGGTGCCGAGGACCTGTTCCCGCCGCTCGCGCTGTCCGGCCAGTGGGACGACGCCGCGCTGGCCACGGCCGAGGGCTACCGCGCCGCCTGGATCCGGTCCGGTTCGCCCCGCGCGACGGGTCGCAGCATGACGCCCGCCGCCGTCGCGCTCATCTACGACCTGCGTCGCGACGACGCCGCTCGCGATGCGTGGCGGTCAGTCGCCGCGGCGATGCGCGGCTGCTCGTTCGACGAAGCGATGCGGAGCGGCGACGCCCGCATCTACGCCGCGATCGGGCTGCTCGATCGCCAGGATCCGGCGGGAGCTCTCGCCGTCCTCGACCGCGACGCGGTCTCGGGTCTCGTGACCGACCGCGTCCTCGGGCAGTGGCGCCAGGCCTTGGCCGCCGAGGCAGCGGTGCTCGCCGCCACCGCCGACGCCCCCGACCGCGTGCGGGCGGCGCCGGCGTCCGACCCGACGGTCCCCGGCGCCATCGCCCGCCGCGCCGCCGCGCTGCTCGCCCGCGACGTCGATGCCGTCGCGGGTTGCGCCAGGACCTTCGCAGACCTCGCCTGCCCCTACCAGGAGGAACGCACCCGCCACCTCGCGAGCCGCATCGCGACGTGACGACCGTGCGTAGGCACCCACGACGAGCCGTTTTCGGCGACACTCGAGGCCCGGGGGTGCCCCATGGGAGCTCGCACGGCCGCACGGCCGGTACGCCGATCCGCGAAGACCGCTGACAACATCGCCCAGCTGGTGGAAGCGGCCCCGTACGCCGCTGTCCTCATCGACATCGAGACCGCGACCATCCTCGCGGCCAGCGACGCGGCGCGCGCGCTGGTGGGGGGGTCGGCCGAGCTCGTGGGCCTGCGATGGCCGGAGCTGCTCACGAACGCCTTCCCGGCCGGGCTCGACCTCATCGAATCAGGTCGGCTGACCGGCTACGAGGCGATGCGCAAGCTCAAGCAGGAGGGGCGCAAGCCGCGGCCGGTGCAGATGTGGGTGCGCGCCGTCGAGACCGAGTCACCGGTGAAGCGCGCCATCGTCCTGCTCGCCACCGAGGGGCAGCTCCGCGTCGACGCCGCCTCGTCACCGCACGACGCCGGCAACACGCAGGTGATCGGCGCGGTCGACCCCGACCTCGTCATCGACCGCATCAGCGCCGACATCGAGCAGCTGACGGGACGGCCTCCCGAGGCGGTGCTGCACCAGCCGTTGCTGCGGCTCGTCGTCGATGCCGACGCGGGTGTGCTGCTCGTCGCGCTGGGGCAGGTGGCGAGCACCGGACGGGGGGCGAGTGCGTCCGTACGTGTGCGCACGGCCGACCGCCGCGACGCGTGCGTGTGCGAGTGCGTGCTGGTCCCTCTGCAACCGCCGCCGAGCGTGGCCTTCGCGCTCCTCACGTCACGGTCCGGAACCGTGACGACGGATCCGACGACCGCCATGGACGAGCTCATCGCCCGCTTCCGCTCCGGGGTGGTGGGCGCCGAGACCTCGCGCGACCTTCGCCGGAGCTGCACCCGGGGTGCAGATCTCGGCTCGCTGTCCACCCGGGAGCTCGCGATCGTCAACCGGCTGCTCGACGGGGACCGGGTGCCCACGATCGCGCGGGACATGTTCGTGAGCCAGAGCACCGTGCGCAGCCACCTGTCGTCGCTGTTCCGGAAGTTCCGCGTCTCCTCCCAGCAGGAGCTGATCACGCTGCTGCGTGCGCGCAAGGGACGGAACGTCCAGCGGGACTGACCAGACCGTCCAGGCATTGGCCGGACAGCCCACCGATGCTCGATGTGTGAAGCGTGTGCTCGACCCGATCGCGATCGCCATCATCCACGCGACGCCCGAGATCGCGATGGTCGTCGACGCGGAGCAGACCATCGTGCTGAACCCCGCCTACGACCCGGAGACCGGCGAAGCATCCGAGGACGGCACGCCCTTCCCTTTCGTGCACCCCTGGGACCGCTCACGGGTCGTCCAAGCCCTCGAACGGGTCATCGAGGGGCCGGTCGGGGTGCTGAGCGTCGACGCGCGGGTCCGGGCCCCTGGGGGATGGAAGGCCGCATCCCTCCGCCTCACCGCACTGGCGGGTCTGCCCGGCGCGGCCCTGGTGCACGTGCTGACACCGCGCGACGAGATCGAGACGGCGCCTCCGGCTGATCAGGTCCTGGCCACCGTCGACCCGACCCTCGCCGGCCGGTCCTGCCTGTTGAGCAGCCTCGACGCACTGAGCGCCTCTCCGGGATCGTGCGCGACGCTGCTCATCCTCGGTCTCGACCGCTTCCACCTCATCAACGAGTCGCTCGGGCATGCCGGCGGCGACGACGTGCTCGCCGAGATGGGCCGGCGATTGAGCGAGACGGTGCACGCCGGCGATCTCCTCGCCCGCATCGGCGGTGATCAGTTCGCGGTCATCTGCGAGCATCCCGACGACGTCGATCGTCTGGCCGGTGACCTGCGCCGAGCGGTGCGGGAGCCGGTCGCGGCGGGGACGAGCGAGTACGTCATCAGCACGAGCATCGGCACGACCGCGGTGTCGCCGGAGCGCACGACGCTCGACACGGTCGCGTCGGCCGATGCGGCGCTGTTCCTCGCGAAGCAGCGCGGCCGCGACCGCACCGAGAGGTTCGACGACGGGCTACGGCTGGCCGCCATCAGCTCGCTCAAGCGCACCTCTGAGCTTCGACAAGCATTGGCGCGCGACCAGCTCGTCGTCCACTACCAGCCGATCGTCGATCTCGAGACCAACGACATCATCGGGTGCGAAGGCCTGCTGCGCTGGCAGCACCCCACCGACGGACTGATCACGGCGGGTGCGTTCGCGGACGTCGCCGAGTCGAGCGGACTGTTCGCCGAGCTCACCCCGATGCTCCTCGCCGACGCGGCCCGGGCAGCGCTCACGCTCGATGACATGAAGGTCACGCGCGGCGGCGCCCCGTACGTGGCGGTGAACATCTCACCGCAACAGCTCGGCGATCCGTCGCTGGTCGAGCACATCGAGCGGGTCCTCGACGAGGCGTCTCTCGCGCCCGAGCGACTCGTCATCGAGATCACCGAGACCGCGATGCTCACTGACATGGACGCGGCCATCCTGACGTTGCGGCGCTTGCGCGAGCGCGGCGTCGGCATCGCCCTGGACGACTTCGGGACGGGCTACTCATCGCTGTTCTACCTGCGCAGCCTTCCCGTGAGCGCCCTCAAGATCGATCGGTCGTTCGTGACGGCGTGCCTGCACGATCACGACGACCTCGCCATCGTCGCGAGCGTCGTCGACCTCGCCCTGCGGCTCGGGATCGCCTGCGTGGCCGAAGGCGTCGAGAGCGAGCAGCACGCCAGCCTGTTGCACGGCCTGGGGTGCCGGGCCGGCCAGGGCTACCTCTGGAGCCCCGCCGTGCCGATCGAGGCGGTCGGATCCACCAGCCGACCCTCGGCGGCGAAGCCGCAGACCGACGGCCTGACGCGGGCCCAGATCCTGCGCATGCACGGCAACGGCGCATCGCTGCACACGATCGCGGCGGCCCTCAACGCGCGCGGCAGCCGCACCGCGCACGGCCGGAGGTGGCAGGCGCAGGCGGTCGCCCGCATCATCGCGCACTTCACGTACCCGGAGCTCGACGCGCCGACAGCGCGGCGCAACCCGCCGGTCTGACGCCGGTCAGCGGCGGGCGATCAGAAGGGTCTGCAGGCCGCGGCCGAGCCAGCCGGTCTCGTCGGAGAGGTCACTCGCGGCGAGACCGATGCCGGCGCCGTCGATCGCCGTCTCGGCCTCCATGCACACCCACTCGCCCACCGGCTCGCGGTGCAGCGCGACGGTGAGGTCGGGGTTGATGAAGAACCACTCCTGCACCGGCAGCGCGCCGCTGATGCCGTTGCCCGAGTCGGCGACCGCGAGCACGCGCTGCCAGCCGCTCGGCTCCTCACCGTCGACGACCTGCACCTGTAGCCGGCTCCACACCCGCGCCGGCCCGGGTTCGGCGAAGCCGCCGGACGCGAAGCGCCACTCCGACGCTTCGCCGTAGCCGAACGGGTCGGTGCCGGCGAACGTCGCCGGCACCGACCGCAGCGCGTCGGGGAGTGGCGGCGCCGCGTGGGTGTGCGGCCGCGGCGTCGCCCGGCCCGGCTCCGCGCTGATGCGCCACGCGGTGGCGCGCAGCACGTCGCGTCCCCCCGCGCTGACGCTCGCCTCGAGCATCTCGACCCGCTTGCCCGGCCGCGCGAGGCGGGTGCTGACCGTGAGCTCGGCCACCGGCACGGCCCCGAGGATCTCGACCGACACGCGCGCCAGGCGCATGTCGTCGCGCGGCTCGGTGCGCTCGAGGCACCGGCCGATCAGCGCCGACGGCGGCCCCCCGTGCTGCAGCGCCGGGTCCCACGGCCCGACCGTGTGCCGGGTGCTGCGGAACCGCCCGTCCCCGAGGTCGACGAAGAACGCCTGCTCGCTCACGCGAACCACCCTGGCACGTCCGGTAGGAAGGACCCGTGACGCCCACCGACCTGATCTGCACGCGGTGCGGTCAGCAGCTCGAACGCGGCGACCACGCGGCGTGCGCGGCCGCCTCAGAGCTGGAGCCGCCCCGCTACTGCGGCAGCTGCGGCCGGCGCATGGTCGTGCAGGTCGTGCCGACCGGCTGGACCGCGCGCTGCTCCGCGCACGGCGAGATCGCGAGCGAGCAGTAGCTACGCGACGAGGCCGAGGCGGCGCAGCTCGACGGTGAGGTCGTGCGGCTTGCTCGACGCGTGCATGGCGTCCTCGAGCGTGACCACGCCGTCGCGGATGAGCGCGACGAGGTGCGAGTCGAAGGTCTGCATGCCGTAGTAGGCGCCTTCGGTGATGAGCGACGAGATCGTGTGCGTCTTGTCCGGATCGACGATCGCGTCCGCGATGCGGCCCGTGTTGATGCAGATCTCCATCGCGACGCACCGGCCCTCGGTGTCCGCGCGAGGCACGAGGCGCTGGCAGATGATGCCGCGCAGCGCGCCGGCGAGCGCGAGGCGCGTCTGCTTCTGCTCGTGCGGCGGGAAGAAGTCGATGACGCGGTTGATGGTCTCCGCGGCGTCCGTCGTGTGCAGCGTCGACATGACGAAGTGGCCGGTCTCGGACGCGGCGAGCGCCGCGCGCACGGTCTCCGCGTCGCGCATCTCACCGACGAGGATGACGTCGGGGTCCTGGCGCATCGCGGCGCGCATGGCGGTCGCGAAGTTGTCGGTGTCGACGCGCACCTCGCGCTGGTTGATCATCGCCAGCTTGTCGAAGTGGAGGACCTCGATGGGGTCCTCGATCGTGACGATGTGAACCTCACGGTTCGCGTTGATGTGGTCGATCATGCCGGCGAGCGTCGTCGTCTTGCCGGAACCGGTCGGGCCCGTGCAGAGGACGAGACCACGGGGCTCGAGCGCGAGCGAGCCGAGGACCGGCGGCAGGCCGAGCTCGTCGAGCGTCATCGCGCCGATGGCGACCTTGCGGAAGACGAGACCGCACGCGCCCCGGGCGCGGAAGGCGTTGACGCGGAAGCGGCCGACGCTCGGGACCGAGTAGGCGAAGTCCGCCTCGTTGGTCTTCTGGAACTCCTCGACCAGGTCGGCACGCAGGATCTCGCGCACCATCTGCTCGGTGTCGGCCGCGACGAGGTCACGGGTCTGGAGCTTGCGGAGACGGCCGTCGATGCGGACGCGGGGCGGGCTGCCGACCTTGCAGTGCAGGTCCGAGCCACCGCACTCGACGAGAGCACGAAGGAAAGGCTCGATGGTCGTCGTCACGCCTCAGGCTCCCCACGCTGCGTCCACGCGAAGGCCACCGGACAGACACCGAGGGCGCTCCGCCTACCTAGCGCTCATCGGCCGGCCCGTGGCCCTCCTTGACCATGGAGTGTGCGCCAGATGCGGGCCGAGCGCGGCCAGACGGGTGAACCCGACGTCTCAGGTGATGACGGCGAGGACGTCCCCCTCCTGGACGTTCACCCCCTCGGCCACGAGCTGGCTGACCACACCGTCGGTCTCGGCGACCACGGGGATCTCCATCTTCATCGACTCGAGGATGATCAAGGTGTCGCCGTCGGCGACCTGCTGACCCTCGGTCGCGACGACCTTCCACACGTTGGCGGCCATCTCCGCCCGGACCTCAGCCACGCCTCCGACCCTAGTCAGGTGCCCGGTCCGGTTGGATGGGCCGGTGCCGCAGCTCGAGAAGGTCGACCTCTCCTACTTCGACTCCGCTCCGACGGTGATCCGCACCTCGGCGCACATCGCCGCCCCCCGCCCGCGGGTGTTCGCGGCGATCGCCGAGGACCCGGCCGGGTGGGGCCGCTGGTTCCCCGGGTTCGACGCCACCGGCCACTGGGAGACCTCCGCGCCGCACGGCGTCGGCAGCGTCCGGGTCATCCGCGCGTTCCGGGTGCGCTTCCGCGAGGAGATCCTCGCCTGGGACCGGGACGAGCGCTGGGCGTTCCGCGTCATCGACATGGCGATGCCCATGGCGAAGGCGTTCGCCGAGGACTACCGGCTGTCCGACGACGGCTCCGGGACCCGGCTCGACTGGACCGTCGCCCAGACCGGGGTCGGCATGAAGCTGGCCGGCCCCCTGGGCCCGGTCATCTTCCAGCGCGTGCTCAACACCGCCGCGCGGAAGCTCGCCCGGGTCGCCTGACCGCGGCGCGCGGGACCGACCGGGGCAAGTCGGGCGCCCCCGTGTCCGGGACCTCCCCACGTCGTTGAGGCGCTCGACCACCTCACCGACCTCGGAGATCTCCCGTGCCCGTTGCCACGCTCGACTCGATCAGCTGCCAGCACTGCGACGCCGTCGCGCCGGCCGACCGCACGATGTGCCCGTCGTGCCGCCGCCGCCTGCGACCCGCGCAGGAGCCGATGGCCACGGCCCCGATCGAGTCCCCGGTCACCACGCCAATGTCGATGCCCATGCCGATGCCCATGCCGCCGCCCGCCTCCGGGCCGGCCGCGCCGAGGAGCCGGTTCGGCACCGCGTTCGCGCTCTCGCTGTTCATCGCCTGCGTCGGGGTCGCGACCTGGGTCGCGCTGGCCGCCACCATGCAGCTCCGCAGCGCCCTGGTGAGCTTCGGCGTCGCCGCGGGCATCGCGACCGTCATGCGCGCGTTCGCCCCGCACGACCGTCGGGCGCCGATCGCCATCGTCGTGCTGACCGCGCTGTCGGCGCTCGTCGGTCTGCTCGGCTCGCAGTACGAGCTGCTCTCGCAGGCCGCGAACCTCGGCTTCTTCGACACGGTGAGCCGCGTCCCCACCGCCAAGATCCCGCACCTGCTCACCATCGACACCACCCCGATGACGTGGGTGATCATGGCGCTGTCCGTCTACAGCGGGCTGCGCATGGCGACCGCGCTCCGCGCGCAGCGGGCCCACCGCACGCACTGAGCTCCGTCCTTCGCGCGCGACAGCGCGGCGGGCACCTCGAGGTCTCGTGGTGCCCGCCGCCCGGCGTTGCGTCCTAGGACTGCGGCGCCGGGTCAGGGATCGGCGTGACGGTGACGGAGTAGGCCGCACCGTCGGCCAGCGGCGGCAGCGAGACCGTCGCCGCACCGCCCGTCGACGTGACCGTCGTCGTCAGCGTGTCGACCGCGGTGCCCAGGGGAGCCGCGATGAGGTCGACGTGCACGGTCGCCCGCGCCGTCGTGAGACCGGAGAGTGCGAGGTCCACGGGCTCCCCCGGCGGTGCGAGCACGTTGGTCAGCACGTTGGTCAGCACGTTGGTCAGCGCGCAACCGGTCACGAGCCAGCTGGGGCACGAGCCGTCCCGGCCGACCAGCATGCGGGTGGCGCCGTCGGTCCCCCGCGCCGCGACCACGTTCACCCGGTCGTCGGAGGTCGCGGTCGCGAGCCGCTCACCGGTCATCGCCGCGTAGCGCTGGTAGACGACCCCCGCTGCGGTGAGGGTCTTGCCGTCCGGCAGGAGCGCGCCGTCCAGCGTGCCGTTGCCGTTCATGCACTGGCCGTTGAAGCAGGCGTGCGACGCGAGCGTGACGCCGGCGGTCTCGAGCGTCGAGAGGTAGCCGGTCAACCAGCCGGGAACGAGGCCGATGGCGCTGCCGCCGTACTCGTTGACGAAGATCTGCGGGTTGCCGAGCTGCGGGTACTTCGCGAGGTACGCGCGCACGGTGGCGACGTGGTCCGCGATGGCCTCGGGACGCCGATCGGCGTTCTCCCCGTCACCGTTCTCGTGCCAGGACAGAGCGTCGAAGCGCAGGTTGTTCTGGGCGGCGAAGTCAAGGAACCGGACCATGTCGACCGGGTAGGCCGGCTCGCTCCACGCCCAGTTGATGCTCGGCCCGACGATCTTCGCGTTCGGGTCGGCCGCCTTGATCGCCGCATAGGCCTTCGCGTACTGGGTGAGGACCTTGGACGGCGTGGGCGGGTTGGCCGGGTCGTAGGTGCCGATGTTCTCCGGCTCGTTCTGGATGTCGTACCAGACGTTGACGTAGCCCTGGGACAGCTCGGTCTTCACCGTCTGCGTGACCCACGCCGTGTACGCGTCCCAGCTCGCCCAGGGGCTCGCGGCCGTGCCGCGGGCCGGCGTGTAGGTCGCGCCGTACCAGGCGTCGGACAGGATCAGCGTGATGGCCGCGCCGGTCGCCTGCGCCGGCCGGTCCTCGCTGCCGTTGAGCGCGGGCTCGCGGAAGCTCGTCGGAGCGAGGGACGCGAGGGTGGAGGTCGACGTGGTCGGGGTGATGCCGTGCAGGAAGCCGCTTCCGGGGTGCGTGTCCGCGCCGAGGTCCGAGGATGTGTTGACCCCCACGCAGGCCCGCCCGGCGACCGTGGTCGGGCACAACGGGCTCGACGCCGTCACCGCGGCCGTCTGCACGCCTTGGCCACGGCCGACGCTCGAGTACGGAGCGACCGCGAAGACGTAGGTGACACCCGGACGCAGGCCGTCCCACGTGAGCGAGGAGCAGCCGCTGCAGGACCGGGTGGGCAGCGTCCCGCCCGACGTGTCGTAGGCGCCGACGGCGTAGGAGACCGCGGTCGGCTCGGCGACGTTCGTCCAGCTGATGGTGGCTGAGGTCCCGCTGACGGCGACGCCCACGTTGGCGACCGGGACGAGCCGCTTGTCCTGCAGGTCCCACGTGGCGGCGTGGGCCGCCGCGCTGAGGCCGAGCACCGCAACAACAGTCAAGGCGGTGATGAAGGGGCGCTTCGAGATCATGACCACGACGATCGCGGATCGGGCACCCTCCGCACATCGTGCGAATGCACCCAACTCAGGGCACGTTCGTCAGGTCGTGATCGGCCATCCGGTCAGCCGATCGTCGACACCCGTCAGCCGAACGGTCCGGATGGGCGAGCCCGACCCGTGCGGATGCACCGGTCCTCGGCGCATCCGCACTAGCGGCCCGTCCAGCGAGGCGGGCGCTTCTCGAAGAACGCCGCGACGCCCTCCGCAGCGTCCTTCGTCGTCGTGATGAGCGCGAGCTGCGCCTGCAGCGCTTCGAGCCCGGGCTCGAGCGGGGCATCCGTCGCCGTGATCCACGACTGCTTGCCGAGCCGGACCGCCACGGGCGCCTTGGCCGCGAGCGCCGCCACCAGCTCCTCGATCTCCCCGTCGAGGCGGTCCGCCGGGACGACACGGGACGCGAGGCCGGCCTCGAGCGCCTCGGTGGAGCTGAACCGGCGACCGGTGAGCATCCAGTCCATCGCACGCTTGGGCGACACGTGACGGGCGAGCAGGCCGCTCACCATGAACGGCCACAGCCCGCGGTCGACCTCGGGCAGCCCCCACTCGGCCGCGTCGCTGCAGACGACGATGTCGCAGCCGAGCGCGAGCCCCACGCCGCCGGCGAGGCACAGGCCCTGCACGCGGGCGACGACCGGCAGCGGGCAGGCGCGCATCGCGAGCACGACCTCCCGCAGGCCGCCCCGCGCTTCGTGCACCTCGAGGCCGGTGGCGTCCTCGCCCATGAGCGCGAGGTCGGCACCCGCGCAGAACGCGCGGTCGCCGGCGCTGCGCACGAGCACCACGCGCGCGTCCTCCCGAGGCGACGAGACGGCGGCGAGGATGCCCTGCAGCACGGCCGCGTTCAGTGCGTTGCGCTTCTCCTCGCGGTTGATGAGGACGGTGAGGACACCGTCGTCGAGCGAGGTCTCGAGGTCTGCCGTGGCAGCCATGTGGTGGTCAGCTCCTCCGCATGCGATCGACGATGCCGGTGTCGTAGTCGCCGCTCACGTACTCCGGGTCGTCGAGCAGCTCGGTGAAGAACGGGAGGTTCGTCTTCGGTCCCTCGACGACGAACGCGCCGACCGCCGCTCGGGCCCGCTCGAGGGCGTCGGGGCGGTCGCTGCCCCACACGCAGAGCTTCGCGAGCAGCGGGTCGTAGAACGGGGTGACCGTGTCGCCGTTGCCGTAGCCCGCGTCGACGCGCACGCCGGAGCCGCTCGGCTCGGACCACGCCGTGATCGTGCCGGGCGAGGGCAGGAAGCGCTTGGGGTCTTCGGCGTACACGCGCAGCTCGAGTGCGTGGCCGGTGGCGGCCACGCTGTCGACGTCGTAGGACGGCGGCTCGCCGGCCGCGATGAGCAGCTGCTGCTCGACGAGGTCGACGCCGGTCACCATCTCGGTGACCGGGTGCTCCACCTGCAGGCGCGTGTTCATCTCGAGGAAGAAGAACTCCTGCGCCGACGGATCGACGAGGCACTCGATGGTGCCGGCGTTGCGGTAGCCGACCGCCCGGCCCGCGGTCGCCGCGAGCGCGAGCATCCGTTCGCGCAGCGCGGCGCCGACGCCCGGCGACGGCGTCTCCTCCGCGACCTTCTGGTGCCGGCGCTGCACGGAGCAGTCCCGCTCCCCCAGCGTCACGACGCGACCGTCGGCGAGGCCGAGCACCTGCACCTCGACGTGCCGCGCGCCTTCGACGTAGCGTTCGAGCAGGATCGACGGCGAGCCGAAGAAGCGCTCGGCGCGCGAGCGCGCGGTCTCGAACGCGGCGGTGAGCTCGCCGTCGTCGCGCGCGACGCCCATCCCGATGCCACCCCCGCCGGCACTGGCCTTCACCATCAGCGGGTACCCGAGCGACCGGGCGGCCTCCAGCGCGGCGCCGACCTCGGTGACGGGCTCCGTGGTGCCGGGCGCGACCGGCACGCCCGCGGCGGCCATGAGGTTGCGCGCCGCGACCTTGTCGCCCATCGACGTGATCGCGTCCGGCGACGGCCCGACCCACACAAGGCCCGCGTCGATCACCTGCTGCGCGAAGCCCGCGTTCTCCGCGAGGAAGCCGTAGCCGGGGTGCACCGCCTGCGCGCCCGACGCGCGCGCGGCCTCGAGGACCTTCGCGGTGTCGAGGTAGGACTCGGCGGGCGCGGCCGGCCCGAGCAGGAACGCGTCGTCGGCGTCGCGCACGTGCTGCGCACCGGCGTCGGCCTCGCTGTAGACCGCGACGGCCTTGATGCCCATGCGCTGCGCCGTGCGGATCACCCGCCGGGCGATCTCGCCGCGGTTCGCCACGAGCAGCGTCTCGAACACTCCTGAACCCTAGGGGGCACCGGTCCTCCTACTGTTCCGGAGTGCTCCTGCTCCTCGCGAGCGTCCTCGGCGGCGTCGTGGTCGGCCGCCTGCGCGGTGGGACGTTCGCGCGGCTCGGCGAGCTGCACCCGCACCGCTGGTCGCTCGTGCTGCTCGCGGTCGGAGCGCAGCTCGTCGGGGTCCTCGCGGGCGGCACCGCCGCGTCCTACACGGGCTTCCTCGTCGCCGCCCTGCTCGCCGCGGGCTTCGTGCTCGCGAACCGCGGCGTCCCCGGCCTCGGCCTGATCCTCGCGGGCCTCCTGTGCAACCTCGTCGTGATCACGGCGAACAGCGGCGTGATGCCGGTGAAGGTCACGCAGCTCGCCCGCGTGGGCAAGTCGACGGGCGCACTGCTGCACGACCCCCTGCACGCGCCCGAGGACTCGACGACGTCGCTCGCGTTCCTCGACGACTGGATCCCGGTGGTGTCACCGCTGCCCTGGGGCTCCGCCGTGGCGAGCCCGGGCGACGTCCTCGTCGCGTCCGGCGTCGCGCTGTTCGTCACCGACGGCGTCGCGCTGGGCGCCAAGGCCCGCCGGCGCCGCCGCTGAGGTCAGGCCTCGAGCTGGGACCTGATGAACGCGACGGTCTCGGGGATGCCCTCCTCGAGCGTGGTGCGCGGCTCCCAGCCGAGCGCCTGCCGCGCGGCGGTCACGTCAAGCGCGATCGCCTGCAGCTCACCGAGGCGGGGTTCGGCCATCAGCGGGTCGTCGGGAGCGTCGGCCGCCTTCGCGACGAGCGAGTGCAGCTCGCGCACGGTGCACTGCCGGGACGTGCCGATGTTCAGCCGGCGACCGTTGGCCGCATCACCCGCCGCGCGGGCGAACGCGTCCGCGACGTCGGCGACGAACACGTAGTCGCGCGTCGAAGTGCCGTCACCGAAGATCTTCGCCTGCTTCTTCGACAGCATCGCCGTCGAGAAGATCGCGACGACGCCCGCCTCACCGTGCGGGTCCTGCCGCGGGCCGTAGACGTTGGATAGCCGCAGCGACGTCCACTGCAGGCCGTACAGGTGCGCGTAGGTCGCGAGGTAGACCTCGCCACAGGTCTTGCTCGCCGCGTACTGCGACTCGGGGTCAGGCTGCGTGCGCTCGCTCACCGGCAGCGACGAGGGCGAGCCGTAGATCGAGCCGCCGCTCGACGTGAAGACGACCTTGCGGGTGCCCGCCTTGCGGGCGGACTCGCACACGTTGATCGTGCCGAGGACGTTGAGGCGCGCGTCCTTCAGCGGGTCGGCGACCGAGATGCGCACGTCGATCTGCGCCGCGAGGTGGCAGATGACCTCGGGCTGCTCCGCGGCGACGACGTCGGCGAGACCTTCGTCGGTGACGTCGAACGTGCGGAACGAGAACGCGCCCGGGCGCTGCTCGTTGACGGCGCGCGCATCGGCGAGGTTCGTGAGCTTGCCGCTCGAGAGGTCGTCGATGCCGACGACGTCATGGCCGTCGGCGAGAAGGCGGTCGGTGACGTGCGAGCCGATGAAGCCGGCCGCGCCGGTGACCATGACCTTCACGGACGCAGGCTAACGAACGAATACGTTCAGCCCTCTGAGGTGATCTCCACCCGGAGCGTGGTGATGCGGGTCATGACCTTCGCGCGCAGCTGCTCCGAGGCGGTCTCGCCGCCGCAGCACTTGCCGACGACGGCCTTGATCGCGTGGTCGAGGTCGTGCTCGTCCATGCACGGCGCGCACTTCTGGAGGTGGTCGCGGAACTGCGCCGCCTCCGCGGTGTCCATCTCGCCGTCGAGGTAGGCCGGGAGTCGCGCGAGCAGCTTGCTGCAGTCGACCCCATCGCCCGCACCACAGTCGATGCTCACGACGCCTCCTCCACCAGGTCCCCGGGACGAACCAGTCCCCGCTCCACGGCGTACTCCCCCAGGGCCTTGCGCAGCGCACGACGCCCGCGGTGCAGGCGCGACATCACGGTGCCGATGGGCGTGCCCATGATCTCGGCGATCTCCTTGTAGGAGAACCCCTCGACGTCGGCGTAGTAGACGGCCATGCGGAAGTCCTCCGGCAGCGCCTGCAACGCGTCCTTCACGTCGGAGTCCGGCAGGTGGTCCAGCGCCTCGGTCTCGGCGCTGCGCAGGCCGCGCGAGTCGTGCGACTCGGCCTCGGCCAGCTGCCAGTCCTCGACCCCTTCGCTCGAGGCCTGCTGCGGCTGCCGCTGGGCCTTGCGGTAGGAGTTGATGAACGTGTTGGTGAGGATCCGGTAGAGCCAGGCCTTGAGGTTCGTGCCCTCGGTGAACTGGTGGAACGCCGAGTAGGCCTTGGCGAACGTCTCCTGGACCAGGTCCTCGGCGTCGGCCGGGTTGCGCGTCATGCGCAGCGCGGCGGCGTAGAGCTGGTCCAGGAAGGGCAGCGCGTCGCGCTCGAAGCGCGCCGAACGCTCCTCCGGCGTCTCCTGCGAAGCCCCGGTCGTGGCGTTCGACATGCTGCTCGACTCCGCGCTGGACTCGGACGCGGCACCCACCTCCCAAGGGACGTAGGTGGAGCCTATCGGCCGTGCGATGGTCAGCACTCTCGTTGCACCTCCACCGCCGGAACACCCGTGCCCAGGCGCGGATTCCCACCCCGACCGCGCCGTACGCTGGGCACGTGGGCGACTTCCACCCTCCCGTCGAGGAGTACCTCGAGACGATCTTGGAGCTCGAGGAGTCGGGCGTGCCCGCGATGCGGGCGCGGCTGGTCGAGCGGCTCGGGGTCTCCGCGCCGGCCGTGAGCGAGACCGTCGCCCGCCTGGAGCGCGAGGGCTACCTGCACCTCGACGAGGCCCGCGTCATCCGGCTGTCGGACTCCGGGCGCGACTACGCGACCGCCGTCATGCGCCGGCACCGCCTCGCCGAGCGGCTGCTCACCGACGTCCTGGGTGTGCCGTGGGCCGAGGTGCACGAGGAGGCCTGCCGCCTCGAGCACGCCATCAGCCCGCGGCTGGAGGCCTACCTCGTGGAGCGGCTCGGTGACCCGGGCACCTGCCCGCACGGCAACCCCATCCCGGGCTCGGCGCACCCGGCGAAGGACGAGCAGCTGACGGCGCTGGCCGACGTCAGGGCCGGCGGCGCCGCGGTGATCCGGCGCATCGACGAAGAGCTCGAGGCGCACCCCGACCACATGCACATGCTCGAGTCGAACCACCTGCTGCCCGGCCAGGAGCTGCAGGTCAGCGGGGTGTCGGCGAGCGGCGTGACCGTCACCGTCAACGGGGCCGAGGTGTCCGTGACCGACGCGGTCGCGGCCAAGGTCTACGTCGCGGCCTAGAGCTTCTTCGCGATCCAGGCCGCGGCCACGCGCACGGCCTCGGCCACGGCATCGGCCTCGGTGCGGCCGTCGAGCTTCCGCGTCTTCAGCGAGTGGTCGCCGCCCGCCACCGCATGCACCGTCACGCCCTTGACCTTGAGCCTGCGGATGTCGTCGGGCGTGCCGAACCCGTCGCGCTCCCCCTGGATCACGAGCACGGGGACCCCGGCGCCCGCGAGCTCGTCGGCCCGCGACACCTCGGGGCGTCCGGGCGGCACGAGCGGGAAGCCGAGCGCGACCACGCCGACGGCCCCGACCGACCGCGCGATGCGGCAGGCCACGCGGGCGCCGCTCGACCGCCCCACGAACACGAGCGGAGCCCCGGCCGGGGCGAGCTCCGCGCAGGCGCTGCGGGCGACGGCGTCGAGCTGCGACGACGGCGGCGGCGAGCGGCGACCCGCGACCCGGTAGGGCTGGTCGAGCCGGGCCACGCGCACCTTCATCGTGGCCAACGCATCCTGCAGCTGCAGCAGCACCGCGACGTCGCTCGACGTGCCGGCGCCGTGCATCAGCAGCGCCCGGCCGGTCGCGCCGCGCGCCGGGCCGGCGAGGTGCAGGTGCGCGTCGCCGTAGGGCGTCGGCAGCACGCCGCTCACTGCGGGGTGAGGCTCTTGAGCGTCGTCGTCGTGTCGGCGGTGAACGGCGTGCCGTACGCCGTGCCGCTCGCCATCTGGTGCTGGCGCACGATGAGGCCGTAGGCGGGCGCATAGTCCGCGGTCTGCGTGACGGTGATCGTCGTGTCCGACTGCAGCGTGAAGTCCGCCTGGACGATGAGGCAGTGCACGACGGTGCCGCCGATGGTGACGTCCTCCGTGCCCTTGTACGTGCCCTTGAACGTGATGGTCGTCTTGCCGTCGTCGCTCTTGGCGCTCCACGACCACGTCTGCCCCGGCGCCGGCTTCGCGGGGAACACGAGCTCGGGCGTCGTGAACGTGAACGTGTCGTCGAACGCCGCGCTCGAGATGTGCAAGTAGGTGAACCGCACCGACCCGTCGGCCGCGAACCGCGCGATCTCGTCGGTCGTGCTGTTCTTGTCGACCTCCTTCTGCTCCTGGTCCCGGCCCTTGTCGGCACTGACCGTGAGCGTCGTGTCACCGTCGGCCGACATGGTGCCGAGCGCGGACTTGATGGTGCCGGTGGTCGCCTCGCTGTAGGTGCCGGGCTTCGCCCCCACCGGCGCGACGGCGCTCTTCGACGGAGCGGGCTTCGCCGGGCTCGGCCGGTGCGCGGCGGGTGCGCTGGTCTGCACCGCGATCGAGCGGGGCGCGGGGCGCGTCGCGACGGCCGACGCCGCGGCGGGGGTCGTCGGTGCGCCCGGGGCAGCGGTGGGCG
>DASZYF010000145.1:0-3036 GCA_035545535.1 Mycobacteriales bacterium | reverse complement strand
TGTCGGACGGGGATCCCGGCGCCGTGATCCGCGGGCGCTCGCGGGTGCGGATCGGCGCCGGGACCACCGGGCCGGGGGCCGCGCTGTGGGTCGAGGGCGTCGTCGTGGCGGAGCCCGCGCCCGCCGAGTCGCCCGGCACCGTGGCCGAGCTCGTGAAGGAGTACAAGGCGCTCGCCACGAGCTGGCTGCGCAAGCGCGGCGCCTGGCAGGTCGTCGACCGGGTGCAGCAGATCGAGGACGCAGGCCAGCTCGCCGACAATTCCGGCTACAGCCCCTTCCTGACCGCCGAGCAGCGCGTGCGGCTGCTGGAGACGGCGGATCCGGTGGCCCGGCTGAGGCTCGCCACGCAGTGGCTGCGCGACCACCTGGCCGAGCAGGACGTGGCGGAGACGATCCGCAAGGACGTCCAGGAGGGCATGGAGAACCAGCAGCGCGAGTTCCTGCTCCGCCAGCAGCTGCGCGCGATCCAGAAGGAGCTGCGCGAGCTCGACGGCACGCCCGAGTCCGAGGCGGAGACCGACTGGCGCGCGCAGGTCGAAGCCGCGGACCTGCCCGACGCGGTGCGCGAAGCCGCGCTGCGCGAGGTGGGCAAGCTCGAGCGGACGAACGAGCAGTCACCCGAGGTCGGGTGGATCCGCACCTGGCTGGAGACGCTGCTCGACCTGCCGTGGGGCCGGCGCACCGAGGACAACCACGACATCGTCGGCGCCCGGGCCGTGCTGGACGCCGACCACGCCGGTCTCGACGACGTGAAGGAGCGCATCGTCGAGCACCTCGCGGTGCGCAAGCGCCGCACCGAGCGCGGCCTGGAGGCCGTGGGCGGCCGGCGCTCCGGTGCGGTGCTCGCCCTCGTCGGGCCGCCCGGCGTCGGCAAGACGTCGCTCGGCGAGAGCGTCGCGCGAGCCCTCGACCGCACGTTCGTGCGCGTCGCCCTCGGTGGCGTCCGGGACGAGGCGGAGATCCGCGGGCACCGGCGCACCTACGTCGGCGCGCTCCCGGGCCGCATCGTCCGCGCGATCCGTGAGGCCGGCTCGATGAACCCGGTCGTGCTGCTCGACGAGGTCGACAAGGTCGGCAGCGACTACCGCGGCGACCCGTCCGCGGCGCTGCTCGAGGTGCTCGACCCCGCGCAGAACCACACGTTCCGCGACCACTACCTCGAGGTCGACCTCGACCTGTCCGACGTCATCTTCATCGCGACGGCGAACGTCGCCGAAGCGATCCCCGGCCCGTTGCTCGACCGCATGGAGGTCGTGCGCCTCGACGGCTACACCGAGGACGAGAAGGTCACCATCGCGCGCGACCACCTGCTGCCCCGCCAGCGCGAGCGCGCCGGTGTGACCGTCGACGAGGTCACCGTGACCGACGATGCGCTGCGCGAGATCGCGGCGAGCTACACCCGCGAGGCGGGCGTGCGCGATCTCGAACGATCGCTCGCGCGCGTGCTGCGCAAGGTCGTGGCCCTGCTCGAGTCGACACAGCCGGAGGCGTCGACGGACGAGTCCGCGCTGCCGATCGTCATCGACGCACCGGACCTGGTGAAGCACCTCGGTCGCCCGCGGCACACGCCGGAGTCGGCCGAGCGCACGGCCCTGCCGGGCGTCGCGACCGGGCTCGCGGTCACCGGCGCCGGCGGCGACGTGCTCTTCGTCGAGGCATCGCTCGCCGACCCGGAGACGGGTGGCCACGGCGTCACGCTCACCGGCCAGCTCGGTGACGTGATGAAGGAGTCCGCGCAGATCGCGCTGTCCTTCCTGCGCTCGCACGGCGCCGAGCTCGAGCTTCCGGTCGGTGACCTCAAGGAGCGCGGCGTGCACATCCACGTGCCCGCCGGTGCCATCCCGAAGGACGGTCCGAGCGCCGGCGTCACGATGACCACCGCGCTCGCGTCGCTGCTGTCGGGCCGGCCGGTCCGCGCCGACGTCGCGATGACGGGCGAGGTGTCGCTCACCGGGCGGGTGCTGCCCATCGGTGGCGTGAAGCAGAAGCTGCTCGCCGCCCACCGCGCCGGCATCACCACCGTGCTGCTGCCGCAGCGCAACGAGCCGGACCTCGACGACGTGCCCGCGTCGGTGCGCGAGCAGCTCACCGTCCACCTCGTCGCCGACGTCCGTGACGCGCTGAGGCTCGCCCTCGAGCCCGCGACGTCCGAGGTCGCGGCCGCCGCCTGACCCCCGTCCATCCGCCCGTCCGCACGCCGTCACCAGTGTCGGCGTGCGGACGGCGCGGTGGACCGGCCAGACTCCTCGCGTGAGCCAGGCCCGGCTGCTGGTGCGCGCCGTGACGGTGCGTCCGGCGGCGACGACCGCTGACCGCGCGCACGGGCGCGCGCTGCTGCTGGGCCTGCGCAGCCGCTACGTGGTGCCGGTCACCGCGATCGATGAGGACGCCGACGGCTGGGTCGTGCACTACGACGCGCCGGCCACCCTGCCGACCCTGGCGGAGCGGCTCGCTGCCGGCCGCGGGCTGTCGCTCGCCGAGGCGGTGCGCCTGGCCGCCGACGTCGCCTGGGGGCTCGCCGCCGGTGCCGCGGCCGGGCTCGTGCACGGGCGCCTCGACGCCACGCAGATCGCCCTCGGCGAGGGCCCGGCGCGCGTCGTCGGCCTGGGCCTCGACGCGCTCGACGCCGCGCCGCCGGCCGGTGCCGGGATCGCGCCCGAGGTGCGCGCCGGCGGGCCACCCACCGAGGCCGCCGACCTGTGGTCGCTCGGCGTGCTGCTGCGCGACCTGACCGGAGGCGCTGACCTTCCGCTGAAGCTCGCCGACCTGCTCGGACGCATGCTCGACCCGCACCCCAGCCGGCGGCCCGCGTCGGCGCGCGCGGTCGCCACCCGCCTCGTCGGGATGCGCATCGCGGCCGCCCACGTCGACCCGGGGCCCCGGCGCCCTGCTGCCGGGGCCGGGGAAGCGAGGCCGGTGCCGCCGTCGCCGCCGTCCCCGCCGATCAACCTGCCCCCGGCCCCGCGCCCGTCGGCCGCCACCGTGCTGCCCGGGTCGCCGCCGCCCGTGCCGCCGGTGCCCGTGCCGCCGGTGCCC
>DASZYF010000144.1:0-12456 GCA_035545535.1 Mycobacteriales bacterium | reverse complement strand
GTCGGCGTCGGCGCCGGAGCCGGGGTCGCCGGAGCGGCGGTCGGGGCGGCCACGGCGCCGGCGTTGCCGCCGTTGCCGCGGGCGGCGAAGAACGCCTGCCAGTCCGGGCTGACCGACGAAGGGTCGGCCAGGTAGGACTCGTGCATCTCGTCGATGAGCCACTCGTTCGGGCCGAAGCCCTCGCCGAACGCCGTCTCCTCACCCGTCGTCGTCACGGTGTGCTCGCCTCAGATCTCGCGTCGCAGTGGTCAAGACAGGACCGCTCAGTCCAAGGCCCGAGGCTACGCCCGGCGTGCCGATGCGACCGGGGTCGTCCGACCGCGTGTGGCCTGGCTTACGGTTCCCCGGTGCGCCTGCGGATCGTGACGACGCAGGAGGCCGGTGCGGTCTGCTCGCTCGTCGCGCCGCTGTCACAGGCGCTCGGCGTTCCCGTCGTCAGCGGGCCCGACCCGTGCGCTACCCACGTGCTCGTCGTCCGGGCTCCGTCTCCCGTCCTCGCCGACCTCGCCCGAGGGCTCTGGGACGCGCGTGACGACGCCGAGCTGCTCGTGCTCGCCCGACCCGGGCTGGTCGGCGTCGCGCGCCGTCTGGGTGCGTGGCTGTCGCTGGACACCGGCGATGCGAGCTCGCCGCTCCACCTGCTGACGCGCGCGGCGGCCGACGACGTCGTCGCGCGGGGCACTCACCTCACGGACGCGGTCGGCACGGCGGTCACGGCGGCGCTCGGCGGGTGGCGCACGCGTGACGTCCCCGTCGCGGGGGCCACCGGGATGCCCGCGCCTCGCATCGGGCTGCGGGACGTCGCGCGCTACTGGTCGGCCCGCAACAGCATCGAGGCGGCTGACTACGACATGCGTGCCTTCGCCTCCAGGCTCCCGCCCCAGCGGCGCTGGCAGCGCCGCCGTCACGCCCTGACGACGCGCCTCCTGCCGGCCGTCCCGGGCACTGAGGTGCTCAACGTCGGTGCGGGCTCGGGCAAGCTGGCGCTCGACCTGCCGGGCTCGGTCTCGGTCGACGTCGTGCACGCGAAGCTGCGCTACATGCGGCGGTTCGCCGTCAACCGCTTCGCTACAGCGAGCGTGTTTCACCTGCCGTTCCGGGCGGCGTCGTTCGGCTGCGTCGTCTGCTGCGAGGTCATCGAGCACGTGCCCATGGATCCGTCGCCGCTCGCGGAGCTCGTCCGGGTGATCCGGCCGGGCGGTCGCCTGATCGTGAGCACGCCGGACTACGGCACTCCGGTCTGGCCGACGATCGAGAAGCTCTACGCCGTCGCGCAACCACACGGGTATGCCGACGAGCACATCAGCCACTACACGCGCGATTCACTCATCGCGGCCGTGGAGAGCTTCGGCCTGCGGTGCGTAGGCGTGGAGCGGCTCTACGGCGCGATCGTCATCGCGGCGTTCGATCGCTCGTCATCCCGTGCGGTCTAAGGGCGCTCGCCCCTGGTGCGATGCTTCTGGCGGCGTCGGTACTGGCTCAGCACTCGCAACGTGCCCAACCCGTAGGTGACGCTTCGCTTGAAGTTCACGGAGCTCGCCTCCGCGAAGTAGCGCGTCGGCACCGCGATCTCATCGATCGTCATCCCCCGCTCGACGACCTGGGCGACCAGCTCCTGGTCGAACACGAAGTCGTCCGAGTTCGCGTGGTAGTCGATCGTGCGGAGCAGCTTCGCGGAGTACGCGCGGAATCCGGTGTGGTACTCCGTGAGGTTGAGGCCGAACACCCGGTTCTCCAGCGTCGTCAGGAACCGGTTTGCCACGTACTTCCACTTCGGCATGCCGCCCCCGAGGGGGTCGCCGAGGAACCGACTGCCGAAGACCATGTCGGCGCGCCCGCTGATGATGGGCTCGATCATCTGGGGGATCCGCGTCGCGTCGTACTGGTAGTCGGGGTGCACCATCACGATGACCTCGGCCCCGCGCGCGAGCGCGGTGTCGTAGCACGTCTTCTGGTTGCCGCCGTACCCCTTGTTCGTGCCGTGGACGACGACGGGCAGCTCCAGCAGGTTGCCGATCGCGACCGTGTCGTCGGGGGACGCATCGTCCACCAGGATCACGTCGTCCACGATGTTGCGGTCGATGTCGCGGTAGGTCCGCACGAGGGTGCGCGCCGCGTTGTAAGCGGGCATCACCACGATGACCTTAGGACGGGTCGCGTCCTCCGACATGGCCGCAGACAGTAGTAGGTGCTCCGAGATCTCCGCGACGCCCACCATGGCGACGGTGAGTCGCGCCCAGCGCCCGCCACACCCCCGTGTCGGGCCCGGCCGGCGGCGACGGCGATCGGGAGCGGGTGGCTTCGATCGCGCGGCCCCTTCGGCCCCGTAGCCTCGCCCTGTGGCGACGAGATGGGCGGACGGCAGCCCGGCCCGGTTCGCCCTCGCGCGGTTCCTGGTCGGCGACGGGATCGAGGTCGGACCGGGCCACCACCCGTACCCCATCGCGGGCGAAGCGGCGCGCGTCCGGTACGTCGACCGGTGGGACCCCGAGAAGAACCGCGCGCTGTTCCCCGAGCTCGGCGGGGACGCTCCGTTCCCGAAGCCGCACGTGATCGCCGACCTCGATCGCGACAAGCTCAGCGCCTTCGCCGACTCGTCGCTCGACTTCGTCATCGCCTGTCACGTGCTCGAGCACGTCGCCGATCCGATCGCCGTGCTCGATGACATCTACCGCGCGCTCATCCCCGGCGGCATCGCGCTCGTGCTGCTTCCCGACCGCCGGCGAACCTTCGACGCCTGCCGGCCCGGCACGCCGCTCGAGCACCTGCTCGAGGACAACGCGCGAGGACCGCTGTCGGTCGACGACGCACACGTGATGACCTACTTGCGTGAGATGGGCGACGCCGTCGACTCGTGGTCCGAGGACGTGCTCAAGGCGAAGCTCGAGCTCGAACGCGAGCGATCGTTCCACGTGCACTGCTGGACGGAAGATGAGTTCCCCGCGGTCCTCGGGCACCTCCTCGACGAGCACAAGCACCGTTGGGAGCTGCTCGACGCATCGTTCGTCGACGACTACCCCGACTCCGAGGAGTTCGGCTACGTCATGCGCAAGCTGCCCGCGCACATCGACATCGACGCGGCGGCGAACTTCCGCCGCATCTGGCACCTGCTGCGCGTGGAGACCGCTCAGCGGGCCGCTTCCTAGCGGGGGTACGCGCGCTTGTCCTGTGCGGCGCGCCAGCGCTCACGGGTGAGGATGACGAGAGCCTCGACGCCGTCCCGCCATGTGAGCTTCTTGCCCTCCTCGCGGCTGCGCGCGCGGTAGCTGATCGGCACCTCGAACGGACGGATGCCGCGGCCGAGCAGCTTGCCGGTCACCTCGGCTTCCATGCCGAACCCCGCTGCGCTGATGTCGAGGTCCCGGTAGAGCGGCAGTGGCAGCAGCTTGAAGCACGTCTCGAGGTCGGAGATGTAGGCGTTGAACAGCAGGTTCGCCGCGAGCGTGACGCCCCGGTTCCCGATGACGTAGAGGAACGAGTACGCGGTGTGTGACGAGAACGTGCGGGTGCCGTACACGACGTCGGCGTCCCCCGCGAGCACCGGCTTCAACAGCTTCGGGATCTCTTCGGGCGCGTACTCGAGGTCGGCGTCGCAGATGATCATGTAGTCGCCCGTGGCGAGCTCGCTCGCCGTGCGGATCGCTGCGCCCTTGCCGAGGTTGCGGCTGTGCCCGTGCACGACGACGCGCGGGTCCTGGACGTCGTCGAGGATCGCGCGGCTCCGGTCGGCGCTGCCGTCGTCGATGATGACGAGCTCCACCTCGCACGGCCACGGCACGTCGAGGACGCGCTTGAGGACGGTCGGCAACGTGGCCTCTTCGTTGAAGACCGGCATCAGCACGGACAGCTTCACGAGGCCTCCTCACCGGCGAGCACACCCCAAGCATCCCGTTCCCGAGACGATCGCGCGACCACTGGGCACCGCGCGGCTCTGTCGGGACGCACGGATCGGGCGACTACCCTGTCGCCCGACCGCACCGCTGCTCCGGGGGACCTGCCATCACGACGAACGACACCGCGGGGCCTCGCGTCGCTGCTACGGCCGGCGAGGCGACCCTCGAGCTGACGGTCCTCATGCCCTGCCTCAACGAGGCGGAGACGCTTGAGACCTGCATCCGGAAGGCGAGCGCCTCGATCGAGGCGCTCGGCGTGCCGGGAGAGGTGCTCATCGCCGACAACGGCAGCACCGACGGCTCGCAGGAGATCGCCAGGCGGGCCGGTGCGCGCGTGGTCGATGTGCCTGTACGGGGCTACGGCGCGGCATTGCAGGCCGGCATCGTCGCGGCGCGCGGGCGTTTCGTGATCATGGGTGACGCCGACGACTCCTACGACTTCACCAGCCTCGGCCCGTTCCTGGACGAGCTGCGGGCCGGCGGAGACCTCGTGATGGGGAACCGGTTCGCGGGAGGCATCGCGCCCGGAGCGATGCCGCCGCTGCACCGCTACCTCGGCAACCCGGTGCTGTCCTTCGTCGGTCGGCTGTTCTTCCGCAGCCCGATCAAGGACTTCCACTGCGGGCTGCGCGGGTTCAAGCGAGACGCGATCGCCGCGCTGGACCTGCGCACGACCGGCATGGAGTTCGCCAGCGAGATGGTCGTGCGCGCGCAGCTGGCGAAGCTCGACCTGCGCGAGGTGCCGACGACGCTGCAGCCCGACGGGCGCTCACGCCCGCCGCACCTGCGCAGCTGGCGCGACGGGTGGCGGCACCTGCGCTTCCTGCTGCTGTACAGCCCGCGGTGGCTGTTCCTGTACCCCGGCTTCGTCCTCATCCTGCTCGGGCTCGCCGCGATGGTTGCTCTGCTGCCCGGCAAGCGGGTGATCGGCGACGTCGCGTTCGACGTGCAGACGCTGATGTTCGCCGGCGGCGCGGTCGTCGTCGGCTTCCAAGCGGTCGTCTTCGCCGTGCTCACGAAGGTCTTCGGCATCACTCAAGGACTGCTACCGACCGACGTGCGGATCGAGCGCATGTTCAAGTTCGTACGTCTCGAGACCGGGCTGCTCGTCGGTGCCTTCCTGTTGATCGTCGGCCTCGGCGGGTCGATCGCGGCATTCGCCCACTGGAGCTCCAAGGACTTCGGCGCCATCGACTTCACGTCATCGATGCGCGTGCTCGTCCCGTCGCTCGTCGCGCTCATGCTCGGCTTCGAGACGGTGCTGGCCAGCTTCTTCCTCAGCGTGCTCGGTCTGCCGAAGCGGTGACCGCCGCACCCTGGCTGTCGGTCGTCATGCCGACGTACCGCGGCGCGCTGCACATTGCTGATGCGCTCAGCTCGATAGAGGTCGAGCTCACTACGGACGCCAACATCGAGGTCGTCGTCGTCGACGACGGCTCCGACGACGAGACGATCGACATCGTTGCGTCGTTCGCCGATCGCCTGCCACTGGTGACGCTGCCGCCGAAGCGGCGAGGCAGCTGGGTGGCGGCCGTCAACGACGGCTTCGCGGTGGCCCGGGGTGAGTGGAGCTGCATGCTTCACCAGGACGACCGGTGGATCGCGGGTCGGCTCGCCGCCGTGCGCCGCGCCGTGGCGGTGGCGGACAGCAACGGCGCCGAGCTCGTCGTGCACGGAGTGCAGATGGTCACCGACGACGGCCGCGCCGTCGGGCGGTGGCGGCCACCGTTCCGCGATCCGTCGATTGGCGCGGCCGAGGCGATGCAGAGCCTGCTCGTGCAGAACTGGGTGTCGGTCCCAGGCGCGACGTTCCGCACCAGCTCCGTGCGCGGCCTCCCACTCGACGTCGACCTCTGGTACACCGCCGACTGGGATCTCTGGCTGCGGCTCGCGCGCAGCAACGGGCTCGCGATCGCGCCGGGCGAGTGGGCCGCGTTCCGCCTGCACGCCGGTTCGCAGACCGTCGTCGGCAGCGCCGATCTGGACGACTTCCGAGCGCAGCACGAGATCGTGCGCGAGCGCTACGCGCTGCACGCCGTCGACGCATCGCCTCGCGTCGCCGCGCGCGTGGGGAAGGCGGGTCGGCTGTCGATCGAGACCAATGTCCTGCTCGCCGCGCTGGCCGGCAGCGGGCAGCGCCCGTTCGGCCCGTGGCTGCGGGCCGCATCCACGTCACCCGCAGTGTGGGCGCGCTTCTTGCGCTGCTCGCGGATAACCGAGCGCAGCCTGTCGCGGGTGCGGGCGGGGCTCCTCGGTCGCCGCGACGGGAGTCGCGACAAGAAGCGTCGCTAGATCGTCCACGTGGTGAGCAAGATGTACCAGCCGAGCACCGCCGAGCTGACGAACAGGCCGAACAGCAGACGGCGGGTGAGCGTGTTGCTCCCGCTCACCGCGGCCGCGACGACGAACGGCATGAGGGCCACGCCGTAGCGCTGCGGGATGTCGAAGTAGGCGCTCTGCGACAGGAAGGTTGTGATCACGAGGAACGGTCCTCCGACCACGAGCGACGTGATCGCGACGCCGCCGAGCGTTGGTAGCGTCTCTGCCCGCCGCGCGGTCATGAACACGGCGGCGGCGGCCGCGACGAGCGCCCACGACAGCAGCGTGACCAGCAGCTCGTGGACGTGTTCGGTGCCCGTGTTCGTTGCGAGGTCGTCACCGAGCAGCGGCAGGAATGCGTGGACCGACCCGGTGACCTGTCCCATCGCGAGCGAGGTGACGTGCTGGCGCTCCGCGATGAGGTTCGGCACCGGTGAGTGCACCGCCAGCGCGCCGCGGATGGCGAGCCACGCTTCCTGCGCGACGAACGCGGTGACCAGCATCAGGACCGGTGCGCGCGCCCGCGACCAGGTGAGCCATCCACGGAGCGTCGCGAAGCCGGGAGCTGCGGCCCGCGGTGGCTCGGCCGGGGCTTCGTCAGCCGCGCCGTCGTGCAGCGGCGCCGCGAGCAGCAGCACGCCCGCTGCTGCGATGACTGCGAGGATCCCGGTCGGACGCAGCGAGGCGGCGATCGCGGACGACACGAGCAGCGGCCCCAGCGCACGATCGCCTTGCCGATGTCGTATGCACACGTACAGCAGGAGCGACCCCGACAGAAGGGTCGTCGCATCGTTCGACACGATCGACGTCGCGCGGATGACGAGCGGTGACACCGCGAGGCTGAGGACGGCGACGCCGGTGAGTGCTCGCGAGGCGCCGAGCCGTCGCAGGCTCAGCGCGAGGAACCACAGCCCGGCCGCCAGCCACACGCCGCCCAGCGCCCGGCCCGCGTCGACGAAGTCGCTCCACAACCCGCTCGCGACGAGCACGCGCGCCACCGGGCCGGTGAGCAGGTAGTACGTCGGTGGGTGGATGTCCGCGGTGTTCCGCCCGAGCTCCTGGTACTTGTTCGGGTCGTAGGGGCCGCCGCACTTCGTGCCACCGGGCAGGCCTACGGCCTCGACGCCGCCGCGGCACGACTCCTCGCGCATCGCGAGCGTCTGGACCTGCTGGCCCTCGTGCAGCAGGTGGCCGTGCGCCGCGCGGTCGAGGTAGTCGATGTGCTGCAGCTCATCGATCGGACTCAGCATGTGGTGGTGGTGGTAGCGCGCCACTGACGCGCCGACGCACGTGATCGTCAGCAGCAGCAACGCCGCGAACCGGCCGAGGAACACCCGACGGTCCGCGGGCGTAGCGAGGAACCGACCGGGCACCCGGTGATCCTCGCATCGCCACCTCGAGGTTCCGCCGCGCCGCTCCCGGACGGTCGCGACCGATCACAGCCGCCACCAACGCGGTGCAGACGACGAACAGGATGACCGTGAGGAAGCCGCCCGGTGGCTGCCACGCCGGATGGAGCGTGAACGCGCGCCGGCCGGCGCCGAGCGCGTAGCGGTGCCAGGCCGCGAGGAACGCGCCGGTCTGGCCGACGAACCACAGCACCGCGACGGTGCGCAGGACCATCGGCGCCACGCGGTCGATCGCCGCGCCGACCCCCGGACGGGTCGCGAGGATGACGACGGCGGCGGCGCTCATCGGCAGGCAGTACCGGCCTTGGAAGAACGTGCCCAGCGTGTTGATGCGGGGCGCTTCCAGCACCACGGGTTGGAGCAGCGCGGCGGCGGCGGGCAGGCACCAGGCGACGACCTCCCGTCCACTGCTCCGGCGCGCGATCCCGACCACGAGCAGCGCGACGACGCCGATCGTCCATGCCGCGATGGTGAGCAGCGGCGCCGGGGTGTCGACCCAGCCGAAGCGCCCGACCTGCTCGGCGAGCATCCGGCCGGTGCGGCCCAGCGTGATGCCGAGCTCGCCGCTGGCGGTGTGATGGCCGCTCGGCGAGCCGAGGAACGCGGGCAGCCCGGCGACGGCGATCCACGCGCCGGAGATCGCGATCGCGGCGGCCGGCAGCGCGAGCATGGACCTCGGTGCGGCGCGCGCGGTCGTGGCCAGCCGATGGCGCCCGCAGAGCGCAAGCGTCGCGAGCAGCAGGACGAGCAGGAACACCGGTGACAACGGGCGACTGAGCACGAGCACGGTCGCCGCGAGCGTCGTCCGGGCGGTCACCGCGCGCGGCGGCGGACCCTCGCGGTCCGCCAGGCACACCAGTCCGGCGGTCGTCGCGAACGCGGCGGCCACCTCGACGCCGCTCGTCGTCACGCTGCCGGCGAGGAACAGCGCCATCGGTGTCACCGCGACGGAAGCGCCGACGATCGCGGCCCGGCGCCGCGGGTGCCAGCCGACGAGGAGCTCGAGGCCCAACGCGAGCAGCGCTCCGCACAGCAGCGCCGAGAGGATGCGCACCGCCCAGTACGCGGCGGGGCCGGTCAGCGCGCGCGTGGGCAGCCCGACGATCGCGTAGTACGTCTGCGGGTAGCGCGAGAACTGGGTGAGCGCGAGCTTCGGCGTCGTCTCGCTCGTGAGGTGCGGGCTGCACGAGGCGTCCTGCTCCGGGTGGAACGCGTAGCAGCTGGGCAGCCCGGTCGCGTCCTGCAGCCAGCCGGGCACGGTGACGACCGCGCCCCGCCCGGCCGGGGTGTCCTGCACGGGGGGGAGCAGGTGCCCGCGGTCGAGGTAGGCAGCGGTGACGACGTGCTCGGGCTCGTCCGGCGCGGCCCCCAGCGGGGTCGCGATCGACCAGAGGAGGACCAGGGGCAGGACCACCCCGAGGCAGGCCAGGAAGCGGGGGAGGCGGCCACCCCGAGACCGCTCGCGGCCTCCCGCCACAGGGCCCCCTCGCTGCTCCTCGGACCGGCCACAACCCTGTGGTCACCGTCACGCGGCGCCCGCGCGGCGCCTGGTGTCCCGGCAGCAGTCTCCTAGACTCGAACGCCAGACCAGCCGGGAGGCCGGGGTGGACGCGGAGGGCTCGAACATCAGCGCGGACGACGGCGACAGCAGCGGGGACGCCCACCGGTACGACATCGAGGTGGACCCCGAGTCGCAGGGGTCCCAGGGCAAGCTCGCCCGCCTCGTCGGGCGGGGCAAGAAGGTCCTCGACCTCGGCTGCGCCACCGGCGGCCTCGCCCAGCTGCTCACCAGCTGGGACTGCACGGTCGTCGGCATCGAGGCCGATCCGGAGGCCGCGAAGCTGGCCGAGCGGTGGTGCCAGCGCGTCGTGGTCGCCGACCTCGACACGGCCGACGTCTTCCAGCTCGTCGACGGCGAGCAGTTCGACGTTGTGGTCGCGGGCGACGTGCTCGAGCACCTGCGCGACCCGGCGCGCCTGCTGCGCGACCTGCGCGGCGTGATCGCGCCCGGCGGCTACCTCGCCACGAGCGTGCCCAACGTCGCCCACGCGAGCGTGCGGCTCGCGCTCCTCCACGGCGACTTCCCGTACGCCGACAAGGGGCTCCTCGACCGATCGCACCGGCAGTTCCTCACGCGCGCTTCGCTGCTGCGCCTGCTCGACGACGGGGGCTGGGTCGCCGTGCACCTCGACACGGTGCGCGTCGGCATCGAGGACACCGAGGTCCCGTTCCCTGACGACGAGCTCACCCGCAAGGTCCTCGAGCAGGTCGAGTCGGATCCCGACGCGAACGTCTACCAGTACGTGGCGCTCGCGTTCCCGGCCTCCGAGTCAGGTCTCGACGCCGTGCCCGCCCTCGCCCGGGCGCTCGGCGACGAGCTCGAGCAGACCCGCGAGCACGCGCGTCGCCTGGAGCACCGCCGGGACGACCTCGAGCTGCAGCTCGCCGCCCGGGACCGGGAGCTCGACGCACTGCGCGCCGAGGCCGCCCGCCTCCCGCAGACCGTCGCCGAGCAGGTCGCGGCCGCGGTCGCGCCGGTCCGGATGGAGCTGCTCGCCGCACGTGACCAGGTGGCGCACCGCGACGAGGAGCTGCTGCTGGCGGCCAACCGCTACAACGACAAGACCGCCATCCTGCGCGAGAGCGAAGCCGAGCGCGCGATCCTCCGCCGTCGCCTCACCGAGGTCGAGGACGAGCTCGCCGACATCCACCGCTCGCGCCTCTGGAAGGTCGCCACGCGCTACCGCTCGCTGATGGCCCGCGCACGGGGCGGCCAGTGACCGACGCGCCCGAGGGCGCGGAGCCGGCGAAGGACGACCTTCGCCCCATCACGTTCTCGATCCTCACCCCGGTCTGGAACACCGACCCGGACGTGCTGCGCGCCACCATCGAGTCGGTCCTGCACCAGGACTACCCGTACTGGCAGCTCTGCCTCGTCAACGACGCGTCCACCCGGCCCGAGACCGTCCACGTCCTCGACCACTACGCGCGCTTCGACCCGCGCGTGCGCGTGCGGCACCGGCAGGAGAACGGCGGCATCTCCGCAGCGAGCAACGATGCGATCGCGATGTCGGTCGGCGAGTACACCGCCCTGCTCGACCACGACGACCTGCTCTCGCTCGACGCGCTCGGTGCCGTCGCACACGAGATCTACCTCGACCCCACCCTCGACGTGATCTACAGCGACGAGGACAAGGTCGACATGGAGGGCAACACCTTCGGCGAGTACTTCAAGCCGGGGTGGTCGCCGGAGCTGCTCTTCGGCCAGATGGTGAACGGGCACCTCACGGTCTACCGGAGCTCGCTCATCTCCGCGGTGGGCGGCTTCCGGCCCGAGTGCATGGGCTCACAGGACTGGGACCTCGCACTGCGCATCACCGAGCGGACCGACCGCATCAAGCACATCCCGCGGCTGCTCTACCACTGGCGGCAGGTACCGGGCTCGACGTCGGTCGACGTGCAGGCCAAGCCCTACACGATCACCGCCGCGCGCAAGGCGATCGGCGATGCGCTGCAGCGCCGCGGCATCCGCGGCCACGTGGAGGACTCCTTCATCGGCGGTCACTTCCACGTGCGCTACGACCTGACCGAGGAGCCCAAGGTCTCGGTCATCATCCCCACGGCCGGAGGCCATCGTGAGGTGCGCGGAGAAGATGTGCGCCTCATCGACCGCTGCCTGCGCGGGCTTGTCGACCGCACCGACTACGCGAACCTCGAGATCGTCGTCGTGCTGAGCCCGGGCACCGACCCGGCGCTCCGCGACGAGCTCCTCGCCATCGACGGAGAACGGCTGCGCTTCGTCGAGATGGACGGCACCTGGACGTTCTCGCGCGCCATCAACCTCGGCGCGGCCGCCGCCACCGGCGAGCTGCTGCTGATGCTGAACGACGACGTCGAGCCGGCCGAGGCCGACTGGCTGCGCCGGCTCGTCGAGCTGTCCGTGCAGCCGGGCATCGGTGCGGTCGGCCCGAAGCTGCTGTTCGAGGACGGCACCATCCAGCACGCCGGCATCGTCGGCGTCGGCGGCAACCCGGTGCACAACGTCCGCCGCTGGCAGGACGGCCCCGGCTACTTCGGCGAGCTCATGCTCACGAAGAACTACCTGGCGGTCACCGGCGCGTGCCTGCTCACGCGCGCCTCGGACTTCTGGTCGGTGGGGGGGCTCTCCGACGAGTTCCCGGTGAACTTCAACGACATCGACTACTGCCTCAAGCTCTATCGCCGCGGCCTGCGCAACGTGTTCGAGCCGCAGGCAGTGCTGTACCACTACGAGTCCTCAAGCCGGCCGCCCACCGTGAGCGTCGACGAGATGGCCCGCTTCACCCAGCGCTGGGGCCACGTCATGGGCCAGGACCCGTACTTCACCGCCCCGCACGCGGCCTACCTGCTCCCGCACTTCGCCCTGACCTGACCCCGAGTTCGTTCAGCACCGGCTGGTACAACGGGCTCGACCACGAGTCCGACCCGACTCCCGACCCCGCGAGACCCGATGCGAGGCACGCCCTGACCGAGGACCCCCGCTCCGATCCGAGCGCGGACGACAGCGCCGACCTCGCGGCCATCGAGGAGCTCGCCGAGCTCGTCGCGCGGGGCGAGCACCTCCGGGACCGGAGGCTGCGGGTGGCGATGGCCGTCGCGATCCGCGAGTCGCTGCTCCGCTCCCGCCTCGAGGCCGCGTCCACCGCAGCCGGCGCGGCCCAGCACGAGCTCGCCGTCGTGCGCGCCGAGCGCGATGCGCTGCAGGCCCGCCTCGCCGAGCTCGAGGGCAGCCCACTGGTCCGCACGTCGCTCAAGGCGCGCGACCGGCTGCGCCGCGTGGCGCCCGCCGGCTCGCC
>DASZYF010000143.1:0-4190 GCA_035545535.1 Mycobacteriales bacterium | reverse complement strand
GTGCTCCGACGCCGCGGGCTACGTGAACGGCCAGGTCATCGGCGTCAACGGAGGAGCGGTCACGTGAGCGATCGGTTCCGCGTCGACGGCCGCGTCGCGCTCATCACCGGTGGTGGCACCGGCATCGGGCGCGGTGCCGCCTTGGTGCTGGCTGAGCACGGCGCTGACGTCGTCGTCGCGGGGCGGCGACCGGAGCCCCTGGAGGCCACCGTGCGTGATGTCGAAGCACTCGGCCGCCGCGCCCTGGCCATCCCCGCCGACGTCACCTCCGCCGACGCCTGCCGGGAGCTGGTCGCGACCACCGTCGCCGAGATGGGCCGGCTCGACGTGCTCGTCAACAGCGCCGGCGGCGCCGAGACCAAGCCGATCATGACGTGGGACGACGAGGATTGGGAGCAGGTGCTCACCCTCAACCTCGGGGCCGTCTGGCACCTCTCGCGCGCCGCCGCCGCACCGATGATCGCGCAGGGCCGTGGCGCGATCGTCAACATCTCCTCCGGCGCGAGCCTGCTCGCGATGCCCCAGGCCGCGCCCTACGGCGCCGCCAAGGCGGCCGTCAACAACCTCACCGGCTCCATGGCCGCCGCCTGGACGCGGAAGGGCGTGCGCGTGAACGCGATCGCCGTCGGCGCCGTGCGCGCCGCGACGCTGCTCGACGACGCCGCCCGCTACGGCATCGACCCCGACACGATCGGCCGGACCAACGCCTCCGGGCGCCTGGGGGAACCCGACGAGATCGGCTACGGCGTGCTGTTCTTCGCCTCCGACGCATCCAGCTACTGCTCCGGCCAGACCCTCTACATGCACGGCGGGCCCGGCCCGGCCGGCGTGTGACGACCACGGAGGCCACATGAACGGCACGGCGAGCAACACGGCGAGCAACACGGTGAACGAAACGACGAACGACCTGTACTACGACCCCTACGACGTGACTATCGACGCGGACCCCTACCCCGTCTACCGCCGCCTGCGCGACGAAGCACCGCTGTACTACAACGAGCGGCTCGACTTCTGGGGGCTCAGTCGCTTCGTCGACGTCGAAGCCGCGCTCAAGGACAGCAAGCGCCTCAGCTCCGCCAAGGGCGACATCCTCGAGGTCGTCAAAGCCGATCCCGTCATGCCGCCCAGTGTCTTCATCAACGAGGACCCGCCCGAGCACACCATGCACCGCGCTCTCGTCGCACGGGCGTTCACCCCCGGGCGCATGCGCAAGCTCGAGGACCAGATCCGCGCCTTCTGCGCGGCCTGCCTCGACCCGATCGAGGACACCGACCGCTTCGACTTCGTGCTCGACCTCGGCGCGCAGATGCCGGTCAAAGCGATCGGCATGCTCATGGGCATCCCCGAAGCCGACCAACCCTCCGTGCGCGACGCCGCGGTGCGCAAGCTGCGCAACCAGCCCGGCGAGCCGCTCAAGGTCACGAAGGAGCACTACTTCTCCGGCAAGGCCTACGCCGACTACGTCGCCTGGCGCGCGAAGCACCCCTCCGACGACCTCGTCACCGAGCTGCTCAACGTCGAGTTCGAGGACCTCACCGGCACGACCCGCACGCTCACCACCGACGAGCTCCTCACGTTCATCGCCGTCATCGCCGGCGCCGGTGTGGAGACCACCGGCCGCCTGTTCGGCTGGATGGGCAAGGTTCTCGGCGACCACCCCGACCAGCGGGCCGAGCTGGCCAAGGACCGCGAGCTCATCCCGAACGCGATCGAGGAGCTGCTCCGCTACGAACCGCCCGGTCCGCACGTCGCCCGGTACGTCGCCGAGGACGTCACGTTCCACGGAACCACCGTCCCGGCCGGCGCGGCGATGCTCCTGATGGTCTCCGCCGCCAACCGCGACGAACGCCGGTTCGACGACCCCGACCGATTCGACATCCATCGCAAGATCGGCCCGACGCTCACCTTCGGCCACGGAGCGCACTACTGCCTCGGCGCCGCCCTCGCCCGCATCGAGGGCCGCGTCGCGCTCGAAGAGATCCTCGCCCGCTGGCCGGAGTGGGAGATCGACCTCGAAGCAGCCGTGCGCGCGCCCACCTCCACCGTCCGCGGTTGGGACTCCATGCCGGCTGACGTCCGCTGACGGCTGCTCCACATCTGGCATGCCCAGGTCTGACGGAACAGGTCGGCGGGGCGTTCGGTTGGCCCTGACATGACTCGTTCGTTCGCCGTCACGTGGGACTACCGCTGCCCCTTCGCCCGCAACGCGCACGAGCACGTGCTCACCGGCCTCGAGGCCGGCGCCGACTGGGACGTCACCTTCCTGCCGTTCTCGCTCGGGCAGGCGCACGTGCAGGAGGGCGAGCCCAGCGTGTGGGAGAAGCCCGAGCAGGACACCGGCATCATCGCGCTGCAAGCAGGCGTGACCGTCCGCGATGAGCACCCGGACGCGTTCCGCGCCGTGCACCGTGCGCTGTTCGCGGTGCGGCACGACGACGCGCAGAAGCTGACCGACCGCGACGTGATCAGTGCCGTGCTGCGCCGCCACGACATCGACCCCGCCAGCGTGTTCGCGGCGATCGACGACGGCCGCGCGCTCGCGAAGATCCGCGCCGAGCACGAGCGCTACGTCGAGTCGCACGGCGTCTGGGGCGTGCCCACGTTCGTCGCCGGCGAGCAGGCCGTGTTCGTGCGCCTCATGGACCGCGCGCCGGCGGGCAGCGACGCGGAGACATCGATCCGCACGGTCGAGCGGGTGCTCGACACCATCACGGGCTGGCCCGAGCTCAACGAGCTGAAGCACACCCGGGTGCCGCGCTGATCCACTCAGACCCCGCCGGGCAGGATGGCGGGGGTGGAGAGCGCACCGGCCTCGCTGCGGGCGGTCGCCGCGCTCGGTGACTTCTTCGACCTGACGCAGCCGGCGCCGCCGGGAGCGCTCACCCTGGGCGGGTTCGCCAGAGACCCGGCGGCCATCAGGGCCGCGATCGACCGGACGCGGGCGACCCTCGGCGCGCGCGCCGGGCTGGCGGCCGATGCGATCGACGGGCGGGCCGCGGCGTCGTTGGTGCACCTCGGACTGGTCGCGCGCATCGTCTCGCCGGTGCTCGGTGCGTCGGCGCTGCTCGGCACCGTGCCGTTCCGCGCCGAGGCACTCGTCGTCCATCGCACCGATGCGGGGCGGCTGATCCTCAGCGCGGCAAGAGGCGACGGCACGTCCGACGTGATCCACGTCGTCGACATCCTCGGCGAGCTCGGCGCGGGCTTCCGCGCCGCGTCACAGCTCTCGCCGATCGTGATGTGGGGCAGCTGCGGTTCGGCGATCGCGAGCGCCGTCGCGATCGTGACGCGTGCGCTGCCCGGCCACGCCCTCGCCGGCCGGTCGGCCGCCGACGATCTGCTCGCGCGGCCGGAGCTGCGACCCACCGGCGCCTACGTCGATGGCGCATGGCGCCGCACCAGCTGCTGCCTGTACTACCGCATCCCGGGCGGCGGACTCTGTGGGGACTGCGTGCTGAACCCGTCCTAGTTAGCGGTGCTCGGGGTTGGGGAAGTCGAAGCGGCAGCCCGCGTCCCACGCGGAGCGCTGGTTGCCGTGGGCCGGGATGCCTCCGGCGTCCTTCACCATCCGCGCGAGGTGCAGCAGGTTCCAGGTCATGAACGTGGTGTTGCGGTTGGTGAAGTCGTTCGCCGGTCCGCCGCTGCCCGGATCGAGGTAGGACGGGCCGGGGCCGGCCTCGCCGATCCACCCCGCGTCGGCCTGCGGAGGGATGACGTAGCCGAGGTGCTGCAGTGAGTAGAGGACGTTCATGGCGCAGTGCTTCACGCCGTCCTCGTTGCCGGTCACGAGGCAGCCCCCCACCCGGCCGTAGTACGCGTACTGCCCGGCGTCGTTGAGCAGGTGCGAGTTGCCGTAGAGCCGCTCGATCACCTTGGTGCAGACCGACGACTTCTCGCCGAGCCAGATGGGCGTGCAGAGCACGAGGATGTCGGCGGCCTGGACCTGCTCGAACAGCGCCGGCCAGTCGTCCTTCGCCCAACCGTGCTCGGTCATGTCGGGCCAGACGCCGGTCGCGATGTCGAGGTCGATCGCGCGGACGTCGTCGACCGTCACGCCCTGACGGCGCATGATCTCCATCGAGAGCTCGGCGAGCCCGTGGGTGTGCGACAGCTCAGGCGACCGCTTGAGCGTGCAGTTGATGAACAGCGCGCGCAGGTCGCTGAAGTCCCAGCGGTCCTGCCGGCAGAGC
>DASZYF010000142.1:0-82081 GCA_035545535.1 Mycobacteriales bacterium | reverse complement strand
ATCCTGCTCGGTGCGGGGCACCGCCGTGGCGGCGGCCAGCCGGGCGGCGATGAGGGCCATCTGCTCGGCCGGGCCCTGCATCCACAGCCCGGAGGACCACGGGCCGGACTCCCGGAGGCGCGCGTCCCGCTCCTGTTCGGGTGAGCCGTCGTCTTCCGGTGCTGGCCGCGGCGCGACCTTACGGACGGCCCGGCGCAGCGCGGCGGTGTGCTGGTAGGGCTTGCGCCCCGCGGCCTTGGCCAGCACGGCCTGCTCCACTGCTGAGCACTGCTCTGCGCTGAGCCCGGCGGTCTCGTCATAGACCGCCCGCGCATAGCTCATCGGGATCGCGCCGTGGTCCACCGCCGCGAGGGTGTCGGGGAACGTGGTCACCATCTGACGGGCAAAGGTGACCTGGTGGGCGGTCTGGGTCGGGGACTGCTGCAGCTGCCCGGCCAACGTCAACACCCCGACCTCGGTCGCCGGGTCCGAACGTTGCGCCCCGGCCGCGATGGCGAGCGCCCGGGTGCGCAAGGCCTGCACCGCCCGCAAGCACTTGTCCACCGCCACCGCCCAGTCGATGCGCTGCTCGTCGGTGAGCGTGGCAACGTCGAGCCGTTCCAGCCGGCCCAGCATCGCCGCGTTGGCCCGCCAGCCCGGCGCATGCGAATCCCACGGCTGGTCGAACGAACGCGCCCAGAAGTCCCAGTAGGTCCACCGCTCCACCGTCCAGAACGACGGACCCGGATCGGGCGACGTAGGCCCAGCAGCAGCAGTCATGGGCGGCACGCTAGGGACCGGGTCCGACACGGAATCCTGCTGTCCTGCAGCAGGAATCGACAGTCGCCCCCGAATCGATCCTAGTCGGATGCGCCGACCTCGAAGCAGGCAGAAGCGCGGAAGCTGTGGACGGCAGCGCCGGGTGACTCGAGGTGGGGCCGGGGCTGGTGACGAGCGCTAGCGACGGGGGAGCTTGATGGCCTTGTCGGCGATGATGTTCTTCTGCACCTGGGTGGTGCCGGCGCCGATCGAGGTGTAGCGCTGGTAGCTGTACAGGCGGGTCCACATGCCCTTGTCGACCGCGTCGGGGCCGCCCTTCGCGAGCAGGCCGAGCGGGCCGAGCAGGTCGACGTTCAGCTCGGCGATGGTCTGCGCGAGCGAGCTCCACTGCAGCTTGGCGATGGGGACCTCGGGCCAGTTCTTCTCGCCGGCGAGGATCTTCGACAGCGCCCGGTAGTTGAGCAGCCGCGTGAGCTCGAGCTGGGTGTAGGTGCGCGCGATGCGGTCGCGCAGGTCCGGGTCCGAGAGCGCACCCGGGTTGTGCTTCTTGACGCTCTCGACGATGTGGTCGAGGTCGGACTTCATGGTGATCGACAGGCCGCTGGTGCCGACGCGCTCGTGGCCGAGCGTGCCCATGGCGACGAGCCAGCCCGCTCCCTCGTCGCCCAGTCGGTAGCTCGCCTTCACGTGCGCGTCCGTGAACGTGACGAGGCAGAACGAGTGCTCGTCGACGATGTCGCGGATGGTGCTGACCTCGACGCCGGGGACCTCGAGGTCGACGATGAGCGCGGTGATGCCCTCGTGCTGTGCACCGCGCTCGATGGCGGTCGGGTCGGTGCGGACGAGGAACAGGCCCCACTTGGCGATGTGCGCAGTCGTGCACCAGATCTTCTGGCCGTTGAGCACGTAGTCGTCGCCGTCCCGGATGGCCGCGAGGCGCAGGTTGGCGAGGTCGCTGCCCGCCTCGGGCTCACTGAAGCCCTGGCACCAGTGGTGCTCCGCATAGAGGATCGAACGGAGCCACTCCTCCTTCTGCGGGCCCTCCTCAGCCCAGCGGTTGATCATCGGGCCGATCTGCCAGATGCCGTTGGCGTTGTAGACGCCGGGCGCGCGGGCCTTCGCCATCTCCTCGGAGTAGATGACGTTCTGCATGATCGTGGCCTCGCGGCCACCCCAGCGCTTCTCCCAGTTGATGGCCGCCCAGCCGGCGTCGGCCATGCGGCGCTGCCACCGGCGGCGGCGCTCGTACTGGCGCTCCCAGCTCGACAGCTCGGCGTCGACCTCACTGCCCTCGCTCGCGTTGAAGTCGGCGATGTTGGTCGCCAGCCAGTCGCGCAGCTCGGTGCGGAAGGCCTCGTCCTCCGGCGTGAATGCGAAGTCCACGGGGACAGCGTACTGAACCCTGACACGCGTGTCAGGGTTGGTTAGAGTGCCCGCCCATGGACTTCCGGTTCTCCGAGGAGCAGGAGGCGCTGCGCGCCAGCGTCCGGGACGCGTTGTCGGGCTGGCTGCCGCGCGAGCAGCTGTTCGCCGCGATCGACGACGGAGCGTCCCTCCCGGCCGGCCGCTGGGAGGAGATGGCCGCGCTCGGCTGGACCGGGCTGCTCGTCCCCGAAGAGCACGGGGGCGCCGGCTGCGGGCTCGTCGACATGACGGTCGTGTGCGAGGAGATGGGCCGGCTGCCGTTGCCGGGGCCGTTCTTCGCCTCCGCGGTGCTGGCGGTGCTCGCGGCGCGGGCGCTCGGCGCGGTCGACCTGCTGCCGGCGCTCGCCGACGGCACGAAGGTCGGCACGGTCGCCCTCGACGAGGCCGGGACGCACGGCGACCCGCTCGCCGCCGTCGCGACGCGGGCCACCCCCTCGGGCGACGGCTACGTGCTCGACGGCCTCAAGCCGACGGTGCTCGACGGCGCGCGCGCCGACTTCGCGATCGTCGTCGCACGCGATGACGCGGGCCTGGCCGGCTTCCTCGTGGAGTCGCCGCGCGGAGAGGTCGTGCCCGGCCTCGACCCGACGCGCGAGCTCGCGCGCCTGCAGCTGACCGCGACGCCCGCGCAGCGGCTCGGTCCCGCCGGCGACCAGACCGCGCTGTGGCGCCGGTTCGTCGACGACGCCGGGATCATGCTCTGCGCCGAGCTGGTCGGGGCGTGCGACGGCGCCTTCGAAGCGGCCGGCGAGTACGCCAAGTCACGCGTGCAGTTCGGCCGCCCCATCGGAACGTTCCAGGCGGTCAAGCACATCGCGGCCGACATGCTGCAGGCCCTGACGCTCGCCCGCGTCGGCGCGCACTACGCGGCGTGGTGCAGCGACACCGACGCGCCGGACCGCGAGCAGGCCGCCGCCATGGCGAAGTCGTGGGTCGCCGAGGCCGCCATCCACGTCACCGGCGACAACATCCAGATCCACGGCGGCGTCGGGTTCACGTGGGAGGCCGGCGGTCACCTCTGGTACAAGCGCGCGAAGGCCAACGACCTCATGCTCGGCCGCCAGGGCTGGAACCGCGCCCGCGTCGCCGACCTGATCCTGGGACCGGCCCTACCGGTGTGACGTGTAGCTGATGACCTGCTGGAACGTCGGCCGGTTCTGCCAGTCGATCGGGCGGACGCCGACGAGCCCGGCGGCCACCGATCGGATGTCGTCCTTCGTCTTGTCGTAGGTCAGCTGGTCGACCGAGCTCACGTGCTGGTTGGCGAGCGCGCGGGCCACCGCGGTCTCGAGCGACGCGCGCAGCGCCTTCCGGCACGTCGTGGCGGTGCCGCAGTAGAGGTTCTTGTACGGCTGCTTCACCGGCAGGTGCAGCAACATGCGCAGCGCCTTCGAGACGTAGCCGTACCAGGCGACCGTGTCCCACGACGAGCCGACTCCCTGGCGCGGGTGGTCGTCGGTGCCGTGCGGGAGCTGGTCGACGAGGCTGCCGAGCAGCGGGCGGATCGTGTCCTTCGCCAGCCCGCCGTCGCCCTTGCCGTTGTCGTCCCACCACGTGTCGAACAGGGCGATCGCGGCCTGGTCGTCGTAGTGACCGGTGCGCGCCCGGTCCACGCGATGCGCGCCGTCCTTGACCCACTTCTTGAGCAGCGCGATCGCCGGCCGCGCCTTGGGATCGTCGCCGACCATCTTCAGCGCGAGCGGCAGCAGCTTCTCGGCGCGCAGGTCCGCCGTGGCGGCATCGATCATCGCGCCGACGAGCTGGGCCGGCGTGATTCGGCCGCCGTCCTTGATCAGCGCCTGGATCCGCTCGGCGAGCAGGTTGACGCGGTGCACCGCGTTCTGGCCCCACTGGTCGTCGGCCACGCCGAACCCGGGCGCCTGCTTGTTGTTCCAGCTGGCGAGGAAGCCCCGCGGCGGGTTGATCTGGTGCGGATGACGGTTCGGCGCGAGCCAGCCCTGCCAGTCGTAGCGCGCGTCACCCCAGCGCGGAAGGTCGGGCTCGGTCTGCTTCGACCGCACCGGCAGCAGGCCGGACACCTTGTACGCGATGTCCTTGTCGTCGGTGTAGAACCAGTTGAACGTGTAGTCGACGCCGTCGAACGCGTTGGTGAAGTCGGTCGCGTTGTGCGTGTAGTCGGGGTTGTTGACGCGTGCGAACCCGATGGCCGAGTCGGCCTCGTGCCCATAGGTGGAGCGCTGCGTCACGACGGCCACCGGGAACACGTGGCCCTTGATGCCCTTCGCGAGCGTGCGCTCCTCGACCACCCCGTGGACCGTGCGCATGACGGTCATCGAGATGTCCTGCGCCTGGCCGCTGGCGGCGACGGTCGGCAGCACCTCGCCTTCGTCGTGCACGTACGTGTCGATGGGGACGCACTGGCCGTTGTGCAGGTACGAGGTAGACCGCACCGTCGGCGCGGAACCATCTGCGTTGCAGAGCTTCTCGAACACCGTGTCGACGTTGTCGGAGTCGGCGCTCGTCGCGGACCACGCGTAGTCCTCACCGTGGCCGAGCTCGACGACGAACTGCGTGCCGGCGAACGAGACGCCGCGGGCGTCGATCCCCGGTCCGTGCAGGTCGACCTCGGTCAGCAGCTGCGGCGCGTAGTAACCGGTCTGCGGGCCGAACACGACGACGGGATGGCCGTTCTTCGAGTGCTTCGCATCGACGAGCAGAGCGTTGCTCTCGTCATGGCTGCGGAAGCCGAGATCGATGCGCCCGCTCGGGCCGTCGACGACGCCCACCTGCTGCTGCCAGCTGTGGTACGCGGTGGTTCCCATCGCCGGGATCGCGGCCGTGTTGCTGCTCGCGCTGCCGGAGATGAGCGTGCCGGTGCCCGGAGCGGTCGGGGCGCCCGGCACGGGGAGCGCGACGCCCGGGCGCTTCGGTGCGAGGCCGCCGGACAGGTAGTGGAACGTGGTCTGCGCGGTGGAGAACGCCTCGCGGTCGTCCTTCTGCCGCAGCTCGTCGTACATCTGCTTGCCGCGCTTGGCCCCGAACTTCGCGACGAGGTTCTGGTACCAGAGGGCGTTGTCGAACTCGCCGCCGCCGCCCTTGCCGAAGATGCCGCCGACGAGCGACGCGATGTAGATGATGTCGGCGCGGGTGTAGTCGGCCGGCGCCTTCTGCACTGCGGAGTACTCCACCGGGCACTTGGGCCCGAGGCCGGCGCCGTTGCCGCCGGGGACCGGCAGACCGAACGCGCCCGGGCAGAGCGCCTTCTGCGCCGCGTTCATCCCGGCGATGAAGCCGTCGAGGCGGCCGATGAGGGCCTGGCCCTCAGGGCCGTAGCGCGATGCCGCGCTCTCGATCTGCGCCTCGGCCTCGGCCGGCGTGTACGGGGCGAGCCGCAGCTGGGCCTGGTCCATGCGGATGTTGCCGGCGGTGGGCCCGAGGAACGCGGCCATGTTCGCGGCGCCCGTGTGCCGCAGCACGTCGGTGAGGAACATGCGGTCCTCGATGCCGGCGTAGCCCGCGCCGTAGGCGACGTCCTCGGCGGTGTCGCCGTTGATGTGCGGCACGCCGAAGGAGTCCCGGGCGATGGTGACGCCGGCCTTCGGGCTCTCGGTCGAGACGATGTCGCCCGGGACGCCGCCGAGGCGGGAGTCCTTGTAGTACTTCGACAGGTCGCCGTCGGTGAGCGACGACGGCACGACCTTGTTCAGGGCGTCGTACATCTCGAGCTGGTCGGCGTAGTTCTGGGGCAGCGTCTTGTTCGCCTCGAACGCCGCCGCGTCGGTGGCGCTCGCGTTCCCGTTGGAGCCCGGCGGCAGGATGTTCATCACCTGGCCGCCGCTGTCGTACGGGTTGGCGACCGCCGGTGCGAGCCGGGCGCCGTCGGCGGCGGGTGCGGCGACGGCGACCGCGGTCACGAGCGTGGTCGCGGAGGCGACGGCGACAAGAGTGCGACGCATGGGGGCTCCTGCCAGGTAGGTGCAACGCAGGTGCATCTTCTACCCGACGGGCCGAGGTCCTGCCGGACCACCCGGACCCCGATAGCGTCACGGGCCAGGAGGTCGGATGAAGGTCCTCGCGGTCTACAGCGTCAAGGGCGGGGTGGGCAAGACCACCGCCGCGGTGAACCTCGCCTGGCTGTCCGCGGCCGGTGGGCACCGCACCGTCCTGTGCGACCTCGACCCGCAGGGCGCCGCGTCCTACCTCGTCGGCGCGAAGCCGCGCATGAAGGGCGGTGCGTCGGCGTTCGTCCACCGCGAGCGCCCGATCGAGCAGGCGCTCAAGCTCACCGCGCACGAGCTGCTCGACGTTCTGCCCGCCGACTTCTCCTTCCGCAACCTCGACCTCGAGCTGAGCTCGTTCAACAAGCCGACGCGACGGCTGCGCAAGGTGCTCACCCCGCTGGAGGAGACCTACGACTTCGCGGTGCTCGACGCTCCGGCCGGCATCGGCCTGCTGTCCGAGACCGTGCTCGCCGCGGCCGACGTCGTCGCGCTCCCGCTGGTGCCCAGCACGCTGTCGGTGCGCACGCTCGAGCAGCTGACCACGTTCATGGGCGAGATGGAGAAGCCACCACGGGTGTGCGCGTTCTTCTCGATGGTCGACCGCCGTCGAGCCGCGCACAAGGAGCTCATCGAGCGGCTGCCCCACGAACGTGACGACGTGCTCCCCGTGGAGATCCCCTACGCCGCGGTCGTCGAGCAGATGGCCGACCGGCAGGCGCCCGTGGTCGCGTACGCGCCGAAGAGCCCGGCCGCGCAGGCGTACGAGCAGCTCTGGCTGAAGCTGCGCGTCGAGCTCGCGCGCGACCCCGAGCCGTCGCGGTCAGGCGGCGACGAGCGAGAAGGCGAGTGAGCCGGCGCTGCCGCTGATCGGCTTCCACGCGCCGGTCTTCGTCGTCCACTGCTGCCCGTCGAACGTCACCGAGGCGATGCCGAGCCGCGGCGCCTGCGCGACGAGCCAGCTGGCGATGGCCCATCCCCGCGCGGTGTCGTGCGGGCCGCTGATCTGCCGCGTGCCCAGCTCGCGCTGCGCGAGGTCGGCGACCGGCGTGGTGCCCGGTGCCACGGCGACACCCGCACACGTGAACGCCGCCGTGTGCTCGCCCGTCAGTGCGGCGGCGATCGCGCGGGATGCCGCTTCCCACTGCGCGTAGGCCATCGGGGCGGCCGAGCGCTGCACGCCCTGCGCCGCGGCCGTGACCGACATCGTCTGCCAGCCGTCCTCGTGCTCGAGGTGCTCGTAGAAGGCGTTCGCCGCGTAGACCGGGTCGAGCAGCTGGGCGCGGGTTCCCCAGCCCTGCGAGGGTCGCTGCTGGAACAGGCCGAGCGAGTCGCGGTCGCCGTAGGTGAGGTTGCGCAGGCCCGACTCCTGCAGCGCGGTCGCGAGCGCGATGGTCACCGCGTGGTCGGGCAGGCCCTTGCGAATGCCCACCGCCGCGATGGTGCTGGCGTTGCCGGCCTGCTCGGGTGTCAGCGCGTACGGGTCCGGGCGCGGCGGGGCCGACACGAGGCACTGCGGGGTGGTGTGGTGGCCGTCCGGCCACGCGATGTAGCCGATGGCCGCGAGCGTCACGGCGAGCGCCAGCATCAGCCGGAGGCGCACCCGCTTCAGCACTCGTCGATCGTCACATGCCGTTCTGTGCGCTCCCCGTCGTCGGGGCGCTCCACACCTCGGTGTCGCGATCGCGCCCCCGCAGGCGCGTCGTGTCGGTCCGCGTCCATCCGTCGGGGTCGCCGGCGGCGTGGATCACGTCCGAGCTCGCGGCGATGCGACCGGGCATCGTCTTCGCCAGCTCGCCCAGCCGGGCCGCCTCGTTGACCGGGTCGCCGATGACCGTCCACTCGAGCCGCTCGGCCGCGCCGAGCTGGCCGGCGACCGCTTCGCCGCAGGCGATGCCGACGCTCACGTCGAGCTCGCCGCGCGCCTGCACGGCGTCGCGGATCGCGCGGGCCACGTGCACCGCGGCGGTCGCGGGGTCGTCGTGCGGGGCGGGGGCGCCGAACACGCACAGCGCGGCATCGCCCTGGAACTTGTTGACCAGCCCGCCGGCGGCACTGACCTCCGTGACGACGACCTCGAAGAGGCGGTTGAGCCGGGCGACGACCTCCTGCGGCGACACCTGCGTCGCGAGCGCGGTCGAGCCGATCACGTCGACGAACAGCGCGACGACGTGCCGCAGCTCGCCCGCGAGCGTCACGCCGGTCGTGAGCGCGGCCTCGGCGACGTCACGGCCCACGTGCCGCTCGAACAGGTCCCGGGTGCGCTCGCGCTCCCGGATGCTGTCGACCATCGCGTTGACGCCGCTCTGCAGCAGTCCGATCTCACTGCCGTCGTCGACCTCGAGGTTCACGTCCAGCCGGCCGTCCCCGATGCGGTCGAGCGCGTCGCGGATGTGGCGCAGCGGCGTCCCCACGGAACGCGCGAGCAGCGCGGTCGCCCCGGCGCCGACCGTCAGGCCGAGCGCCGCGAGCGCGAGCACCGCGGCATCGGTGTCCTGCCGGTCCGGAGCCGGCGTGGTGACGACGAGGACGATGCCGAGGAGGACAACCCCCGTGGTCACCAGCCAGGTGACGACGAGTCGCGTGCCGACGCCGGCGCTCCACATGCTGCGCTTCGGGTGCGCAGCGAGGGCCACGGCCAGCATCGGGCGGGCGGCGCGCTCGCTCAGCAGGTACGCGATGCCGCAGGTGGTGAACCCGCCGAGCCCGATGGACAGGAAGGCGCGCCGCGCGGCCTCGGCGTCGCCGAGCACGGCGTTCGCGATGCCGATGACGACGGTGCCGGTGGCCCAGAGCGCCCCGGACACCGCGGTGACCTGCGCGGGCAGCCGCACCGCGCGGCGGGCCTCCTCGCGGGTGGGCACGCGGTTGGCGGCGACCCAGCGGATCGTGCTGCGCTGCAGCAGCCAGCCCGTCGCCGTGCCGACGACGACGGCGATCGGGACGAACACCAGCGGCAGCAGCAGGAGGGCCACCCGGTGCGGCCCGAGGTCGTGCGGGCTGGCGAGCAGCACCAGGTCCAGCACAGCGACGACCGCCGCGCCGACGAGGCTCGACCCGGCGACCAGGGCCGTGATCCCCAGCGCCGACAGCGACAGCCGGAGCAGGTCGCGCCGGCGCCCTGCGTCCGTCACGGCCGACACCCTCTCAGGGTTCGCGGCATAGGTTGGGCTGATCGTCGGTTGGAGGCTGCTGTGATCAAGACGCGCACGCTGGGCCCGCTCGAGGTGTCGGAGATCGGCCTCGGCTGCATGGGCATGTCGGAGTTCTACGGGGAGACCGACGACACGGAGTCGATCGCGACGATCCATCGCGCGATCGAGCTCGGGTGCACGTTCCTCGACACCGCGGACATGTACGGGCCGTTCCGCAACGAGGAGCTCGTCGGGCGGGCCGTCAAGGACCGCCGCGAGCAGGTGGTGATCGCGACCAAGTTCGGCAACGAGCGCCGGGCCGACGGTTCGTGGGTCCGGGTGAACGGCACCCCCGAGTACGTGCACGCCGCGTGCGATGCGTCGCTGCAGCGCCTCGGCATCGACGTCATCGACCTCTACTACCAGCACCGGGTCGACCCGACCGTGCCCATCGAGGACACCGTCGGCGCGATGAAGGAGCTCGTCGAGGCCGGCAAGGTGCGCCACCTCGGGCTGTCCGAGGCGGGCGCGGCGACGATCCGGCGCGCCGCCGCGGTGCACCCCATCGCGGCGCTGCAGTCGGAGTACTCGCTGTTCACCCGCGACCTCGAGACGGGCGACCCCGCGATCCTCCCGACCATCCGCGAGCTCGGCATCGGTCTCGTCGCCTACAGCCCGCTCGGCCGCGGCATCCTCACCGGCGCCGTCGGGGCCGAAGGCTTCGGCGACGCGCGGCACGAGCGGTTCCCGCGCTTCCAGGGCGAGGCGTTCGAGATCAACCTCGCGCTCGTCGACAACGTGAAGGCGATCGCCGAGGAGAAGGGTGTGACGCCCGGCCAGCTCGCCATCGCCTGGGTGCTGGCCCAGGGCGACGACATCGTGCCGATCCCCGGGACGAAGAAGCGCAGCCGTCTCGAGGAGAACCTCGGCGCCGCCGACATCGAGCTGTCCGACGTCGACCTCGCCCACCTCGCGGCCGCGATCCCCGCCGACCAGGTCGCCGGGGACCGCTACGCCGACATGTCAGCGGTCAATCGTTAGATGCCCTCGATCGCGTCGATGAGCGTCACGAGCTGATCGACCGTCGTGCCGGAGTCGCCGGAGGCGATGACGGTCCACTTGTCGTTCGACGCCTGCACGGCGACCCAGCCGTCGTCGCTGCCCTTGTCGTGCCCGATGTAGGCGGTGTGGCCCAGCGCGGTCGTCGTGCCGTCGACGGCGATCGTGCCCTCGAAGGTCCGACCGTCCGACGGCGGGACGTCGGCGCGCGACATCACCATGATCGTCGCCTCGGGTCCGGTCGGCGACGACTCGTAGGAGCCGCAGCCGAGCTGCTGGGTGTGCACGGGTGACTGCTCGACGGCGAAGAAGCGCGTCCACTCGAGCTTCTCCGTGCCGTCGCCGCCCGACTGCACGAACGAGGAGTCCTTGTCGCGCCGCACCGGGAAGCCGGGCGCCGGGTCGGGGAGCGAGATGGCGTCGAGACCGGCGGGCTTGACTGGGGCCGCCGGTCCGAGCTTCCCGCGCGGCGCCCGCGCATCCGCGCCGGGGGCCTTCGCCGTGGGAGCGGGGCCGCAGTCGATGCCGTTCGCGGACGCGGTGGGGCCCACGACAGGACCGGACGACGTCCCGGCGGCGGCGCCGGGCGTGGCGACCTCGAGCTTCTGGTGGGTCGGCGCGGCGAGGGCGAACGCGCCGGCCGCCACCACCCCCGTGCCGAGCAGCCCGGCGCCGGCGCCGAGCACGACCGTCTTGCGCTGCGCCCGCCGCGCGTCGGCGAGCACCGTGCGCGTGAGGCTCGGCGAGACGTCGACGCCGTCGGAGGCGTCGCGCAGCAGGTCGGTCAGGCGGTCCTCGAAGCGGGTCATGAGCGGTCCTCCACACAAGAAGTGACGAGCGGTGCGTCGTCATCGGAAGCGAGGTCGGGCAGCAGCTCGCGCAACCGCGACAGTGCGCGGCTGCTCGTGCTCTTGACGGTGCCGACGGTGATGGACAGCGCCTGCGCGGTCTCGGCCTCCGTGAGCTGGTCGAAGTAGCGCAGGACGACGACGGCCCGCTGGCGGCGGGGGAGCAGCCGCAGCGCGGTGATGAGGGCGTCCCGGGTGGCGACGTGGTCCGCGTGGTCGTGCGCGTCGGCGGCGTCGGACACCTCGGCCACGGGAGACTCGCTGACCCGCGCCTTGCGCCGGCGCCACCGGTCGCGGGCGAGGTTGACGATGACGACCCGCGCGTAGGCCTCCGGAGCGCCGTCGAGGCGGTTCCACTTGCGCGCGGTCCGCTCGAGCGCCTGCTGCAACAGGTCCTCGGCGTGGCCGCGGTCCCCCGTCAGCAGGAACGCCGTGCGCAGCAGCAGCGGCGCCGAGGCGTGCACGAACGCCTCGAACCGCAGCTCGTCCGCCCTGTCCACGTCCTGCTCCCGTCCGGTCCCCGTCCGGGGTCCGTCACTGGAGCATCACGCACGCGCGCCCGGAAGGGTTGCTCTACCCGGCGAACCCGTCGTCGAGCGGGTGCCCGCAGGCGCCGCACCGGTCCGCGGGCGCCGCGGTCGTCGAGCGGCAGGCCGGGCAGGCGAACGTCCGGCGGCTCACGGTGTGCGCGCTGTAGATGCCGGCGAACTGGCTGTACTCGTACGGCGTCTCGCGCTGCTCGCGCACCAGCTCGCGATGCAGGGGCCCCCGCGCGAACGCGAGCGCGTCCTCGGCGCTGCGCCACAGGCCGAGGCCGTAGCCGTGCGGTCCGTCGACGAAGGAGAACCACCGCAGGAACCCGGGTGCGTCGAGCGCACCCGCCTGCGCGTCGGTGAAACGCTGGTACCCGCGCTGGGCGGCGGCGTCCTCGGCGAAGGAGCCGTACACGAGCGTGAGCGCTCCGGCGTGCTCGGGCCCGAGCCGGCCGTCGGGGCCGTCCAGGCCGCCCACGACGCCGGGGGTCATGCGCCGGGCCGGCAGCCTCTGCTGGCCGTAGGCCATCGTCTCCGGGGTCGGTGCGAACGATCCGATCGCGCTCATGGGACCTCCTGTGGTCGCCCTGACCGTGGCGGGCCCGGCGCCCCGGTTCCATACCCGGAACCTGGTACTTCCTCGGCGTCGCGGCCGACCTACCGTGGGTGCCGTGGCGGCCCGGTTGCCGGCGGCAGCGCGCGAGGTGCGCGAGGTGGCAGCGCGCGGCCTGGACGCGGGCGCGCTCCGCCAGGCGGTCATCGCCCCGCTGCGCCGCCTCGTCGGCGCGGACGCCGTGTTCGTCGCCGCGGCCGACCCCGCCACCTGGCTGTTCACGGGAGCCAGCGCCGACGGCGTGCCCCGCGAGGCGGCGGAACGGTTCATGGCCAACGAGTTCGGGGCCGACGACGTCGTGAAGTTCCGCGACCTCGCCGCCGCGTCAGGTGCGCCGGTCGATCGGCTGTTCTCGGCCACCCGCGGCGACCCGGTGACGAGCGCCCGGTGGCGCGACGTCATCGAGCCGCTCGGTTGGGGTGACGAGCTGCGCGTCGCCTTGCGTGACCGGCATGGCACGTGGGGCTTCGTCTGCTTGCACCGTGACGCGCGCGACGCCCCGTTCTCCGCGGCGGAGGTGCAGCGGCTCGCGCCGGTGATCGCGCCGTTGGCGCAGGCCTTTCGGCGCGCCGCGATCGCCGGCGCGGCTGAGCCGGCCGGCGGATCGATCGGGCCCGGCGTGCTGCTCGTCGGCGACGACGGAGCGCTCGTCGGCGCGACCGGCGCGGTCGAGCCGTGGATCCACGAGCTCGGCGCCGAGACGCTCGACGACCTCCCGTTCGCGGTGCTGTCGGCCGTCGCGCGCCTGCGGGGCACGGGACAGCCGACGTCGATGCACGTCCGCGGGCGCAGCCGGTGGGTGCGGCTGCACGCCGCCCAGCTCGACGGCGTCGGGCCGGCGCGGGTTGCGGTGGTGCTCGACAGCCCGGGTCCGGCAGAGGTCCTGCCGGTCTTCGCGATGACGTTCGGACTGACCGCGCGGGAGGCCGAGGTGACCGCCGCCGTCGTGCGCGGCGCCTCCACCCGCAAGATCGCGGGCGCGCTGCACGTCGCGGAGGACACGGTCCAGGTGCACCTCAAGTCGGTGTTCCGCAAGACCGCGGTGAACAGCCGGAGCGAGCTGGTCGCCCGCGTGATCTCAGGCGGCTGACCGGCGGCGCACCGCGGCGGCCGCGAGCAGCAGGAGGGCGCCGAGCATGGGCACCGCGGTGCCGGCGCCGGTGGCGGCGAGCCGGCCGCCGGGCCGGGTGGCTGTCGGTGGGGTCGTGGTGGGCTTGCGCGGCTTCGTCGTCCCGGGTGACGTCGCCGGCGCGGTCGTGGCGGGCGTCCAGTCCCGGATCCAGAGGCGGGCGGCCGCGGCGGCGTTGTCGGCGGCGAGGCGCTGGTAGGCGAGGTACTCGCCGAGCCACACCGGGGTGGGCAGCGCGTCGTCGGAGACCGCGCGGAACGCGATGAACGGCACGCCCCTCGCGGTGGCCGCGGCCATCGCGAACGCGGTCTCCTCGTCTCCCGACGTGACCGTGGTGAGGTCCGCGCGGGCCGGGCCGGCGGGCAGCAACGCCGGTGGGCTCGCCGGAAGCGCCGGCGCGTCGGCGGGTGGGCACGGGTGGCAGCCCGCCAGCGCGCCCGCGGCATCGCTGCACGTGCCGGGGTTGCCGCCGTTGTCGGTCGAGCCGGTGCCGCCGATGACGAGGTGCGGTGTGCGGTAGAGGTAGACCACCGGCGGCGTGGCGGTGCCGCACGGGCCGTCGTCGAGCGGAGCGCTGGTCTCCATCTGCGCGTCGGCCTCGGCCTCGATCTTCTCCGCGCGGGTGATGAGGTCGGGGCGCACCACTGCGAACGTCTTGCCGCCGTCGCCGGTCCAGCGCATCGGCACGCTCACGTCACCGAGCTGGGCCGGGCCGCCTCCGCCGGCGGTGCCGGACATCACGACGGCACTGATGCACGAGAAGTGCTGCAGCGCAAGCGCTGTGGTGTCGTGGCCGTTCTTCGTGCCCTCGCCGGTGATGCCGATGATGACCGGCCGGCCGAGCAACGTGCCGGAGTAGAACGCGTGCCCCTGCACGTCCTGCGGCTGGTTCGGGTCGAGCTCCTCCCGCGACAGGTTGGCGGCGGCCTCGGCGGGATAGGCCGACAGCAGCAGGACACGCGTCGTCGTGCAGGTGGCCGCCGGCGCTGCACTCACCCGGGCGGTTGGCAGGACCAGCGAGAAGGCCGCTGTCAACGCCGCCGCCGCCGCGAGCACCAGGTGATCCGTGCGCGAACGGCCCGGAACCCGGGCCGAGGTCGCACGGATCATGAGGGGGCGGGCGACGCGAGCTCGGTGCGGAGGTCGCGCTTCAGCACCTTGCCGGTCGCGTTGCGCGGCAGCTCGCTGCGGAAGTGGATCTGTCGCGGAGCCTTGTAGTCGGCGAGGCGTTCGCGCGCGAACGCGATGAGCTCGTCGGCGTCGGCGGTGGCGCCTTCCTTGAGCACGATGAACGCGGCGACATCCTCGCCGAGCACCGCGTGCGGCGCACCGACCACCGCGGCCTCCCGCACGCCCGGGTGCTCGTAGAGGACGGCCTCGACGTCGCTCGCGTGCACGTTGTGGCCGCCGCGGATGATGACGTCCTTCGCGCGGCCGGTGATGTAGAGGTAGCCGTCCTCGTCGATCATCCCGAGGTCACCGGACTCGAGCCACTCGCCGGAGTACAGCGCCGCGGTGGCCTCCTCGTCGCGGTAGTACTTGCGCGGCCGGCCGGCGGGCTTGATGACGACGTTGCCGAGCGTGCCGGCGGCGACCGGCGTGCCCTCGTCGTCGACGATCCGGATCTCGGCCGGCGGCACCGGCTTGCCGACCGAGCCGGGCTTCTTCTCCAGCGCGCCCTTCGGGAGGATGCAGTAGGTGGTGCCGGCCTCGGTCATCGAGTAGGAGTTGGTGACGCTCGCCTGCGGCATCAGGTGCTGCAGCCGCAGCAGCGTCGCCGGGGCGATGGGGGCCGAGCCCACCGAGACGCTCACGACACCGGACAGGTCCGCGGCGTGCAGCCGCTCCTGGTCGGGGAACGCGAGCAGCAGCTCGACCATCGCGGGCACGAGGAACACCATCGGCGGTCGCTCCGCCTCGACGATGTCGAGCCACGTGGCGACGTCGAACTTCGGCAGGTACAGCGTGCGCAGCCCCATGCGCATCGGCTGGTAGACGAACGACAGGCCGGCGAACGTGGACATCGGCGACGAGTGCAGGAACCCGCCACCGGTCGGAGCGGCCTCGTTGTAGATGAGCAGCGAGCTGTTGCCGTGCTCGATCGCGACGCCCTTGGGGCTGCCGGTGGTGCCCGACGTGTAGAGGATCTCGGCGAGGTCGTTCGTGTCCCGGTCGACCTGGATGTCGCTGTCGTCGTCGGCGAACACGTTCGCGAGATCGGTCGCGTCGAGGACCTCGGGGCCGTCCGGCACGAGGTGGCGCAGGCCGGGCGAGGCGATGACCGAGCGCGGCGCGCAGTGCTCGACGAGCCGCGCGACCTCCGGTGCGGTGAGCCGCACGTTCAGCGGGACGACGACCCCGCCCGCCTTGTGCGTCGCGGTGTGCGCCACCGGGAACGCGAGGCCGTCCTCGGGGTTGATGAGCAGGGCGACGCGGTCCCCGGCGGCCAGCCCGCGGGCGATGAGCCCGCGGGCCAGCCGGGAGGAGTCGCCGTGCCACCGGCGCGCGGACAGTGAACCGGCGCCCGGACCACCACCGACGACCGCGAACGGGACGGCGTCGGGGTGGTGCTCGGCCAGCCAGCGCAGCTGGTCAGGGATCAGCGGCACGGTCGCGATGCCCGGTCAGAGCGTCGGATCAGAACTGGAACGGCGGGATGCCCGAGTCGCGGGTCTTGAACAGCTCGCCCGGGAAGTCGGAGAGCGAGAGCGGGCCCTTGCCGTCGCCCTTGATCTTGCCCTCGCTGTGCCAGCCGCCCATCACCGTGACCTCGTCACCCCACGTCACGAAGACCTGGCCGCTGACGTTGGCGGCGTCGGGGCCCGCGAGCCACACGACGAGCGGCGTGACGTTCTCGGGCGCCATGAAGTCCCACTCGCCCTCCTTCACCTGGCCGAAGCCCGCGAAGGTGTTCTCGGTCATGCGGGTCCGGGCGCGCGGCGCGATGCAGTTGGCGGTGACGCCCGACTTCGCGAGCTCGCGCGCGAGCACGATCGTCAGCGCGGCGATGCCGGCCTTCGCGGCGGCGTAGTTCGCCTGGCCCGCGTTGCCGAACAGCCCGGACTCGCTCGCCGTGTTGATGATGCGGCCGTAGACCTCTTCGCCCGCCTTCGCGCGGGTGCGCCAGTGCTCGGCCGCGAAGCGCGACGGCGCGAAGTGACCCTTGAGGTGCACGTCGATGACCGAGTCCCAGTCGGACTCGTCCATGTTGAAGCTCATCTTGTCGCGCAGGATGCCCGCGTTGTTGACGAGGATGTCGAGCTTCCCGTAGGTGCTGACGGCCTGATCGATGAGGCCCTTCGCGCCCTCCCAGGAGGAGACGCTGTCGTAGTTGGCGACCGCGGTGCCGCCGGCGGCCTCGATCTCCTCGACGACCTGCTGGGCGGGGCGGTTGTCGGCGCCCGCGCCGTCCCACTCGCCGCCGAGGTCGTTGACCACGACCTGGGCGCCTTCCGCAGCCAGCGAAAGGGCGTGGGAGCGTCCGAGTCCGCGGCCTGCTCCGGTGACGATGGCGACCTTGCCGTCGAGTGTGCTCATGGCGGGAGAGTCTGACACGGGCGTCAGGGTGGGCGTTCCCTCCGATCCGGCTAGCCCGGACGGCCCTCAACCGGCACACCGCTCTTCCCGATCTGACCGTGAGAGTGTTTACTCTCACTGACACCCGTGTCAGGGTTCGCACCACCGGCAGCCAGGAGGGCCCCCCATGCCGACGCTCGACGACGAGGTCATGGCGTTCGACCCCGAGGAGTTCCTCGCGGTCCAGGGCGACGTGCGCGATCCCTACCCGGACCTCGCGGCCGAGCGGGTGGCCAACCCGGTCAAGAAGGTCAACCTGGCCGAGGAGTTCGGCATCGTGCCGGACCCGAACCTGCCGCCGCCGCCGGACATGTACACGGCGTTCAGCTACGACGCGGTGCGCACCGTCCTGTCGGACGACTCGAGCTTCAGCTCATCCGGCTACAAGGACGTCATGGGCTTCCTCATGGGCCACACCATCCTCGAGATGGACGCGCCGGAGCACCCGCCGCACCGCCGGCTCGTGGCGAGCGCGTTCCGCCCGCGCATGATGGAGAACTGGAAGCAGACGGTCATCCAGAAGACCGTCGACGAGCTGCTCGACCGCGTCGTCGCGAAGGGCAGCTGCGACCTCGTGCGCAGCCTCACGTTCCCGTTCCCGGTGCGCGTCATCGCCCGCCTGCTCGGCCTGCCGCCGGAGGACTGGGCGACGTTCCAGAAGCTCTCGATCGAGCTCATCGGCGTGAGCGTCAACTTCGAGCGCGCGATCAAGGCGAGCCAGGAGCTGCACGCCTACTTCACCAACGTCATCACCGAGAAGCGCGTCACGCCCGGTGACGACCTGATCAGCCAGCTCATCGACGCCGAGGTCGAGGGCCAGAAGCTCGACGACGAGGCGATCATCGCCTTCCTGCGCCTGCTGCTCCCGGCCGGCGCCGAGACCACCTACCGCTCCTCGGGCAACCTGCTCTACCTGCTCCTCACCCACCCCGAGGTGCTCGAGGAGGTGCGTGAAAACCGCGACCTGCTGCCGCAGACCATCGAGGAGGCGCTGCGCCTCGAGCCGCCGCTGCTGTTCGTCATGCGCACCGCGATCCGCGACGTCGAGGTCGCGGGTGTGACCATCCCCGGTGGCGCGCAGGTGGGCGTCAGCATGGGGGCGGCCAACCGCGATCCGTCGCGCTGGGACGACCCCGACGTGTTCGACATCCACCGCCCGCCGGTGCAGCACATCTCCTTCGCCGCCGGCCCGCACCTCTGCCTCGGCACGCACCTCGCGCGCATGGAGACCACGGTGGCGATCGAGCGCGTGCTCGACCGGCTGCCGAACCTGCGGCTCGACCCGTCGGTGGAGGACGTGCACATCCACGGCCTGACCTTCCGGTCCCCGACGTCGCTGCCGGTGCTGTTCGATCCTTCGTGACGCGCGGCCGCTGACCGGGCATAGTTCGCCCGTGCGACGCGCCCGGAACGTCCGCTTCGTCCTCGCCACCGCGCTCGTCGGCATCGCCGCCTCGCTGGCGCTGCCCGCATCCGCCGCACCGCCGACGACGTTCAACGCGGTGCAGGAGGCGCAGAACTACTCGAAGGTCCTCGAGCGCCAGGCCGTCTACCTGACGCCCGAGTACCAGCTGCTGCTGCGCACCGAGAACCAGAAGAACGGGCTCGCCGCGCTGGCGGCGCAGGCCGCCGACCCGCAGCGGGAGTTCGTCTCCGACCTCTGCTGGAACCTGAACGACGGCTGCGCCGGCGACGTGCGGCTCGACGCCTGGTCGAGCAACGGCTACGGCAAGGTCGCGCCGGTCCTGTTCACGGCGCGCGACGGCGCCACGCTGTCCGGGCACATCTGGTGGACGACGGCCGGTCCCGCGCAGCGCCCGGGCGTCGTGATCACCGTCGGCTCGGTGCAGGCCGACGAGAACCTCTACTGGTACGCGGCGCAGACGCTCGCCAAGGCCGGTTACGTCGTCATGACGTGGGACGCGCAGGGGCAGGGCCAGTCCGACACCCTCGGCGAGGGCGCCGATCAGCAGGAGGGCGTGCCGGCGCAGTCCGACGGCCGGCCCTTCTTCGACGGCACCGAGGACGCGCTCAACTTCTTCTTCTCCACGAAGGCCAAGCCCTACGTGCCGGTGCCGTCGTGCAACAGCGGGACGAGCCACGCGGCCAAGCAGGCGGCGCGCGTCGCGAGCGGGAAGGACGCGGCGTTCAACCCGGCGTGGGCGCTGCTCGACCCGTCGCGCGTCGGCATCGCCGGTCACTCCTACGGCGCGTCCGGTGTCTCCTACATCGGGCAGTGGGACCCGCGCGTCAAGGCGGTCGTCGCCTGGGACAACCTCGCGGCGCCGTCACCGGCGGGCAACGGCAGGAGCAGCGAGAAGGGCTGCGTCGACGCCGACGCGCGCAAGCCCGCGGCCATCACGAAGCCCGCGCTGGGCATGTCGGCCGACTACTTCCTGCCGCCGGAGCCGAACACCAAGCTGCCCGACCCGCTCGCCAAGTCGACCGAGTCGCGTGCGTACTCGACGGCGGGCGTCGACACCGGCGAGATCATCATCCGCGGCGGCTCGCACTTCGACTTCTCGTTCATCCCGAACCCGGGGTTCGGGGCGTCGCTGCGCGGCGCCGACGAGATCGCCTGGTACACGACCGCGTGGTTCGACCGCTACGTGAAGGGTGACGCCACAGCGGACGCGCGGATCCTCACGAACCGCTGGCGGCACGACGGCATCGAAGGTGCGGTCGATCCGAACAAGGACGCCAACGACTTCTCCTTCTACTACCTCTCGCGTCTGCAGCTGCACACCGCGAAGGGGGTCGCGGTCGACTGCGAGGACCTGCGGGACGGATGCCCGGCGCTGTCGGACGACGACGGGTGGAAGGGCGACTTCAGCTACCTCGGCCTCGACACGTCGCCCGACTCCGCCTCGCCGACTCCGGCGTTCGCGCCGAGCGCCGGGCACGTCGTCACCACGGCGGTGCGCTCGCCCGCGAAGGTCGCCGCCGAGCCGGTGACCCCACGGCGCCCGCCGACGACGGTCGCGCCGCCGCGGGGATCACTGGCCGCGACGGGCCTGCCGGGCCGGCTCGCGGTCTCGGCTCTGGCGCTCCTGCTCGCCGCCGCCGCGCTCACCGTCCGCCGGCGCCCGCTCCCGACGGGCGGGTAGCCAGGGTCCTGTGCGTTCGCGGTGAGATGCTGGAACCCGTGGTTGGGGTTCGCAAGGTCGTCTTCGGCGTGAGCGCGCGCGCTCAGGCGCGCATCCTCGCGCTGGTCGTCGCGCTCGCCGGCGTCCTCACCCTCGCCACCAGCGTCCGGGCCGACCTCGCGCCGCGGCTCGTATCCGTGCGCGACGTGCTCACGCCCTATGCGGCGGGCATCGCGAACGGGCTCACCGCCCTGCTCGGCATCGCCCTGCTCCTCGTGGGCAAGGGGCTGTTCGGCCGACGCCGCCTCGCGCTGTGGGGCGGCATCGTCACGCTGCTGATGTCCTCGGGCGCGCACCTGCTCGAAGGCGCCGACGTCGCCGGGGCCGCGGTCACCGCGCTGCTGGCGTGGCTGCTCTGGCGGCGGCGCGAGATCTTCGTCGCCGATCCGGGGCCCGCGCGCTGGCGCTCGCTCGTGGGCGCGCTGCCGTTCGTGGTGCTCGTCGACTACGCCTACGGCCTCCTCGGCCTGATCCTCGGGCCCGACCCGGACCACCCCAAGCTCACGCCGGTGCGCGCGGTGCAGGAGGTCACCGAGCGGCTGGTCGGCGCGCACGGGCCCCTGCACTTCCACGGCTTCTTCGCCACGTGGTTCCCCGCGTCGGTGTCGGTCGTCGGCATCGGCTCGCTCGTCGTGCTGCTGTTCTGGGCGCTCGCCCCGGTGGCCGACCGCTTCGGCAACCCGAGCGCCGCCGAGCGCGCCGAGCTCACCCCCATGGTGTTCCGCCCCGGTGCGGGCACGCTCGACCCGTTCATCCTCCGCGGCGACAAGCGGCACGTCTTCTCCGCCGATCGGAAGGCGGCCATCGGCTACCGCTACCTCACCGGGGTCGGTCTCGGCAGCGGCGACCCCGTGGGCGACCCGGCGTCGTGGGAGTCGGCGATCGAGGAGTTCCTCACGCTCTGCGACGTCAAGGGCTGGCGGCCCGCCGTGTACGGGGTGCGCGGCGACGTGATGGAGATGTATGAGAAGTTCGGGATGAAGTCCATCTACGTCGGCGACGAGGCGGTCGTCGACGTGCAGCAGTTCAGCCTCGAGGGGCGGCGCATGCGCAACGTGCGCCAGGCGGTGAGCCGCACGAAGAACTTCGGGCTCACGTGCACCGTGCACCGCGAGGGCGAGCTCAGCGCCGAGCTCCGGGCCGAGCTGCGCCGCATCTCCGAGATCGACAACGGCAAGGCGGGCGAGCGCGGCTTCGCGATGGGGCTCGACGCGATGCTCTCCGGCCGCGACAAGCACCTCGTCGTGCTGATCTGTCGCGATGCGAACGGCCGGCCGGTCGCGTTCCAGCGCTACGCGACGTTCGGCCTCGCAGAGGCCGGGCTGTCACTCGACGCGATGCGCCGCCTGCCCGACTGCCCCAACGGGGTGAACGAGCGGATGATCGTCGAGGCGATCGAGTGGGGCAAGCCGCGCGGCGTCACCGAGCTCTCGCTCAACTTCGCCGCGTTCCGCAGCGTGTTCGACCGCGAGAAGGAGAAGACCGCGCTGCGCTCGCTCGAGCAGGCCGCGTTGCGCACCCTGGAGCCGCTGTTCCAGCTCGAGCAGCTCTACCGGTTCAACGGCAAGTTCTTCCCGCGGTGGGTGCCGCGCCACGTCGCCTACCGGACGGTGGCCGACATCCCGGCCGTCGGCATCGCCGCGATGGCGGCCGAGCAGTACATCCCCATCGGCCGCGGGGCGACCCGCGAAGGCGAGCAGCGCACCCTCGAGCACGCCGGGACCTGACCTCCGGTCAGAGGGCCAGCAGGTCGGCGAGGCGGTCGCGCTGGACGTCGCTGCCGCCGAGCAGCGGCTCGTCGGCGAAGATCCGGCGGAACCACAGGTGCAGGTCGTGCTCCCAGGTGTAGCCGATGCCGCCGTGGCACTGGCTCGCCTCACGCGCGGCCAGCCGGCTGGCGTCGCCGGTCGCGGCCTTCGCGATGCAGGTCGCGCGGGCGGCATCGGGGTTGCGCGCGTCGATGCACATCGCGGCGTAGAACGTCGCCGACCACGCGCGCTCGATCGCGACCAGCACGTCGGCGAGCTTGTGCTGCACGGCTTGGAACGTGCCGATGGGCCGGTCGAACTGCTCGCGCACCTTCACGTAGTCGACCGTCATGTCGAGCAGCCGGCGCGCGGAGCCGAGCGTCTGCGCCGCGAGCGTGACGGTCGCGAGGTCGAGGGAGGGTGCGACGTCGGACACCTTCTCCGCGGCGACGCCCTCGAGCGTGACCTCGGACAGGATCCGCGTCTTGTCCGTGCAGTCGTGCACGAGGATCTGGGCCCGGCTGGTCTCCACCACGTAGGTGCCCTGAGCGGTGGGCACGACGATGAGGTCGGAGACGTGCGCTTCGGGCACCAGCGTCGCCGGGCCGGAGAGCCGGCCACCGGCGTCGGGCGTGATGGTGCCGACGTGCGTCACCGCGGTGGCGCGCTCACCGCCTTCGAGCGCGCGGCCGAGCAGCGGCACTGCGAGCGCCGCGGTCTCCCACAGCGGGATCGGCGCGAGGTAGTAGCCGGCCTGCTCGCACAGCAGGCCGAGCTCGACCGCACCGAGGCCGAACCCGCCGGCCTCCTCGGGCGCACCCAGCGCGGTCCAGTGCGCGTCGGTGACGAGCTTCCAGAGCCCGTCGGCGCGTGCCTTCTCTCCGGAGCCGTCCGTGGCGTAGCGCTCGCGGATGAGCTCCGACGTGACCTCGCGGGACAGCATCGCCTTCACGGCGTCGCGCAGGTCCGACTGATCGCTGGAGAGGCGGAAGTCCATGTGCGGCAGGCCTTTCTTTCGCCAAAGTCCGTGGCATGCTCTTCCGCCACGGACGGAGGCGCCGGGGTCAGGTGATCTAGTCGGTGCCGAGGAGGATGGTGGAGGCGGAGGAGAACCAGCCGCCGGTGCCGTTGACGCAGGCGATCTTCGCGTCGTCGACCTGGCGGGGGCCGCACTCGCCGCGCAGCTGCTTGGTCGCCTCGACGAGCAGGAACATGCCGCGCATGCCGGGGTGGCAGCAGGACAGGCCGCCGCCGTCGGTGTTGGTGGGCATCTTCCCGCCGACGCGCATGGTGCCGCCTTCGAGGTAGGCACCGGCCTCGCCCTTGCCGCAGAAGCCGAGCGCCTCGTAGGTGAGCAGCACCATCGAGGTGAACGCGTCGTAGAACTCGCACACGTCGACGTCGGCCGGCGTGAGACCGGCCCGCTCGAACGCGAGCTTGCCGGAGCGCGCGGCGGGGGAGACGGTGAAGTCGTCCCACTCGCTCATCGTCGTGATGTTGCCCGCGCTGCCGGTGCCGAGGACGTAGACCGGCTTCACCGGGAGGTCCTTCGCGCGCTCCTCGCTGGTGAGCACCACCGCACCGCCGCCGTCGCTGCGGATGCAGCAGTGCAGCTTGGTGAACGGGTCGGCCATCATCCGCTCGTTCTGCACGTCGTCGACCGTGATGAGGTCCGTGTAGAACGCGTCCGGGTTCAGTGAGGCGTTGTAGCGGGTGTCGACCGCGATGTTGGCGAGCTGCTCGATCTTCGTGCCGTACTCGATCATGTGGCGCCGCGCGGTCATCGCGTACTTGGCCATGAGGGTGTGGCCCCACGGCGACTCGAACTGCGACGGGCCGCGCGAACCGAAGGAGAGGTTCGCCGTGCGCAGCTTCTTCTTGAGGTCGGCCCGGGCGGTCGAGCCGTACACGAGCACGATCGTCTTCGCGTGGCCGGCCTGGATGGCCGCCAGCGCGTGCTCGACCATGACCTCCCAGGTGCCGCCGCCCACGCCGGTGCTCTCCACCCACGTCGGGCGCAGGCCCAGGTACTCCGAGATCTCGATGGGGGCGAGCACGCCGAGGCCGGTGGAGCCGAACCCGTCGACGTCCTCGTGGGTCAGGCCGGCGTGCGCCAGGGCCCGCTTGGTCGCCTGGAAGTGGAGCTCGTACGGGGTCTTGTCGTCGACCCGCCCGCAGTCGGACAGGGCGGCACCGACGATGGCTACGCGAGGGTTAGGCACGGGGCAATCCCAGCACGCGCTCGGCGATGATGTTGCGCTGCACCTCGCTGGTGCCCCCTGCGATCGTGCTGGCGAGCGACATCATGAACATCCGCGGCCACATCCCGTTGGCGCCCTCGCCGGGCGCGTCGTTGACCGGCCCCCACTCGCCGAGCAGCAGCGTGCCGGCTTCGGCCATGTGCTTCTGGAGCTCGGCGTGGGCGAGCTTGAGCAGCGAGTGCTCGGGGCTGGAGGAGGCCTGCGCGAAGCCGGCGAAGCCCTTGTAGCCGAGGCACTTCAGCGTCTGCACCTGTTCGTGGAGGTGGGCGATCTTGCGCCGCACGTTGGGGTCGCCGAGCTTCCCGCGGGCGCGGGCGGTGTCGACCATGTTCAGCACGATGGTCTCGAGGTTGGCGACCCCGCCGACCCACAGGCCCGCGCGCTCGTGCGCGAGGGCGCCCATCGTCACGCGCCAGCCGTCGTGCAGCGTGCCGAGCACGTTGCTCACCGGGACCTCGGCGTTGTCGAAGAAGACCTCGGCGAAGTCGACGTGGCCCGTGAGGTGGGGGAACGGCCGCGCCGTCACTCCCGGCGTCTTCATGTCGACGATCACGACGCTGATGCCGCGGTGCTTCGGCGCGTCGGGGTCGGTCCGGCAGTAGACCATGCACCAGTCCGCGTTGTGCGCCGTCGACGTCCACACCTTCTGCCCGTTGAGCACGATGGTGTCGCCGTGCACCTCTCCGCGGGTCGACAGACCGCCGAGGTCGCTGCCGGCACCGGGCTCGCTCATGCCGATGCACCAGAGGTCGTCGCCGCGCAGGGCGCGCACCAGCCACTTGTCCTGCTGCTCGGGCGTGCCGAACTCGCGCAGGCTCGGCGAGACGATGTTGAGGCCCTGGAAGTTCAGCGTGCGCGGGGCGCCGACCCGGGCCAGCTCCTCGTGGTAGATGAGCGTCTGGACCGGCGTGGAGTCGCGCCCCCCGAGCTCGCGCGGCCACGGCGGCACGAGGTAGCCGTGGTCGAACAGGGTGGCCTGCCAGTCGCGCGACCACTGGGGGACCTTGCCGTCCGGGGTGTCCTCGCCACCGTTCGCGAACCGGGCCCGGCCGGCCTTGCGCACCTCGTCGGGCAGGTGCTCGTCGAGCCAGGCCCGCAGCTCCGCCCGGTAGGCCTCGTCGGCCTCGGTGTAGCCGAGCTCCACGCTGCTCCTCCATGACCCGGTAGTGGCGAGTTCCCTGACGTTCGCGTCATACTCTCTGCGAAGTGCAGTGTCGCTGACAAGCCGGAAGAGGTTCGCGTGACCGAGCAGAAGCTGTTCATCGAGGACGTCAAAGAGGGCGAAGAGGCCCCCGTCCGCACCGTCGTCCTCACCCGCAGCGACCTGGTCGCCTACGCCGGCGCCTCCGGCGACATGAACCCCATGCACCACGACGAGATCAAGGCGCAGAAGGCCAAGCTGCCCAGCGTCTTCGGCCACGGCATGTTCACGATGGGCTTCCTCGGCTCCGCGCTCGAGGACTACGTCGGCGTCGGCAACCTGCGCCACTTCGCGGTCCGCTTCACCAAGCAGACGTGGCCCGACAACGAGCTCCGCACCAAGATCGTGCCGACCGGCAAGAAGGAAGAGAACGGCGAGCACATCGTCGAGCTCGACGTCGAGGTCGTGCAGTCGATCAACGGTTCCGACGTCGTCGTGCTCGGCGGCGAGGCGACGGCCGCGCTCCCCTCGCGGGTCTGATGTCGGTCTCCCTGGAGGCCCCTGCGTACGACCCGGTCGAGGGGCCGCGCTACGACCTGCCGACGCCCGACGAGAGCACGCAGCCGTGGTGGGACGCCTGCCGCGAGCACAAGCTCCTCGTCCAGCGGTGCGGTGGCTGCGGAAAGGCCCAGCTCTACCCGCGCCCGTTCTGCGCGAAGTGCTGGTCCGAAGACCTCACGTGGGAGGAGGCGAGCGGCCGGGCGACGCTGTACACGTGGTCGATCGTGTACGCGAACGACCTCCCGCCGTTCGGCCCGCGCGTCCCCTACGTCGCCGCGATCGTCGACCTCGAGGAGGGTCCGCGCATCATGACCAACCTCTACGACGTCGACTTCGACGCGTTGGAGGGCGGGATGGCCCTGACGGTCGGGTTCCGCACGGAGACCGACACCATCACGCTCCCCGTCTTCCGCCCAGCCTGACCGTCAGAGGGAGAAGACGCGTTCGGCGGTGCCGGCGAAGAGCTGGTCCCGATCGGTCTCCGGGAGGCCGGCGGTGATGGCGTTGAAGCTGCTGTAGAGCTCGTCCCAGGTGCCGTGGGCGCCGTCGACGGGGAAGTTGCTCGCGAACATGCACCGGTGCGCGCCGAAGGTCTCGATCGCCCGCTCGACCCACGGGCGCAGCACCTCGGCGCTCATCGAACCGAGCGGCATCGCCAGGCCCGAGAGCTTGCAGCTGACCCGCTCGCCCACTGACGCGAGTGCCTCGAGGCCGGCGCTCCAGAGCGCGCGTTCCTCGTCGCTGTCGTCGCGTGGCCAGCCGGTGTGCTCGACGACCACGTCCAGGTCGGGGATGCCTGCGAAGGTGCGGGCGGCGTCGGCCAGCGTGTCCGGGTGGGCCATGAGCTCGAACACGAGCCCCCGCTCGGCGAGTGCCACCAGCACCTCGCGGTCCGGCAGCGGGCCGATGCCGCCGATCATCGGGCGCACACCGCGGAACCGCGGGGCACTGCGCTGCTCGTCGATGAAGCCGATCGCCTCGTCGATGGACTCGGCGCGCGGGAGCCCGCCGACGATCGCGTCCGGATGCCCCTCTGCCGCAGCGTCTTCGGCAGCCATCGCGTCCATCGCGAGCGTCTCGGCGACCGAGTGCTTGCCGGTGGCGGCGGCGACGTTCACGAGCTTGACGACGTTCCAGCCGGCCGACTCCTTGCGGTAGGTGGGCACGTCGAAGCGCCGGGACGACCCGGACACGTCGACGTTCACGTCCTGCCGGCCGGACAGGTACGGGTACCAGTCGGTGCGCGCGGGGTCCCAGAGGTGCACGTGCGCGTCGACGATCCGCGCCGGGCGCTCGGACATCACGACTCCTTCGCGTCGATGGTCTCCAGCAGGGCGTCACCGAACCACGCGGGTATCTCCGGCGTACCCAGCGTGAAGCCGGCCGCGGCGCGCGGGTGGCTGCGCAGCCCGAACCAGCCGTCGCCGGTGGCGAGCTCGGCGCCCGAGAGCGCCGCGGCGTCAGGAGCGACGACGAGGTGGGCGGCCAGCTCGGCCGCGACCCGGTCCGCGTGCGCGCCGGTGCCTTCGGCGGAGACGGCGAACGCCTCGACCCGCCCCTCGCTGGTGCCGATCGCCGCCCGCGCCAGCTGCGCGGCCGCCTGCCCGCGTGAGCGGCCACCCGCGGTCGTGGCGTCGGTGACGGTGACGATCCGCATCGGGCGACCCGCCTCGGCGACGTCGGCGACGGCCCGTCCCCACCGCGCGTCCGTGTAGATGTCGGTGACCGCGTTGCGGTGCTCCGTGAGCGTGCCCTGCCAGCCGGTGTCGCCGGAGCTCTCCGCATCCCCGGAGCGCGCGAGGACGACAGCGTCGACGCCGGACAGGTCGGTGCCCGCGATCGCATCGGCTGCGGTGCTGTCGCTGACCGTCGCGCTCACGCCGCGCGCGTCGAGCGCCGCGACGACCGCGGACGCGAGCGGCGGCCGGTCGGAGACGACGAGGCAGCGCGCGCCGTCGCGCCGCAGCCCCGGTTCGCCCGGCGGCCCGTAGGCCTTGGTGAACCGCGGGTTGCTGCCGCCGCCGGAGAGCTGCGCGGCCTCGGCCTTCGCCAGGGCGGGAGCGGTCGCATCGATGAGGGCGGCGAGGTCGGCCGCGTTGTCGGTGCGCATGACCTCGAGCAGCCGGGGCCGGTCGAGCACGGCGACCTCGGACCCGCCCGCGAACAGGATCTCGCCGCTGAACGCCGGGGCGTCGTTCACCAGCCACGCGACGAGCGGGCCGATGTCCTCGGGCTCGGGCATCGAGCCGAGGGACAGGCCGCCCTTGGCGGTGGGCGGCGGCTTGACCGGTGCGGGGGCGCTGGCGCGGGCCGCCACCACCATGCGCGTGACGGCGATGGGGGAGAACGCGTTGACGGTCACGCCCGCGGGCGCCTGCCGGCCGAGCTGCCAGGTGAGCGCGGCCACGGCGCGCTTCGCGCACGCGTAGGCGCCGGCGTCACCGGGCCGCCAGCCGGAGCCCGATGTGACGCCGAGGATGCGACCGCGACCGGCGGCCGCCATGAGCGGGAGCGCGGCCCCGAGGATCGTGAGCCACCCGTCGAGGTGCACGGTCAGCACGCTGCGCCACTCGTCGTCGGTGCCGGTGGTGTAGCTCGTGCGGCGGCTGATGCCGGCGACGTTCACGACCGCGTCGAGCCGGCCGTGCGTCGTGACGAGGTCGGTGAGCAGCGTGGTGACCGCCGGGGAGTCGGTCACGGAGATCGGCGCCGCCAGCCCGGCGCCACCCGCGGCGACGATGCGGTCGACCGTCGTCTCCGGGACGTCGACCGACCCGGTGCCGTCGAGCGTCACCATCGGGTCGACGGTGACGACGAACGCGCCGCGGCGGCCGAGCTCCATCGCGATCGCCGCGCCGATCCCGGCGCCGCCACCGGTGACGACGACGACGGGACGGTCGCCGGCCGTGGTCACGACCGGCTGCGGGTGAGCTCGAGCCCGCGGAGCGTGCCGGCGGACAGCCAGTCCTCGATGAGGTCGCGGTAGGCGAAGTAGTCGCCCTGGCCGCCGCCGAAGTTGCCGCCGTGCGGGTCGCGGCCGCCGGGGTCGCCCTCGTTGTTGATGCGCGACGGCGTGCACGCCGAGAGCACCGCGCCGCCGGCGACGAACTTCGCGAGGATCTGGTCGGTCCAGGCGTTCTCGGCGTCTTCGGCGACCTCGAAGACCTCGGCGTCGTGCTCGCGCAGCTGGGTCACCAGGCGGCCGAGGATCTCGCCGCCGAGCACGGCGAGGTGGGTGTAGTTGACGGTGACCACGGACTGCTGACCGGGTGCGGGCATCACGAACATGTTCGGGAAGCCGCGCATCATCAGCCCGTACAGCGTCTTCGCGCCGGCGCCCCACTTCTCGGCGAGCGTCCGACCACCACGGCCGACCACCTCGTGGCCCGCGCGACGGGGGAGCGGCGTCAGCTCGGCCTCGAAGCCGGTGCCGTAGACGAGCAGGTCGACGGGGTACTCGACGCCATCGATGACCGGCCCGCGCTCGCTCACCCGGTCGAAGCCGCTGGGGCAGTCGATGAGCGTGACGTTCGGTGAGTTGTAGGCGTGCAGGTACTCGTCGTGGAAGCAGGGCCGCTTGCACAGGTAGCGGTAGTACGGCTTGAGGATGTCGGCGGTGACGGGGTCCTTGACGATCTCCATCACCCGCGCGCGGTGCTCCTCCATGATCCGGTAGTCGAGCTCTTCGAGGCGGCGCCCGTACGCGGCGAGGTCGGTGGTCCCCTTCGGCGGCGGCGCCTGCACCGCGGCGTAGTGGCGCGTCCACCCGTCGTCGATGAGGTCGACCTCGACCGGCTTTCCGAGGATGACCGCCTGGAGGTTGTCCATGCGCTCCTGCTGCCACCCCGGCTTCAGGCTCGCCGCGAACTCCGGCTCGGTGGGCCGGTTGCCCCGCACGCCGATCGCCGACGGCGTGCGCTGGAAGACGTAGACGTGCTTCGCGGCCTCGGCGAGCGGGCCGAGGCACTGGATGCCGGTGGCGCCGGTGCCGATGAGGCCGACGACCTTGTCCTTGAGCTTGGTCATCGGCTCGCCGGGCGCGCCGCCGGTGACGGAGTAGTCCCACCGCGCGGTGTGGAACGCGTCGCCCTGGAAGTCCTCCATGCCCGGGATCGCCGGGAGCTTCATCAGGTTCAGGATCCCGGGCGCGACCACGTAGTACCGGCAGGTGAAGGAGTCACCGCGGTCGGTGGTGATGCGCCAGCGGTGGATGCTGTCGTCCCACTCGGCGCGGGTGACGCCGGTGTGGAACAGCGCGCCGTCGACGAGGTCGAAGTGCTCGGCCAGGCGCTGCAGGTAGGTGCGGATCTCCTCGCCGAACGCGTAGCGCCGCGTCGGGATGTAGTCGAGCTCCTCCAGCATCGGCAGGTAGACGTAGGACTCGACGTCGCACATCACGCCGGGGTAGCGGTTCCAGTACCAGGTGCCGCCGATGCCACCGGCCTGGTCGACGATGCGGATGCTCTGCACGCCGGCCTTGCGCAGGTTGGCACCGGCCACGACGCCCGCGATGCCACCGCCGAGGACGACCGCGTCGACCTCGTCGCGCACGGGCTCGCGCTCCTGCACCGGCGTGAACGGGTCACGCCGGTAGCTCGCGAAGTGCTGGTCCTCGCTGAGCTCACGGATGGCGGCCCGTCCGGGGACGAGCCGACGGTCACGTTCGGCGAGGTACTTGGCGCGGATGCGCTCGGCGTCGAAGCCTGTCGGGGGGGCCTCCGCCACGCGCGGTCAGCCGCCCATCTGCAGGCCGGGATGACGCGAGTGGAAGACCGCCGCGTTGATGGCCGGCCCGATCAGGTTCGGGTCCCACTGCGTCGCTTCCTTGGTCTTGCGGTCGACGCTGTCGATGCTCGCGCCGAGCTTCCACGGCTCGTAGTGCGCGATGTTGTTGCCGACGGCGCGGAAGACCTGACCGGTCACGTGCTGCGCCTTGTCCGACGCGAGCCACACGACCATGGGCGCGCTGTTGCCCGGGTTCATGCGCTCGAAGCCCTCGTACTCCTCGGGGTGCTTCTGCGGCGCGTCCTGGCCGGGCAGCGTGCCGACGAGCCGCGTGAGGCCGCCCGGGGCCACCGCGTTGACGCGCACGCCGTACTGCGCGAGCTCGAGCGAGTGGATGATCGTCATCGCGGCGATGCCGCCCTTGGCGGCGCCGTAGTTGGTCTGGCCGAGGTTGCCCTGCAGGCCGGCCGACGAGACCGTGTTGATGATCGAGGCGTTCGGCTGGTTCCCGGCCTTGCTCTGCTCGCGCCAGTAGGACGCGGCGTGCTTGCTCACGCAGAACGTGCCCTTGAGGTGCACGCGCACGACCAGGTCGAAGTCCTCCTCGGACATCGAGGTCAGCATCTTGTCGCGCAGGATGCCCGCGTTGTTCACGACGATGTCGAGGCGGCCGAACGTCTCGATCGCCTGGTCGACGATGTTCTTGCTCGCGGCGAAGTCGGACACGTCGTCGTAGTTGGCGACCGCCTCGCCCCCGCGGGCCTTGATGACCGCGACCACCTCTTCGGCGGGGGTCTTGTCGGCGCCCTCACCCACCTGGCTGCCGCCGAGGTCGTTGACCAGGACCTTGGCTCCGTGGGCGGCCAGCTGGACGGCCTCCCCGCGACCGACGCCGCGGCCACCTCCGGTGACGATCGCGACCTTGCCGTCGAGCAGACCCATGCGAGAGCTCCTTGCGGTGTGAGGTTGGCGCTGGCTACGGTACGAGAGGCCCAGATACCCTGACAAGCGCGTCAGTCACTGACGCGAACGTCAGGTCCGTGTCAGGGTTCGGACCGCCGGGCAACGAGAGAGGACGACCGTGGTCGACACGAGCGCTGTGGGAAGCAAGCTGGCTCCGAGCACGGTGGTGATCGAGCGGCAGCCGCTGTCCAGCTTCGCGAAGGCCGTGAAGAGCACCTCGAAGATCTACCAGGACGCCACGGTGGCGAAGGAGCACGGCTTCGACGCCATCCCGGCCCCGCCCACGTGGACCTTCGCCGCGGCGATCTTCGGCGCCTACCCCGAGCTCCAGCCCGAGGGCGCGGGCGCGCTCAACCCGGGCCTGCTGGTCATCCGGGACCTCGCGGCCAAGGGCGGGCTGATCCTGCACGGGGAGCAGGCGTTCACGTACCACAAGCCGATCCTCGCCGGTGATGTCCTCACCACCGACGGCGAGGTCAAGGACATCACACAGAAGACGTCGTCGAGCGGCTCGGTCATGACGTTCGTCTCCAGCGAGACGCGCTGGACGAACCAGAAGGGCGAGCTCGCCGTCACCGCCGTCATGACGCTGATCCACAAGTCCTGATCGCCCCTGCTGATCTCCACCGTGCCGACGGCTCGTCCCGTGCTCCGCTGTGCTCCGGGACGGGTGACAGACTCAGACCATGGTCGACCCCGACGGATCCGACGAGATCGGCTTCCTCTTCCCGTGGGAGGACGAGCTGCATGCCGTCTTCCCGAAGCTGCAGACGGCGCAGAGCGAGTGGCTGGCCGCGCTGGACGACGTCACCGCGCTCGACCGCAAGACCCACGAGCTGGTGCGCCTCGCGTGCACCGTGGGCGTGCGCAACGAGCCGGGCATCCAACGGCACGCGCAGTTCGCGCGGGAGCTGGGCGCCACGTGGGACGAGGTCGTCGCCACGATCATGCTGACGCAGCCGTCGTTCGGGGTGCTGCCGGCGGTGCAGGCGCTGCACATCGCGAAGCAGGCGTTCGACGCCGCGTCGCTCGCCGAGAAGGACTGACCACCGCGATTCGGCTGGAGGCCGGAGCATGAGCACGGCTTCCGATCCGAGCACGCCGGCCAAGCCGTTCCGGCTGCTGCCCCACCTGACGGGGCTGACCGCGCCGTTCTGGACCGGGGGTGAGCGGGGTGAGCTGGTCTTCCAGACCTGCCAGGACGACGGCTACCGCATCCACCCGCCGACGCCCGTCTGCCCCAAGTGCTACGGCCGCAACATCGCTCCCGCGGCCGTGAGCGGCCGGGCGACCGTGGCCGCGTTCACCGTCAACCACCAGGCGTGGAACCCGCTGATGCCGCCGCCCTACGTCGTGGCCATCATCGAGATCGAGGAGCAGCCCGACGTGCGCCTGACGACGAACCTCGTCAACGTCGCCCCCGAGGACGTGCACATCGGCATGGCCGTCCGCGCGGTGTTCGAGGAGCACGAGGACAACGAGGGCAAGGTCTGGATCCCCCTGTTCGAGCCGGAGCCGTCGGCGTGATCGACAAGCCGGAGAGCAAGGCCTACGTCCGCGGCATCGGCCAGAGCGAGGTCGGGCGGCGGCTCAACCGCGACGAGCTCGACCTCACCATCGAGGCCGCGCTGCGGGCGATCGAGGACGCGGGCCTGAAGCCGTCCGACATCGACGGCCTCGCGGCCTACCCCGGGGCCATGGCCCAGCCGGCCGGCTTCTCCGGCCCGGGCACGCCGTCGGTGCAGGACGCGCTGCGGCTGAACCTCGGCTGGCACCACGGCGGCCAGGAAGGCCCGGCGCAGGTCGGTGCGACCATCGCCGCCGTGCTCGCGGTCGCCGCGGGCCTCTGCAAGCACGCGCTCGTCTACCGCACCGTCACCGAGGCGACTGCGCAGGGCACCGGTGGCCGGGCCGGCATCGGCGTCGGCGGTGGCGGGGGCGGTTCGTTCCGCGTCGGCGCCTTCATGCAGTGGAACCTCCCGTACGGCGCGTACTCGGCGGCGAACTGGATCGGCATGATGGCCAGCCGCTACATGCACGAGACCGGCATGACGCAGGAGCAGCTCGGCTGGATCGCCGTCAACGGCCGGCGCAACGCCGCGCTCAACCCGAACGCCGTCTACACGGAGCCGCTGTCGCACGAGGACTACATGGCCTCGCGCATCATCACCACGCCGTTCCGCCTCTACGACTGCGATGCCCCGTGCGACGGCGCCACCGCGCTGGTCGTCAGCCACGTCGACACCGCCGGCGACGCGCCGCACCCGCTGGTGCGCTTCGAGGCGGTGGGCACCGCGCTGCGCGGCCGGCCGTCGTGGGACCAGTTCGACGACCTCACCACCTTCGCGTGCCGCGACGCGGCGGCGCAGATGTGGACGCGCACCGACCTCACGCCGGCGGACGTGCAGATGGCGCAGCTCTACGACGGCTTCTCCTGGCTCACCGTCGCGTGGCTCGAGGCGCTGAAGCTCGTCGAGCCCGGCGGCGCCGGCGCGTTCATCGACGGCGGACAGAACATCGCGCGCGACGGCCGGCTGCCGCTCAACACCAGCGGCGGCCAGCTCTCCGCCGGCCGCCTGCACGGCTACGGGCACATCCACGAGTCGGTGCTGCAGCTCATGGGCCGGGCGGGCGAGCGGCAGATCCCCGGCTCACCCCGCGTGGCCGCCATGGCCAATGGCGGCGGCCCCATCGCCGGCTGCGTGCTCCTCACCCGCGACTGATCCACGAGCGACCCGGAGGTCCGCCGATGACCGTCGTCGATGCCGACGCCCACATCAACGAGGACGTCACCGCCTGGAAGGACCTGTCGGCCAAGCGACCGCACTGGGTCGGCCTCGGGCACAGCGGTGGCAAGCCGGTCGCGAAGATCGGCGGCAAGCTCTACCCGCTGCAGGAGGGCCCGGGCTGTGGCGTGCCGGTCGACTCCTCGCTCGCGCCGGCATGCCTGCCGGGTGCGCTCGACCTCGACCAGCGGCTGCGCGACATGGACGCCGAGGGCATCGACGTGCAGGTGCTGTACGGCGGCCTCGTCATCGGCGTCACCGGCTACGACGACGCGGGTCTCGCATGCGACGTCGCGCAGGCCTACAACGACTGGCTGCTGACCGACGTGTGCGGCCGCGCACCCGAGCGGCTGAAGGGCGTGGCCGTGCTGCCGCTGCAGGACGTGCGCCGGTCGGTGGAGGAGATGCGCCGCTGCGTCGACCTCGGCGCCGTCGCCGTCACCGTGCCTCCCCTCGTCGGCCGCCGCCCGCTCGACGACCCGTCGCTCGGTGAGCTGTGGGAGGCGGCCGAGTCGCTCGACGTCGCCGTCGGCGTGCACAGCGCGCCGGGCATGAACCTTGCGATGCCGGGCGCCGAGTACTTCGCCAACTACGCGCAGGTGCACCTGCTCTCGTTCCCGCTCGACCAGATGGTCGCCTTCACCGCGCTGGCGCTCGGTGGCGTGATGGATGCGCACCCGCGGCTGCGCTTCGCGTTCCTCGAGGCGGGCGTCGGTTGGGTTCCGTACTTCCTCTCGCGGGCTCAGGAGCACAAGGAGAAGCGGGCCGAGCTGCTGCCCAACCTCAAGACCGACATGAAGGAGCTCGTGGCGCGCGGGCAGTGCTACTTCTCCTTCGAGTGCGAGGACGAGTTCCTGCCGACGTTCATCGAGCACCTCGGCTCCGACGCGATCGTCTACGCCAGCGACTACCCGCACTGGGACAGCGACTTCCCCGGAACCGTCGTCGAGGCGCGCGAGCACGCGCAGCCCTTCGGTGACGAGGTGGTGCGCAAGGTGCTGGGCGACAACGCCTCCCGCCTGTACGGCCTGCCGGTCGGGGCGTCCGTCTGATGGGCGTCTTCTGATGGGCGCCAGCCTCGACGGGAAGCGCGCGATCCTCACCGGGGCCGCCAGCGGCATGGGCCTGCAGACGGCCAAGCGCTTCGTCGAGGAGGGCGCGCGGGTCGCGCTCTTCGACATCAACGAGGACGTCGTCGACCTGGCGAAGGAGGTCGGCGGCACCGGCTACGTCGTCGACGTCACCGACGGGGCGGCCGTCACCGCAGCCGTCGACACCGCGGTCGGTGCGCTGGGCGGGCTCGACTGCGTCTTCAACAACGCGGGCGTCGGCTGGATGTCGCTGCTGCACGAGACCGACGACGAGACGTGGGCGCGGGTCCGCGGCGTCTGCCTCGACGGCGCGTTCCACGTGCTGCGCGCGACCATCCCGCACGTGCTCGCCGCCGGCGGCGGGGCGATCGTCAACACCGGCAGCATCAGCGGCCAGCGCCCGGCCGCCGGAGAGGGTCCGTACGCGGCGGCGAAGGCCGGCGTGCACGCGCTCACGGCCACCGCCGCGCTCGAGTACGCCCCGACCATCCGCGTCAACGCGGTCGCGCCGGGCAGCATCGCTACGGGCATGACGTCACCGCTCATCGCCATCCCCAAGGCCGAGGAGTTCTGGACCCGGAAGGTCCCGCTCGGCTACATCGGGCAGCCCACCGAGGTCGCCGACGTCGTCGTGTTCCTCTGCTCCGACGCCGCGCGCTACATCACGGGCCAGACCATCACCGTCGACGGCGGGATGACGCTGCACGGCAGCGGTGTCGACGGCCTGCACGACCTGGTCATGGGCTTCGCGCGGGGCGAGCCGACCGGGCTCTAGGCGACGGCGCCGGGGGAGCCGTCGTCGCGCACGATCGGCAGGCCCTCGTGAAGCCAGGCCTCCATGCCGCCGACGAGGTTCAGCGCGTGCCAGCCGCCCTGGTTGAGCGCGTTGACGACGACGGCCGAGCGGCCGCCGACGTGGCAGATGCAGACGATGGTGCGGTCGCCGGGGATCTCTTGCGCGCGGCTCTGCAGCTGGGACATCGGGATGTGCACCGCCTGCGGGGCGTGACCGGCGTCCCACTCGTACTGCTCACGCACGTCGAGCAGCACCGCGCCGGCCTCGACCAGCGGAACTGCCTCGATCGCGCTGATCTGGTCGTCCACACTGAGATCGTCGCATGCGGCGTCACCGCGCCCCCGAGGAGGCAACGAATGCTGGAGCTCCGCCCGAGCTGCGAGTGCTGTGACCGCGACCTGCCGCCGGACAGCCCCGACGCCCGCATCTGCACCTACGAGTGCACGTTCTGCGTGACGTGCGTCGACGAGGTCTACGCCGGCCGCTGCCCCAACTGCGGCGGCAACTTCGTCCCGCGTCCGATCCGGCCGGCCGCGCTGCTCGTGCACAACCCGCCGTCGACCACACGCGTCGTGCGCGACGACTGCGCCGACCGGCGCGCGGCCCTCGCGGCTTCCTAGACGACGAGGTCGGCGAGGGCGGCGAGCGACGATGTCGCGTCGCCGTACGCGGCCGCGAGCGACAGCGCCCGCTTGTAGTGCAGGCCGACGTCGTGCTCCCATGTGAAGCCGATGCCGCCGTGCACCTGGATGCAGCTCTCGAGCGCCCGCGGCAGCACGTCCGCGGACTGCGCCTTCGCGAGCAGCACGGCCCGGTGACGTTCGTCGGGGCTGACCTCGGGGTCGTCGAGCGCGTCGAGCGCGTTGCGGCCCGTGACGGCTGACGTCTCGACGTCACGCATGACGTCGACGAGCAACGTCTGCACGGCCTGGAACGAGCCGACCGCCACGCCGAACTGCTCGCGCACCTTGCTGTAGTCGAGCGCGAGCTGGAAGGCCGCCCGCGCGCTGCCGACCGCGTCCGCCACCAGCGCCGCCCGCAGGCGGTCCACCGCGCGCGCGACGACGTCGAGTCCGGCGACGCGGGTGCCCGGCGCGTCCCGCAGGACGACGCGGGCCTCCGGCCGGGAGCCGTCCGTCGAGTCGCCCGCAACGACCTCGACGTCGCCGGGCGCCACGGCCCACACGCCGTCGCCGGCGGTCACGAGGAGCACGTCGGCGGCCCCTGCGTCGACGACGTGCACCTTCTCGCCGGTGATGCGGTCGCCGCTCACCGTGGCGGCCGGGGTGAGGTCGTAGCCCCGCTTCGGCTCGAGCAGCGCCGGAACGCCGATGGCGTCGCCCTCGGCGATGCGCGCGGCCCACGGGTCGTCGGCAGGCAGCAGCGACAGCGCGCCGACCGCGGAGGAGATGTAGGGCAGCGGCGAGGCGACCGCGCCGAGCTCGCCGCACACCGTGCCGACCTCGCGCATCCCGGCGCCGCTGTCCGGCGCGAGCAGCCCGACGACGCCGGTCGAGGCAAGCGCCTTCCAGGCCGCGTCACCGGCGCCGCGGGCCTCGCCGTACGCCGCCCGTGCGTGCCCGGTCCCGCCCGCATCGGCGAGCACCCGGCGCACCACGGAGGCCAGCTCGTCGCTCATCTCACCTGTCCCGTCACTGACACGCGTGTCAGCAAACTATCGTGGCGCTGTGCGGCTGTCCTACGACGAGGAGACCGAAGCGTTCCGGGCCGAGCTCTCGGCATGGCTCGACGCCAACGCGCCGGCGCCGGCGGACATGCTCGAGAAGAAGACCTCCAGCGCCCACCTGCCCGCGTGGGCGAAGACGTGGCAGCGCACCCTGTTCGACGCGGGGTGGCTCATCCCCGGCTGGCCGCCCGAGCTGGGTGGGCGCAACGCGACGGCGGCGCAGACGCTCGCCTACATGCTCGAGCTCGAGCGGCGGGGACTTCCGCGCAGCCTCAACCCGCAGGGCATCGGGATCATCGGTCCCAGCCTCAAGCAGTTCGGCACCGCCGAGCAGCAGGAGCGCTGGCTGCTGCCGATGCTCAAGGGCGACGCGACCTGGTGCCTCGGCATGAGCGAGCCCAACGCGGGCAGCGACCTCGCCGGCCTGCGGACCAAGGGGGAGCTGCACGCCGACGGCTGGCACATCAACGGCCAGAAGGTGTGGACGTCGGGTGCGCACGACGCTGACTGGTGCTTCGCGTTCGTGCGCACCGAGCCCGACGTCGCGAAGCACAAGGGCATCACGACGTTCGTCATCGACATGAAGTCGCCCGGTGTGCGCCCGCGGCCGCTGCCCGAGCTGACGAGCCCGCACTTCGCCGACTTCAACGAGGTCTTCTTCGACGACGTCGTCGTGCCGCCGGAGAACATGATCGGCGAGCGTGGTCAGGGGTGGGCGATCTCGGTCGGCTCGCTCGGGCACGAGCGCGGAATGCTCTGGCTCAGCGCGTGGACGCGCCTGTCCGGTGACGTCGACGAGCTGGTGCGGCTCGGCGTCGAGAGCCCCGCGCTCGGGTCGGACCCCCGCTACCGCGACGCCGTCGCCGCGCACTACGTCGACGCGACCGCGATGGGCGCGCTCGGCCAGCTGGGCTTCGCCAAGTTCGTGAAGGGCGAGCCGGCGCCCGAGCACATGATCCTCAAGCTCTACGGCTCCACCGCCGCGCAGCGCCTCTACGACACCGCCGTGCAGTGGAGCGGGCCGGACGCGTTCATCGCCGAGAACGTCGCGCCGTCGCACGACATCCACGAGGGCAGCTGGGAGGACGCGTACCTGCACTCGTTCGCCAACACGATCGCCGGCGGCACCAACGAGGTGCAGCGCAACATCATCGCCGAACGCGTCCTCGGCCTCCCCCGCGGCTAGAGCCTCAAGGCCGTCTCGGCACGCCACGGAGCGTCAGTACGGCGGTTCGTCGGGGATGGCGGCGATCCGCTCGGCGAGCTCGCGCTGGATCTGCTCGATGGCGTCGCGACGAGGTCCTGCGGGCAGCGTCGAGGTGTCGATGTCGTAGAAGGGGCGACGCTGGAGGTCGTTGCGGATGTCGAGCCGGTGGTCCTTCGCCCGCACGGTGTGCTCCGTGCCGTGCGGGCTGGTCCAGGTGACCGTGCCGTCGGGATGCAGCGTGGGTTGCCAGCCGCCGTCGCTCTTCACGGTGTGGCAGTGCGCCGAGAGGCCTTCGAGGTTCGCCTCGGTGGTGAGTCCGTCGCGGTGTCGTTCGGTTGCGTGGTCGAGGTCGTCGATGTCCTTGTCGCACATGGGCGCCCGGCACGTCTCGTCGCGGGCGACGATGAGGTCGGTGAGGTCCTGGCCGGGCTTCTTCAGCCGGCCGTAGTCGCGGCACACCCCGGAGCGCGGGTCGACGACCAGGCGCCACCAGTCGTTGCTCTCGGCCGCGAGCGCGCGGGCGATGTCGGCCGGGACGGGTCCGACGCCGGTGACCTCACCCGGGGTGTTGGCGCCGTGCAGCAGGGTGCGCAGATCGACGTGCACGACGACCTTGACCGGTCGGCCGTGCTTGGTCCGGCGGCTCGGGGGCGTGGCCGGGTCACCGGCCGGCGCGGGCGCATCGGCGAAGGTCATCCCCTGCAGCCGCTCCAGGGCGAGGTCGCACCTCAGCTGGTCGAGCGTGCGCGGGTCGCCGGCGGCGCGCAGCGCCCGCGCGGCCTGTTCGAGGGAGAGGTGGGCGAGCGCGATCTGCGTGGCGGGGCCGTTGATCCCTAGGAACGCCATGCCGTCCTCGCCGGGCCGCACGTACGCGCAGCGATGCTCTCGAGCGGACGTGTGCTGCTTGGTGAAGTCGTCGGGGTCGATCGCGGCCGCGGCCCGGCGGGCGACCCGGCCGAGCTGTCCTGGGGCGAGGTGCGGGGCCTTCGTGGCGAGCCGTGCCTGCACGGTGAGGCAGTCGTCCCGGGACAGCGTGCGCGTCGCCTCGAGGACCCTGCGCAGGTGCGCCTCGCTGATCTCACCGGCGCCGAGCAGGGCCACGAGGTCGGGCAGGCGGTCGATGACCTGCCGGGCGTCGGCGAGCCGGATGTCCGCGGTGCCGGGGCTCACCTTCTCCGCGACCGCGAGGCTGGTGCCGGCGAAGCTCGCGCCGCCCTGCTTGGGAGAGCGGCACCGCGCGTCGACCGCCAGGCGCGCCCCGATCTGCTGGTAGGCGACGTGCGCCGCCACGGTGGCCCAGAGCCGGGCGTGCTCCTCGGACTCCCAGCCGTCGAGCTCGCGCGGGTCGATCTGCTCGAGGATCGCCATGCGTCGCGCGAAGTCGGCCCCGGCCGCGTCGGCGAGCTGCTCGCGCACGGTCGGCGCCCGCTCGTCCTCGACGGTCGTGATCTCGTCGCCGTCGGGAGCGAGGCGGACCGCATCGACGTGGGGCTCGTCGGCGGCCCACGCGGCCTGGGCGGCGTCGAGCGCCGCGGCGAAGGCCGGGTCGGCGCCCAGCTGCAGGAACGGGTCGCTCGCATCGCGGGCCAGCTCCGCCCACGGCGTGCCCCGAGTCATCTCCCGCATAGATCGAACATACGTTCGATCCATCCGGACGTCAAGAGGTTGACCGAGGAATTCTTGCTGTGCCACAGCAAGAATCGCGACCCCGCGATGTCAGACCCGCGTGCTAGGCAGAACCGATGACCGCCCGATGCTTTCGGCTTGAATGCGCCGCACCGCTGATCTCGGCGGGCGGAGGCCAGTCTGCGGCCGAGCAGCGTGCGCGGCACCGTCATCTTCAGCAAAGGCGAGAGCTCGTCGTTGATGCCGGCGGGGGAGCCGATGCGCGACGACACATCCGGGCGTGCCGCCTTCACGAGTGTGGTGCGGTCCACGGCTGATCGCATGGGCTCCGGCTGCCCCCGAGCGGCCGATCGGGGGCAAGGGAGCGGTCATCTTGGCGATTCCCGTCCGCCGCGGGGCCCGTGGCGCCACCATGCCCTCATGGCCTCCCGCCGCTGGCTGACGTGGCTGCTGGCGGTCCTCGCGGCCCTTCCGGTGTCCGTGGCCCCGACGAGCGCCGCCGCCCGAGCGGCGGCGCGGCAAACGCCTACCGCGCTTGCGCCTGGCGAGGTGGTGCTGCCCGCCGCGCCGGACGGCAAGGCGAACGAGATCGATGTTGCGGCGGGAACCGACGACGCGCTCGTCGAGTACCGCTCGCCCGCCTACAACATTGGTGAGGCGACGCTGCGCTTGCGCGACGGCGCCACCTACGCGCTCGGCGACACTCCGCAGGCGCAGATCGTCGGCAACGTGCTGTACACCGGGGCTTGGGGTGCGGGGCACATCGGAACCGCATGGTCGGCGCGCCTCATGCCGAACGGCGTTGCGCACCCGCTCGGCGCGGTGCGCGGGGGCGGTGGCGGGGAGGTGTTCCTGTCCGGCACCGGCGACGGCTGGCTGGCCGGCGCGAGCACAGTGATGCTGCACCGCTTCGACGGGACCAGCCGTGAGCTCGACTACTTCGGAGGCGGAGCGCAGGTCACGGCAGCATCCGCGGATCGGACGGGGGCCGCGATCGCCTGGTCGGCGCCCGACGCCGTCCCCGGCCCGGTTGCGCCGGGCTTCCCCCCGCCCCCGTCCACGCCCAACGGCGGGCCCGGCGCCGGGTACGTCGACTTCACCGACACCAGCGGCGAGCTCTGGCACAACCTCCATCCGCTGCCGGCGAACGCGAGCGGGCCGGTCGCTCTCACCACCGACTCCGTCTACTACTACGACGCCGCTGCGCAGCACGTGGTGCAGGCGTCGCGAGCCGACCTCTCGACGGTCCGCACCTGGCCGACTGGCGGTCCGATCACCAACCTCGCCGTCACTGCGACAGGGCTCGCATGGACCAGCGCTGACGGTCACCCGGTGACGTGCTCGGCCGCGCGGTGCGTGGCGAGCGACGCCGCCCTGGGCGAGGTCGTGCCGTGGGGTGACGGTTTCGCCGAGGTCTGGCCGGGCGATGCGAGCACTGCAGGGATCTACGCGGTCAACCCAGGCGCCGCAGGGAGGGGACCTCTCGTCAGCCTTGCCGGTTCGGTGGGGCCCCAGTCGATCTACGCCGCTCCTGGTTTCGTCGGCTATCAGGAGCCGATCGCGAACCGACTGCGGGCACGACAGATCGCGGTACGGCGGACGGGAGGCGCGTTGGTAGCGACACCGCTGCCGGCCCTTCCTGCGACGCCGGTGACCGGGACGCGTCCGTCGGTGTCCGGCGGACGAGTCGCGATCCTTCGCCAGGTCCGTGGCATGGCTTCCGAGCTCGTCGTCTACGACACCACCGCGGGCGGTGCAGTGCTGTTCCGGCGCCGTTTCCAGGCGACGCCGATGAACCCGACGTTGTCGGGCAACCGGGTCTCCGTGTGCTGGGGCATCCAGAAGACCTGGGTGTACGACCTCGCCGCGCCCCAGGCCGCACCGCTCGAGCTTCCCGGCTGTGATGTCATCGACGGGGATCGCGCCGTCCGGAAGGGCGCGAGGACCTCCGTGTGGCTGCACGACTTGGCCCACCCGGACCGGCCCGACGTCGAGCTGCGTCCGCCGGTGACCGACGCCGTCGACGGACTCCAAGCTCCGGACGTCATCCAGATCAGGGGTGACTGGGTGCTCTGGGGCTTCAGCCAGTTCCACGACGGCAACATCGTCGATTCTACGTATGCCACGGCCGTCCACCTCCGGCCCGATGACAGCGTTGACCGCACCGTGTCGCTGCCCGTGCCTGCGCGGGAGGTGCGCCTGCTCGACGGCTCGGCGGTCGTGCTGACCTCCGACGACCACACCGTGCACGTCATCGACCTCGGCTCGGGCGCCGACACCGAGGTCGGACTCGGCCACCTCTTCGTCCCCGGTCGCTACTACCTCGCGGCGGATGACGACTTCATCGCGTGGATAGGCGACGACGGGAACGTCCATCTCCTTCCGAACCCGGCGGTCGCGGGTGACGGACCGCGGCTGCTGGGCGTTCTCGCGCCCAAGCTGGTGCGCAACCGTGCCGCGGTGCTACGGGTCATGACCAGCCGCACCCTCACCACGTGGACGATGACGCTTCGTTCGGCTCGCGGCCACATCGCCATGCATCGGCACGGCACCTCGCTGACCGGCGGTGTCTCGGTGCGCTGGAACGGCGCGCGGACCGCGGCGGCCGGTACGTATCAGTGGACGTTCACCGCTTCCGCGGCCGGACGGTCACTCGTGGGTCGCGACGGACGGCACACGACCGCGCGCGGAACCCTCGTCGTCGCGCACTAGCGGTAGCGGGACGGCAAGATCAGCGGTAGATCGGCGGCCTCACCCCGCGCCGAGCGAGGCCCGGTTCGCGTAGAGATCGCGCAGGGTCGCCGCCTCCGCGAGGTGGTGGATGACCTCGCGGTTCACCCACCAGACGATGGCGATGATCGGCAGGTCGGGGTCGAGCCCGTGCGGGTACTGGCCGAAGCCGACCGTGTCGAGCTGCTCGTCGGTGAGGCCGTCCACGCCCTCACGCCAGCGCTGCAGCCAGGCCCACAGCTCGGCCAGCATCGCGTCGGCCGACGCGCTGTACGGGTAGTCCGCATCCATGTCGGCGCGGCGGTCACCGAAGGTCCACTCCCACCGGCCGGCGGTGCCGGCACCGAGATGACCCAGCCGCCACGCGATGGTGGTGAACGGCTCGGGTGCGCCGTCGTCGACGCCCCAGTCGAGCACCCAGTCGCCCGCCCCGACAGGGCGGGGTGACCGCGCGTCACCCCGGCGACGAACGGAGAAGCAGCCCCGGACCGGCTCCCACATCATCTCGTCGTCGGTGAGCCCGGTGAGGCGCTCGCGCGCGAAGTCGATGCTCGAGTCGAGCTGGTCGAGCAGCAGCCCTACGCGGTCGGTGCGCACGTCCATCGCCCGCAGCGTAGGCGCGCGGCGCGCGCGGCACCCTCCCGCTGCGCCGGCGTCAGCGGGAGCGGGGAAGGCCCAGCACCTGCGTCGCGACGACACCCTTGTTGACCGCGGTCGTGCCACCGGCGATGGACATCGCCGGGTGGTAGCTGCGCTGCCGACCCCACGAGCCGCTCGCCGCGTCGGGGCCGAGCACGACCTCGGCCGCGGCGCACGCCGCGGCGTCGGCGTCGGCCCACACCAGCTTGCCGAGGCTGGCGACGGCACCGGCCTCCTGCCCCGCAGCGGCGGCGGCGATCGACTCCTCGCCGAGCAGCGCGAGCACCTCGGCCGCGACCCAGGACCGCGCGAGCGCCTGGCGCACGACGGGGTCGCCCGCGTTGCCGCGGTCGTGCGCGGACGTGATGAGGTCGCCGACCTTCTTGCGCGCGCCGATGGCGAGCGTGAGCACACCGGCGCGCTCGTTGTTCAGCGTGGTCATCGCGACGCGCCAGCCCTGGTCCGGCGGGCCGAGCAACGCGGTCGCGGGCACGCGCACGTCGTCGAAGAAGACCTCGTTGAACTCGTGGTCGCCGGTGAGGGTGAGCAGCGGCCGGACCGTCACGCCCGGCGCGTGCATGTCGACGATGAGGACCGACAGGCCTTTGTGCTTCGGCGCCTGGTCGAGCGGCGTCGTGCGCACGAGCAGCTCGCACCAGTCGGCGATGTGCGCCATCGAGGTCCAGACCTTCTGCCCGGACACGACGTAGTCGTCACCGTCGCGCACGGCCTTCGTCGACAGCGACGCGAGGTCGCTGCCCGCGCCGGGCTCGCTGAAGCCCTGGCACCACACGTCGGTGCCGTTGCGCATCCGCGGCAGGTAGAAGGCCTGTTGCTCAAGCGTTCCCCACTGCATGATCGACGGCGCGATGTTCGCCATGCCGATCGGGTTGAGCGTGCCGGGCGCGCCGGCCTCGCTCATCTCCTCGGCGTACGCGGCCTGCTCGAGCGGCCCAGCCCCCCGCCCGCCGTGCTCGACCGGCCAGGTGATGGCGGAGAAGCCGGCGTCGTCGATGCGCTTCTGCCACGCCCGCATCGTCGCGAGGTTCTCGCCGGTGGCGAACCCGCCGCCCCGGGCGGCCTCACGTGTCGCGTCGTCGAGGTTCGCGGCGAGCCAGGCGCGCAGCTCGGCGCGGAAGGCCGCGACCTCGGGTGTCTCGTTGCGCCGCGCCATCTCACCCTCCCGCCGCCGATCCCTGACGTTCGCGTCAGGGTAGCGTCGGGCCGTGGGCGACGAGCAGCGGAACGTCATGACCATGCGGACCGGTCCGGACTGGCGGCTGCAGGACCTGAGTGCCGCGGACCAGAAGCGGGTCAACGACTTCCAGCGGCAGACCCCGCTGCACGCGCACCTCGACATCAGCCTCATCGAGGCCGGGCCCGACGGAGTCCGCGCCCGCCTCCCGATCGCCGGCAACGCGCTCAACGCGACCGGCAACCTGCACGGCGGTGCGATCGCGACCCTGGTCGACGTGTCGGCGGGGACGTGCGCGGCGATCGGCAGCGGGTTCACGCCGGGCGAGCAGACGATCGTGACCGCCGACATGCATGTGCGCTACCTCGGGCGCCCGAAGGGCGACTACGTCGATGCCGTCTCGACGGTGCTGCGTGCCGGTCGCACGCTGATCATCATCGACTGCCAGGTGGTGGATGCCGAGGGGCACGTCGTCGCGGTGAGCGACTTCAGCGCGATGGTCGTGAACGTCCGTCAGGCGCTGAAGCCGGACCTCGTGCGCGACCCCACCGCGCCGGACCTGTAGGCCTCAGGAGGCGGCCGGGAGGCCGAGGAGGTCGGCGACGCGCTGGCGGTGCCAGGCGGCGGTGCCCCACATCAGCGCGTTCGCGCGGGCCCGCTTCAGCGGGAAGTGCAGGTCGTGCTCCCAGGTGTAGCCGATGCCGCCGTGCGATTGCAGCGCGTCGCGCGCCATGCGCACGGCGGCGTCCTTCGTGGCGACGCAGGCGGAGGCCACCGCGAGCGGCGCCTGCGGGTCGCGCTCGAACACGGACAGCAGCGCGAGCGTCGTCGCTCCGCGCGCCCGTTCGTTGAGCAGGTGGGCCTCGGCGAGCGTGTGCTGCAGGCCCTGGAACGAGCCGACCGGCTTGCCGAACTGCTCGCGCACGCTGACGTACGCGACGGTGTCGTCCAGCAGCCGCTGGCAGACGCCGACCGTCTCCGCGGCCTGCAGCGCGAGCGCCGTGCCCAGCCCGTCGCGCAGCTCGGGGTCGGCGGCGACGGAGGCGCCCGCGGGAGCGTCGACGGTGACGTCGGCCCAAGGGCGGGTGGCGTCCATCGGCGTCACCGGGGTCGCGACGTAGTGCTCCGGCTCCACGACCCAGGCGCCGAGGCGCGCATCCGCGTCGCGCCCGATGACGACGATCGCCTCGCTGCCGTCGCAGCCGAGCACGGCCGTCTTCGTGCCCACCAGCCGTCCCTCGACGACCGCGGTCGTGACCGGCTGCGGGACGAAGCCGGGACCACCCTCGCTCACGGCGAGGGCCGTGGCCGTCGTGTCCGCACCGGCCACGGCGCGCGCCGCCATGCGCGGCAACCAGGCGACCGGTGCGACGGCGCGGCCGAGCTCCTCGGCGACGACGCCCGCGACGAGCAGATCACCCGGCAGCTCGAGGTCGCACCAGCCGTCCGCCATGAGCCGCTCGATCAGCGACGTGGCCGGCGTGCCGCTCTCGACGTGCGCGCGGACGACCGCGGGGGAGCACTCACCGTTCAGCAGCGCACGGATCGCCGCCCGCGCATCGCGCATGTCCGCATCGGGCTCGAGGTCCATCGGCAGGGGTCAGGCGCGCTGGCGAGCGGGGCGGGTCACGACCTTGAGCGTGATCGGCGCGAACGTGCCGGCGAAGACGAGCTGCGACAGCGTCTCGACCATCTGCTCACGGTCGTAGGGGAGCGTGCGCGACTGCACGAAGTAGTTGCAGCGCTCGACCATCGCGAGCAGCGCGACGCCGGCGAGCTGCGGGTTGAACGCGTGCTGGTCGTTGGGCACGACGTGGTCAGCGAGCGAACGCGACATGCCTTCGATGAGGCTGACGCCCAGCGCGCCGAGCTCGTTGTCGACGATCTCGCCCTCGGTCCAGAGCCGGAGCACGGTGCCGTGCCGCGTGTACGCGTCGGTGAGCAGACCCATCCAGTCGTAGAGGCGCGCGTAGCCGTCGCCGTCGGGCGTCACCTCGGGCATCGCCTCGGTGACGCGCTGCAGCTCTTCGACCGCGTCGACGGCCAGCGCCTTGAAGAGGTCTTCCTTGTTCGAGAAGTACAGGTAGAAGGTGCCGTGCGAGGTCTTCGCGCGCTTCACGACGTCGTCGACCCGGGCGGCGTGGTAGCCGCGCTTCTCGAAGACCTGGCGCCCGGCCTCGAGCAGCTTCCGCATGGTCTTCTGGCCCTGGGCCCGCAGCTCGCGCTCCTGGGCGGGTGCGCCCCCTCGCGCTGAGGGCGCCGTGGCGACCTTCTTGGCGCGGGGCTTGCTAGGCACGTCGAAGAGAGTAGAGGCTCATCAGCGAACCTGACGTCCATGTCACAATCACGTCACTCCGGCGCGCCCCGAGAGAGGGAGAAACGCCTGTGCTCCTGCGCGATCTGGCCGGTGAGGCGGCGCGCCGGCACGGCGATCGGATCGCGTACACGGCGGGTGATCACCACCTGACCTTCGCCGAGCTCGACCGCATCTCCGACGAGGTCGCGGCCGGGCTCGCCGAGCGGGGTGTGCAGCGCGGTGACGTCGTCGTGCTCGTGCTGCCGACCGCGCTCGCCTACCCGCTCGCGTACCTCGGCGCCGCGAAGGTGGGAGCGATCACTCTCGGGATCAACACGCGGCTCGCGCGGCCCGAGCAGCAGCACCTGCTCGACCTCGTCACGCCGGCGGTCATCATCACCGCGTACGACGGGACGCCCGGTGACGTGTGCGTGCGCGTCGACGGCCTCGGGGTGCTCGACGAGCTGCGCATCGCGGGTGGCCGGCCGCCCGCCGCAGAGCCGCTCGCACCCGACGACCCCATCGCGTTCGTGGCGACCTCCGGCACCACGGGCAAGCCGAAGGCCGCGATCTTCGCGGGCCGCCAGCTCGACGCGATCCGCCACATCGACGTCGGAGACACGTGGTCGGGCGGCGGCGCGACGCTCTCGGGCACGTCGCTCGCCCACCTGGGCTTCATGACGAAGCTCCCCGGCCACCTGCAGCGCGGCTCGACGGCGCACCTCCTGCGGCGCTGGACGGCCCGGGACGCGTTGGCGATGACCGCCGAGCATCGCCTCACGACGCTGTCGGGCGTGCCGACGCAGCTCTCGTTGATGCTCGCCGATCCCACGCTGCCCGAGACCGACCTCTCGTCGGTGCGCCTGGTGATGATCGGCGGGGGTCCGGCGACGCCGGCCCTGGTCCGCGCGGCGCGTGAGTCGTTCGGTGCTCCGGTGTGCTCGCGCTACTCCTGCACCGAGGCGGGCATCGGTCTCGGCACGCACCCCGACGACCCGCCGGAGGACGCGGAGACGACGGTGGGACGGCCGCAGCCGGGCGTGGAGCTGGCCGTGCGTGATGCGGACGGCCACGACGTGCCGGACGGCGAGACCGGTGAGGTCCTGCTGCGCAGCGCCGCGGTGACGAGCGGCTACTGGCGCAACCCGGAGGCGACCGCTGCCCTGTTCAGCGCCGACGGGTTCGTGCGCACCGGCGATCACGGGTGGCGCGACGGGCAGGGCCGCCTGCACCTCGTGGGCCGCGGCGTCGAGCGCTACGTGCGCGGCGGCTACAACGTGTTCCCGGTGGCGGTGGAGTCGGTGCTCGCGTCGGCACCGGGCGTGCGTGCGATCGCGGTGGTGCCGCGCGCCGACGACGTGTGGGGCGAGGTCGGGGTCGCGTTCGTGGTCGCCGCGGACGCCGGCCGTCCGCCCACGCTGGACGCGATCTGCGCGCACGGCGCCGCGTCGCTCGCCCGCCACGAGCTGCCGGCCGAGCTGGTCCTGGTCGGCGAGCTGCCGCTCACCGCCGGGGACAAGCTCGACCGGCGCTCGCTGCGCGCGCGGTTGCCCTAGGGCTACTTGAACGTGATGTCTTCCGAGGCGCTCAGGCCCCCGGTCGCGACCAGCTCGGCCACCGACAGCAGGCACTTCGTGGCGCCGCCGCAGACGATGTTGTTCGCGCCGAACGGACCCTTGTGCACGGCGTAGGTCCCCGAGCCCGCTCCCGAGCTGTCGGTGTTCAGCAGGACGATCTTCGCGAGGTCGCAGTCACCGGCGCCCGTCGCGTTGCCCTTGTCGGCGCACTCGTTGATGCCCACCTGCTCGTTGGGCTTGAAGCCGGTGGCCGACACCTTGACCTTCGTGCCCGGGGCGTAGGGGCCCTTGGGATCGAGGGTGAGGGTCGGCTCGCCGCCCGCCGCCGCGCTCGACGGCGTCGACGTGTCGGGCGTCGACGTGTCGGGCGCCGCCGCAGTGGTCACCGCGGCGCCGGTGGTGGGCGTGGTGGTCGGGGCACTGCTCGACTTGCTGCTGCCACAGGCCGACAGGCCCAGGGCGCACGCGGCCGCGATGATGGCGGCCACGCGGGCGGTGACGTGCTTGCTGGTCATGCTGTTCCCTCCTCGTGGGTGGTGCTGACGATCACGTGACTCAGGGCTTTCGTGCCGGTCGGGCGGCTGGGGTCAGGTCGAGGGTCGCGAGCGGCCGGGCGGGTGACGTGGGGTGCAGGTGGCATCGCACCTCACCACGTCCGTCCGCGTAGGTCGAGACCGGTGGCTCGACCTCACGGCACTGCGGCATCACCAGCGGGCAGCGCGTGTGGAACCGGCAACCGGCCGGCGGGTTGAGCGGAGACGGGACGTCGCCGTGCAGCACGACCCGCTCGCGCTGCCGTTGCCGCTCGGGGTCCGGGATCGGCACGGCCGCGAGCAGGGCCTGGGTGTACGGGTGCCGGGCGTGCCGGTAGAGCTCCTCGGCCGGGCCGACCTCGACGACCTGCCCGAGGTACATCACCGCGACGCGGTCGCTCACGTGCCGCACGACCGAGAGGTCGTGACCGATGAACAGGTAGGAGAGGCCGAGGCGCTCCTGCAGGTCGGCGAGCAGGTTCACCACTTGCGACTGCGTCGACACGTCGAGGGCGCTCACCGGCTCGTCGCACACGACGACCGACGGGTCGAGGGCGAGCGCCCTCGCGACCGCGATGCGCTGCCGCTGACCACCGGAGAACTCGTGCGGGTAGCGGCGCAGCGTGTGCGCGCCGAGGCCCACCGCGTCGAGCAGCTGCACGACGCGGTCGTCGCGCCGGCGGCCCTTCAACCCCTCGTGCACCTCGAGCGGCTCGCCGACGCTCTCGGCGATGGTCGCCCGCGGGTCGAGCGACGAGTACGGGTCCTGGAAGACGACCTGCAGGCCGCGGCGGATCGCGCGGAGCTCCTTGGCGCTGACCGTCGCGAGGTCGCGGCCCTGGAAGCGCACCGTGCCGCTGGTCGGCGGCTCGAGCCGGAGCGCCAGCCGGCCGGTCGTGGACTTGCCGGACCCGCTCTCCCCGACGAGGCCGAGCGTCTCGCCCTTGCGCAGCTGGAGCGACACGCCGTCGACCGCCCGCACACGACCGACCTCGCGGCGCAGCACACCGGACAGCACCGGGTAGCTCTTGCTGACGTCGACGAGCTCGAGCAGGGGCTCGTCGGACGGCGTCGGAGCCGGCTCGGGCTCGCGCCGGGTGACCTCCGCGCGCACCCCGCTGCCCTCGAGCGTCAGGTCGGCGATCCGGATGCACCGGGCGATGCCCGACTCGGTCTTCGTCAGCTGCACCGCGGCGGTGTGGCAGGCGTCGACCGCGTGCCGGCAGCGCGGCCCGAACCGGCAGCCGGGCGGCATCAGGCCCGGTCGCGGGACCTGGCCCGGGATCGCGCGCAGCGGTTCGCCGTGGGGCACCAGCTGGGGGAGCGCGTCGAGCAGCCCCTCGGTGTAGGGGTGCTGCGGCCGGCGGAACACGCGGTCGGCGGAGCCCTGCTCGACGACCTGTCCCGCGTAGAGCACGGTGACCTGGTCGGCGATGTCGGCGACCACGCCGAGGTCGTGGGTGATGAACAGGATCGCGGTGCCGAGCTCGGACTGCAGCGAGCGCAGCAGCTGCAGCACCTGCGCCTGGATCGTCACGTCCAGCGCGGTCGTCGGCTCGTCCGCGATGAGCAGCTTCGGCTTGCAGGACAGGGCCATCGCGATCATCGCGCGCTGCCGCATGCCGCCGGACAGCGCGTGCGGGTAGTCCTTGGCCCGGCGAGCGGGGTCGGAGATGCCGACGAGCTCGAGCATCTCGACGCCGCGCTTCCACGCCGTGTCACGGGACACGTGCTCGTGCGCGCGCACGGTCTCCGCGATCTGGTCCCCGATGGTGAACGCCGGGTTGAGCGAGGACATCGGCTCCTGGAAGACCATGCCGATCTCGGAGCCGCGCACCTTGCGCATCGCGTCGTCGGGCAGGCCGGCCAGATCGCGACCCTCGTAGCGCACGGACCCGCGGACGCGGGACGCCCGCTTGGGCAGCAGGCCCATCACGGCGAGCCCGGACACCGTCTTGCCGGACCCGCTCTCGCCGACGAGGCCCAGCGTCGTGCCGGCGGTGATGGAGAAGGACACGTCGTCGACGACGGTCTGCCAGCCCTGGGGGCCGGCGAAGTCGACGCAGAGGCCGGAGACCTCGAGCAGGCTCACGTGACCAACCCCCCGGCGGTCACGAACACCTCGCGCGAGAACGCGTCGCGCAGCACGTCGGCCATGAGGTTGAACGCGAGCACCACCAAGGTGATCGCGACGCCCGGCGGGACGATGGGCCACGTGGCGCTGGCGAGGTGGTTGTAGGCGTTGTTGAGCATGTCGCCCCACGTCACTGCGTTCTGCGGGCCGAAGCCGAGCGCGCCGAGGCCGGCGGCGGCGGTGACCGCGTAGCCGAAGCCGATGGCGGCCTGGACCACCAGCGGCGGAGCGACGTTGGGCAGCACGTGGCGCACCAGCATGCGGGTGTCGCCGACGCCGATGGACCGGGACGCGGTGATGAACGTCTCCTCGCGGATGGCCAGCACCTGCGCGCGCACGATCCGCACGAACCCGGGGACGAAGACGATCGCGATGCCACCCGAGATCGACAGGATGCTGCGCCCGGCGAGCACGGCGACGGCCAGCGCCAGCATGAGCGGCGGGAACGCGAAGAACGCGTCGGCGATGCGTGAGATGACGGCGTCGATCCAGCGGCCGAAGTAGCCGGCGATGAGACCGAGCGGGATCGCGGCCGCGACGGAGAACGCGATGACGAGCGCGGCGATCTCGAGCGTGGTGCGCAGGCCGGAGATGATCCGGCTGAGGATGTCGCGCCCCTCGTAGTCGGTGCCGAGCCAGTGGCTGCCGTTCGGGCTCAGGTTCTTCAGCGACGTCCTCGTGTCGATGATCTGCCCGGTCTGCGGGCTCAGCTCGTGCGTGAGGTGGAAGAACTGCTTCTGCGGGTCTGCGGGCTGGAGCAGCGTCGCGAAGATCGCGAGCACGAACAGCAGCACGATGAACCCACCGGCGATCACCGCGGTCTTGCTGTGCAGCAGGCGGTTGAGGATGCGACGCCACGGGGGAGGAGCACCGGCCTCCACCGCCTCGCCCGGCTCGGTCAGCAGCAGCGCGCCCTCGGCCGTGCTCACCCGAACCTCACCTTCGGGTTCACGAAGGCGTAGGCCGCGTCGACGACGATGCTCATCACGATGAACGTCACGGCGACGAGGAGCGTGAGGCCCTGGATGACCGGCACGTCCTTGCTGATGAGGCCCTGGTAGAAGAACAGCCCCATGCCCGGGAGGCCGAAGAACACCTCGATGATCACGCTGCCGCCGAGCAGGTAGGCGAACTGGATGCCCAGGACGGTGAGCGGTGTGATCGAGGCGTTCTTCAGCGCGTGCTTGAAGACGATGAGGCGCCGTGACAGGCCCTTCGCCTCGGCGGTGCGGATGTAGTCCTGCTCCATCGTGTCGGCCATGGCGGCCCGCACCTGCCGGGCCAGCGTCGAGGCGTTGCCGATGCCGAGCGCGATCCAGGGCAGCACCAGGTGGTACGCCCACTGGACCGGGTCGTCGGTGAGGTGCACGTAGCTGATCGCGGGGAACCAGTGGTGCCGCACGGACAGGAACGCGATGAGCAGCAGCGCGACGAAGAAGTCCGGTAGGGCGAGCCCGAGGCTGGTGCCGATGGCGATCGCGCGGTCGAGCCGGGAGCCGGGCCGGGTCCCCGCGGCGACGCCGAGCGGCACGCCGACGACCACGGTCACGACCATCGCGCCGAGAGCCAGGGACAGCGTGATGGGCAGGGCCTGGCCGATCGCGGTCGTCACGGAGGAGTGCCGCTCGACCGAGAGGCCGAGGTCGCCGGTCAGCGCATGGGTGAACCAGTGCCCGAACTGCGAGAAGAACGGCCGGTCGAGGTACAGCTGGTGCCTGATCGCCTGGTACTGCTCCGGGGTGGCCTTCTCCCCGGCGAGCACGCGCGCCGGGTCGCCGGGGATCAGGTACGTCATGCCGAACACCGCGAACGCGATGATCACCAGGACGGGGACGGCGATCAGGAACCGCCGGACCAGGTACGCGCCCACTTCTGTCGATGGCCCCGCGTACCCGGCTCAGCCGTTCCAGGTCACGTCGCGGTAGTCGACCGGGTCACAGGTGCTCCCCGGCGCCTTGAGGTTGCCGATCTTCGACTTGTCGTAGGCCTGCAGCTGCGGGGTGAACGCGATGGGCAGGTCGTAGGCCTGCTGCACCGCGATGAGCGTGCCCTGGGCGGCGAGCTGGTTCGCCTTCGTCTCGTCCGAGGTCGACAGCGAGTCGTTGGCCAGCTTCGTGATCTGCGGGTCCTCGCGGTAGGAGTAGATCGCGACGAACTGGTCCTTGCTGTAGTTGTCGGTGAGGAACTGCCCGGGCAGGAGGTCCGGCAGCACCTCGGCGGCGAAGGCGTCGCCCTGCTTGCCGATGTAGTACTGCGTCGCGATGTCACCACCGAGGATCGGCTTGAGGTTCACCTTCACACCCACGGCCTGGAGCTGCTGGACGAGCGTGTCGCTCTCGGAGTCCATGAGCGCGATGCCGCCACCCGGCTTGGCGACCGTGATCGTGAAGCCGTGCGGGTAGCCGGCGTCCGCGAGCATCTGCTTGGCCAGCGTCGGGTTGTACGGGTACAGGCCGTCGGCCGCCGGGTTGTAGCCCGGCGTGCCCTTGCGGAACGGCTGGTCCGTGACCTCGCCGAGGCCGTCGTTGACGACGGAGTTGAACGCCTGCTTGTCGACCGCGTGCTCGAGCGCCTGCCGCACCTTGAGCTTGGCCAGGGGCGAGCCGGGGGTGAGCCGGAACTGCAGGTTCTCAAAGGCTCCCGACGGGGTCGAGGCGACCGTGAACTTGTCGTTGCTCTTGAGGCTCTCGTAGCTGTCGAGCAGGAAGTCGATCTCGTCGAGGTCTCCGGCCTTCAGGGCGTTGACCTTCGGCGGACCGACGGCGGCCTGGATGAACTTGAGGTTGGGGACGTGGATCCGCGTGGCATCGAAGAACGTCGGGTTCTTGGCGAGCGTCACGTCGGAGCCGGTGGTGTAGCTCGTCAACGTGTACGGGCCGGCCCCCACCGGGTGGGCGTTCGCGTCCGCGATGTGGTTGGGCGCCACCATGTCGCCGTCCTTGCCCGACAGGCCGGCGAGCATGAACAGCACGTCCGTGGTGGAGCGGTTGAGCCGCACCGTCAGCGGGTCGATGACGTCGATCGACGTGATGTTCTGGATCGAGGAGTTCTGCGGGTTCTTCTTGTTGTTCTCGATGTTCACCTTCACGGCGTTGGCGTCGAGCGCCTCGCCGTCGGAGAACTTGAGGCCCGGCCGCAGGTGGAGGGTCAGCGACTTCGCGCCGATGTCCCAGCTCTGCGCGAACCCGAGCGCGGGGTCGAACGTCTCGGTGACCGTGTTGCGCCCGATCAGCTGGCCGTAGATCTGCTTCGTGACGATGTCAGCGCAGTCGCTCGTCGCCTTGGAAGGGTCGAACGTGTTGTCGAACTGGGAGGCGAGGTCGTAGCCGATGCGGAGCGTGCCGCTGGCGCCGCCGCCCCCACCACCTCCGGAGCCCTTGCTGCCGCTGCTGCTGCACGCAGCGGCGATCAGCGGAACAAGACCGAGGATCACAGCCGTGCGGGTCCGGCTCTTCGTCATCGAAGTCCCCCTCGAGTACCCAAGTTCCCTGACATTAGCGTCAGGGAACGGCTCGCGTGGGTACTTCGTCAGTTCGGTCGACATCGGCGTTGTGGCAGGGATGTGGGCCGCAAAGCGGGCACAAGGCCGATGTCGACGTCAGATGAGGCGGGCTTCCTTGGCGGCGGCGTACTCGTCCGCCGAGAGGAGCTCGCCCCAGACCTCGTCGTTGTGCTCGCCGAGGCGCGGGGCGCCACTGGGCGCGGCGGGCGGCACCGTGGAGATGCGTGGGTAGGGCGCCTGCTGCAGCACGGGGCCGGCGACCGGGTCCTCGACGGTGACGAGGTCGCCGCGCGCCTGCACGTGGGCGTCGGCGACGATGTCGGCGGCGTCGAACGCGGTTCCGACGGGGACGTCGGCGGCGAGGCAGGCCGCTTCGATCTGTTCGGCCGTGAGGGTGGCGCACCAGTCGGCGACGATGCCGTTGATGAGGTCGTTGTTGCGGGCCCGGTCCTCGAGCGTCGCGAAGCGCTCGTCGGTGACGAGCTCGGTCCGGCCCATCGCCGTGCACAGGCGCGAGAAGTTCGCGTCGCTGCCGGCGACGACGCACACGTACTTGCCGTCGGCCGACCGGTAGTTGTCGAGGGGGGCGGAGTTCTTCAGCCGGTTGCCCTCGCGCCCGCGCACGATGCCGAGCCGGTCGTAGCCCGCGACGGTCCACTCGAGGATGCGGAGCACGCTTGCGTAGAGCGGCGCGTCGACGACCGCGCCCCTGCCGGTGCCGCCGTCCTTCCCGGCGTCGCGGGCGTACAGCGCGCCGAGCGCCGCCTCGGCGGCGAAGACACCGGTGAGGTAGTCGCTGACGGTGATGCCCGGGCGCACGGGCGGGCGGTCGGGGTAGCCGGTGAGGTGCAGCAGGCCGCCGAACGCGATGCCGAGCCGGTCGAGGCCGGGGCGCTTGGACTTCGGGCCCGTCTGCCCGAACACCGAGATGCGCACGTAGACCAGGCGCGGGTCGAGATCGTCGGGCCCGACGTTCCAGGCCTCCATGGTCCCGGGGCGGAAGTTCTCGACGACGACGTCCGCCGTCGATGCGAGCCGCTTGAACAGGTCTTGCCCGGCGGGCTTGCGCAGGTCGAGCGTCACGCTGCGGCGACCGCGCCCCTCGACGCTCCAGAACAGCGAGTACGACGAGCCGTCCTCGGCCTTCACGAACGGGCCGATGGTGCGCATGAAGTCGCCGCCCTGGGGCTGCTCGACCTTGATGACGTCGGCGCCGAGCTCACCCAGCAGGCCCGCGCAGAAGGGCGCGCTGATGCGCGTGCCGACGTCGAGCACCCGCACGCCGGCGAGGGGCAGGCGCTCAGTCACGGGCGGGCGGCGCCGGGGGCTTGCGGGCGGGCCGGTCCGGATCGGGGACGTCGCCCTTGTCGCGGTCGGCCAGCACTTCCTTCATCGAGCCCTTCGTCTGCCGTTCGGCGAGCATCCGCGTGGCGGTCGCCGTGTTGTGCGTGAAGTGGTGCACGAAGAAGTGGTGCCGCCAGGAGTTCTCCTTGCCCTGGAGCGCCGCGACCTGGTTGATGGAGCCCTTCACCATCTGCGCGGTGATCGGCGGGACGAGCGCGACCTTCTCGGCCATCTCCTGCGTGCGCTCGGCCAGCGCCTCGCGGGGCACGACCCGGTTGACCAGGCCGAGGCGCCACGCCTCCTGCGCGTCGAGGGTGTCGCCGGTGAAGAGGAACTCCTTCGCCTTGCGGATGCCGATCTCCCACGGCTCGACGAGCAGCTCGACACCGGCACCGCTCATGCGCAGGACGGGGTTGGAGAAGTAGGCGTCGTCGGCGGCGACGATGAGGTCGCACATCGACGCGAGCATCAGCCCGGCGGCGATGCACGCGCCCTGGACCGACGCGATGGTGGGCTTGCGGAAGCTGTAGAGCTCGAGGCACCGGTCGACGTACATGAGCTGCTCGTGGCGCATCTTGCCCTCGGGCGTCTCGCGCATCTGCACCCACTTGTCGGGCGCTTCCTGGCCGACGATCGCCTTGAGGTCGTGTCCCGCGCTCCAGTGGTCACCCGCGCCGGCGAGCACGACCACCCGGACGTCGTCGTCTTCGTCCGCTTCGTGCAGTGCCGCGGAGATCGCGTCGATGAGCGCGGTGTCCTGCGCGTTGCGCTGCTTGGGCCGGTTCATCGTCAGCCAGCGAACGGCGCCCTTGTCCTCGACGACCAGCACCGGCTCTGTCATGCGCGCTCCTCCTTCGGCAGCCCGAGCACGCGCTCGCCGAGCACCGTGCGCTGGATCTCGTTCGTGCCGGCCCAGATCGAGCTCGCCTGGTAGTACAGCCACGAGCGTTGCCAGTCGCCCCACAGCGGTGCGTCGTCACCGAGCACCGCCATGCCGGTCGCGTGCAGGCGCTTGCTCGACTCGGACCACCAGAGCTTGAGCGAGGAGCCTTCGGGGCCGGGCTCCTGTCCGCTCGCCAGCCGCGAGAGGGAGCGCAGCGAGTGCAGGCGGAACAGCTGCATCTCCATCCAGCCCTGCGCGACGCGCTGCCGCAGCCGCGGGTCGTCGTAGGCCGGGCCGATGGACGCGCGCTTCACGAGGTCCTCGACCAGCTTCGTGTGGATGACGAGCTGCCGCGGGTTGCTGCCGCGCTCGTGCGAGAGCGTCGAGTTCGCGACCCGCCACCCGTTGTTGACCGCGCCGACGACGCGGTCGTCGGGGACGAACACGTCGTCGAGGAAGACCTCGTTGAACTCGGCCTCGCCGGTGAGCTGGACGAGCGGGCGCACGGTGACGCCGGGGTCGTCCATGCGGACGACGAGCATGGTGATGCCGCGGTGCTTGGGCGCGTCCGGGTCGGTGCGGGCGAGGCAGATGCCCCACTGGGCGAACTGGGCGTAGGACGTCCAGACCTTCTGGCCGGACAGGCGCCAGCCGCCGTTGGCGTCGTCGCGCACGCCGCGGGTGGACAGCGACGCGAGGTCGCTGCCGGCGCCCGGCTCGCTGAACAGCTGGCACCAGATTTCGGTGGCGCCGAGCACGTGGGGGAGCCAGCGGGCCTTCTGCTCGGGCGTGCCGTGCGCGAGCATCGTCGGGCCGACCATGTTGACGCCGATGCGTCCCACCAGCTCGGGCGCGCCGGCCCGGGCCAGCTCCTCCTGCACCAAGGCGTGCTCCACGGGGCCCAGCCCGCGGCCGCCGTACTCCTCCGGCCAGGTCACCCCCACCCAGCGCCCGGCCGCCAGCTGCTGCTGCCACGCCCGGAGCGAGGTGACCTCTTCCTCGAGGTCGTCGTGACGAGCGATCGCGGACGGGTGGGTCTCGAGCGCGGCGATCCACGCGCGCAGCTCGTCGCGCAGGGCCTGCTGCGCAGGGCTCGGCGTGAGGTCCACGCCCCAGACGTTATCGACCCGGCCGCTGGCGATCCCCATGTGGGTCGGGTCGGGGGACGAAAACGGACAAAGGCCGGCGAGCGGGGCGCGAAAGAGACCGTCTGGGTGCGCCTGTTGCTCCTACCGCAAATTCGGACTCATCAGAAGTGACTATCAATTCTCGGTACCAGAACGCCACGTGCCGCCGGTGCAGTTGCGCCGAGATCTCGAGTGCAAGCCGTCTGGGCACACCAGTCCAGACGGACCGAGGGGCGAACGAGGGGCACGACGTGACGCAGCGACGCGGGACGAAGGCGCTGGTAGCAGCGATCACCTTGGCAGTGGGGGCGGCCACCACCGGTGTCAGCGCGGCGGCGGTGCACGCACCGTCGGTCCACGCGAAGGGCACGCGCTGGGACAGCGTGATCGTCACGGCCAAGAACGGGCACATGCGCGACGCCGCGCTCGCCGTGAAGCGGGTGCAGGGCATCGTCGGCACGGCCATCCCGCTGATCGAGGGCTTCAGCGCCAAGGTGCCGGCGGGCTCCGAGGCCGCGCTGGCGCACACGGCGTCCGTCCGGTCGGTCTCGCCCGACGGCCACATCACGTTCGACGCACAGACCTTCGACCCGAGCGCGACCGCGACCAACCCGGTCCGCAGCACCAAGGCCAGCTCGCTGTGGAGCGCGGGCGGCTACGGCCAGGGCGTCGGCGTCGCGGTCGTCGACACCGGCATCTCGCCGAGCGCCGACGTCACCGGCCGCGTCGTCTACGGCCCGGACCTGTCCGGTGAGGGAAGCCTCATCGACACGTTCGGCCACGGCACGGTCATGGGCGGCATCATCGGCGGCGACGGTTCGCAGTCGGCGAGCGGCGGCCATCCCTACACCGGCCTCGCGCCCAAGTCGACGCTCATCTCGGTCAAGACCGCGGGCGCGAACGGCGCCACCGACGTCACGACCGTCCTGCAGGCGCTCAACTGGGTCTCGGCCTACGCGAGCCAGTACAACATCCGCGTCCTGAACCTCTCGTGGGGCCTCAACTCCACGCAGAGCTACCTGCTCGACCCGGTCGACTACGCCGTCGAGCGCCTCTGGAACCAGGGCATCGTCGTCGTCGTCAGCGCCGGGAACCAGGGCCCGACGAACGGCACCATCACGACGCCCGGCTCCGACCCGATGGTGCTCACCGTCGGCGCGTACGACGACAAGGCGAACAGCACGCTGTCCGACGACGTCGTGTCGCAGTGGTCGTCCGAGGGCCCGACAGCTGACCTCGTCAGCAAGCCCGACATCATCACGCCGGGCCGCACGATCATCGCGACCCGCTCGCACGCCTCGACGATCGAGCAGGAGAACCCGCAGGCCCTGATCGGCGACGGCTACATCAAGGGCTCGGGCACCAGCCAGGCCGCGGCGGTCACCAGTGGCGTGGTCGCTGACCTGCTGTCCGTGCGCCCGAACCTCACGCCGGACCAGGTCAAGAACATCCTCAAGAGCAGCGCCAACCCGATCTCCGGCGTCTCGGCGAACGCGCAGGGCGCCGGCCGCCTGACCATCCCGGCGGGGTTCCAGTACGTCCCGGCGGGCATGCCGTACACGCAGCCCTCGCTCGCGACCGGTCTCGGCTCCCTCGAGGCCGACCGCGGGGGCGTCGACTTCGCGACGACCCTCAACGGCGTCGCCACCACCATCACCGGTGAGATCGACACGAAGGGCGAGGCCTGGAACCCGGTCGCGTGGACGGGCAACCAGTGGACCGGCAACCAGTGGACGGACGGCAACTGGGAGGACGCCTTCTGGGGCGACGCTCCGCCGGCCTACGCGCCGCTGCCCGGTGAGCCGGTGCTCGACGCCGCCACCAGCCTGAGCGAGATGCTCGCCCACGTCCAGGTGGACATCAACCTCGGCCTGATGCCGTAGCCCGCAGCACGACCCACCGAACCGAAGCTCTAGCAGAGGAACCATGACCCGTACCAAGACGGCGACACCGTCGAGGCTGATCGCGTACCTGCTCCTGCTGGGCGCGCTCACCCTCGGCGGGGTCGCCGTCGAGGTGCGGCTGGGCCACCAGGCGCTTCCCAGCTGGTGGCGCTGCGTGATCGTCACCGGCATCGTCGCTCTCGCGGAATCACGCCTGTCGACGATGCCGATGGGTCGCTCGCGGTGGAGCGTCACCTTCTCCGAGGTCGCGATCATCGTGAGCTTCCTGCTCGCACCCGGTGCGTGGGTGGCGGTGTTCGGCGGCGCCGGCCTGCTCGTCACGCTCGCGATCCACCGCCGCCAGCTCGTGAAGGCCGTCGCCAACCAGCTCGCGCTGATGTCCGGTGTGCTCGTGGCGCAGCTGGTCGTCGGCCGTCCCTGGGAAGACCCGCGGCACCTGCACGCCGCGCAGCTCGGCCGGCTCGTCCTCGGCGGGATCGCGTTCGGGATGTGGACCGGCCTCGCGCTGTCCATCGCGATCGGCCTGCACAGCCGCGGGCCGCTCCTCGCCGCCCTGCGCAACAAGCTGCTCGTCACGACCGTCGTCACCGTCGGCAACAGCGTCGGCGCCGGCCTGGTCATCGCGCTCGGTGTGTGGAGCGCGTCCACGCTCGTCGTCGTCCCGCCGATGCTCGCGCTCGCGTACCTCTTCTACTGGGTCTCGCTGCACGCGCGCGAGGAGAGCGAGCTGTGGCAGCGGCTCGAGGTGGCGTCGGCGGCGGTCGCATCGCTCGACGAGGCCGAGATCATCGAGCAGGCCGAGGCGCACGCCTCGACGCTCGTCGGCGCCAAGCACGCGCGGCTGCTCCTCACGCCCGAGGAGATGGGTGTCGTACGCGTCGAGAACACCGCCACCATCACGGTGAGGGTCGACGGCCAGCGCGACACCTCCGCGGTCGTGATCCCGCTCGACGGGCCGAACGGACCGCTCGGCCGGCTGGTGCTCACGTTCGACGGGAAGGTGCAGCTCAAGGAGCGTGAGCGGCGCGTGCTCGGCACGCTCGCGCGCGCCATCTGCGCGAGCCTCGAGCGCTCCCGCCTCTACGCCGAGACGCGGTCTCTTGCCGAGCGCAAAGCGCACGAAGCCGCGCACGACGGCCTCACCGGCCTGGCGAACCGCACCCTGCTGCACGACCGGCTCGAGATGGCGGTCGCGATGGGCCCGACCGCCCTCCTGCTGATCGACCTCGACCACTTCAAGACCATCAACGACACGCTCGGCCACACCGTGGGTGACCGGCTCCTCGTCGAGGTCGGGCGCCGCCTCGCGGCCGGCTCCGAACCGGCCGACACCGTCGCACGCCTCGGCGGTGACGAGTTCGCGGTGCTCATCGTCGGTGCGGATGCGCCCGTCCGGGCGGAGGCGCGGTCCGCGTCCCTGCTGCGCCTGCTGGCGGAGACGATCGACGTCGACGGCATGCGCCTCGCGGTCGGCGCGAGCGTCGGCCTCGCGTGCTCGCCCGAGGACGCGACCGACGTCGAGGAGCTCTTCCAGCGGGCCGACGTCGCGATGTACCAGGCCAAGGCCACGCGCGGCGGCATGCAGCGCTACCGCGAGGACCGCGACGACTCGAGCATCACGCGCCTGGAGCTCGTCGCCGAGCTGCGCGCCGGCCTCGACCGTGGCGAGCTGCAGATGCACTACCAGCCGCAGGTCGACGTGGTGCTCGGCACCATCAACGCGTTCGAGGCGCTCGCGCGCTGGAAGCACCCGACCCGCGGGTTCCTGCCGCCGTCGGACTTCATCCCCGCTGTCGAGCAGTCCGGCCTGCTGCCGGTCTTCACGTCACGCGTGCTCGACCAGGCGATCCACGACTGCGCGGCCTGGGCCGCCGAAGGCTCCGTCGTGTCCGTCGCCGTGAACCTCTCCGCACGGGACCTGCTCGACCGCCGCCTGCCCAAGGTCGTCGCTGACGCACTCGCCCGGCACCACCTGCCGGCCGAGCGGCTGATCCTCGAGATCACCGAGACCACCGCGATGTCCGAGCTCGAGGTCGTGGAGCACGTGCTGTCCGACCTGCGCCGTCTCGGCGTCCAGCTCTCCGTCGACGACTTCGGCACCGGCTACTCCTCGCTCGCGTTCCTGCAGCGCGTGCGGGTGAACGAGCTGAAGGTCGACAAGTCCTTCGTCGCCGACCTGCTGTCGTGCGAGTCCGACGCCGCGATCGTGCGCGCCACCATCGAGCTCGCGCACTCGCTCGGCCTGCGCTGCGTGGCGGAGGGAGTGGAGAGCCCCGAGCTGCTCGTCGCGCTCGCGCAGCTCGGCTGCGACGTCGCGCAGGGCTACCACCTCGGGCGGCCGGCCGACTTCGCGACGACGCGGGTGCGGCTCGGCCTCACCGAGCCGCTGAACCTGCCGATCCAGCGCGCCGGTGAGCTGCCCGCCATGGTCGAGGTCCCGCCGACCATCACCGTCAGCTGACCCGCGGCATCGCGGGGCCGAACGGACGGTCACCGCGCAGCGTGACGCGGTGCGCTTTGCGCACCGCGTCGCCGTAGTCGTCGAGCGCGTAGTGCATCGTCGCCCGGTTGTCCCAGAACGCGACCGATCCCGGCTCCCAGCGGAACCGCACCGTGTGCTCGGGCCGGGCGCAGTGCTCGTAGAGCATCTGCAGGATGGCCGTGCTCTCGGTCTTGCTGACACCCACGATCTGCAACGTGAACTGGCCGTTGACGAACAGCCCGTTGCGACCGTTCTCCGGGTGCGTGCGCACCACGGGGTGCAGCACCGGCAAGAGCTTGTCGCGGTGCTCGCCGTCCCACGTGAAGCCGCCGCCGCGCTGGTCGACCTCCAGCGCGAACCACATGTCGTGGTGCACGGCCACCAGCTGGTCGCACAGCGCGCGCACCGCGGGGGACAGGGAGTCGTAGGCGTCCTGAGTGCTCGCCCACATCGTGTCGCCACCGACGGCCGGGCACTCGCGCATCGCGAGGATCGACCCGAGCGGTGGGGTGTCGAGGAACGTCACGTCGGTGTGCCACCACGACGCCCGATCGACCGCGCCGTCGATGGACAGCACCTGGTGGTGCCCCTCGATGGACGGCAGCACGGGGTGGGCCTCGGTGACCTCGCCGAACTGCGACGCGAAGGCGACCTGCGCATCGGGGGAGAGGTCCTGCTCGCGGAAGAAGACCACATGGTGCTCGTTGAGCGCGGCCCTCACGGCGGCGACGGTCGCGTCGTCGAGCGGCCGCGTGATGTCGATGCCGTGGATCTCGGCACCGATCTTCGGAGACAGCGCCCGGATGTCCAGCGCCACGCGGGTGGTCACGGCGTCGAGTGTGGCAGCGGACGTGAGGAGCCCCGGCGCACGGCGCCGGGGCTCCTCATCGTCATGCGGGTCAGGACGCGGGCGCCGCGCAGCTCTGCTTGTAGGCGCAGACGTAGAAGGCCGAGTCGGGCGCGAGCGCCGACGGGGTGGCCTCGTTGACGACGCCCGGGCCCATCGCGATGGAGATGGGGGCGCCGTCCTTGATGTAGTGGGTGCCGCTGCCATCGGTGTAGGTGTTGTACGGGCCGATGTAGGTGGTGCCGGTGCCCGCCAGGATCGTCTGCACGACGAACGTCGGCGCCTCGTGGATCCACTCGGCCGACGAGTGCGTCGACGCGTAGCTGATGTTGGGGGACTGCCAGCTCCACTTGCCGTTGTCGCTGAGCGTTATCGACCAGACGTTGTTGCCGACCTGGTGGATGTCGACGTGCATGTGGTCACCCGGCGCGATGGCGCAGGTCGGGTCGGCGCCGGTGCAGCCGCTGGTGATGGGCGTCTCGGCGTCGGGCAGGGTCTCCCACCACGCGTAGTACTGGCTGCCGCCGACCGGCAGCGAGTCCTGCGTGGTGCCGGCCTGGATGAGGTCGGACGAGGTGTAGCCGCCGATGCCGGCCCAGGTGGAGGAGAAGCCGGGGGGGATGAGGCCCGCCGTGGGCACGATCCAGCTCTGGGTGACACCGGTGATGGTGGAGCCGGTGACCGCGTAGCCCGCCCAGTTGAGGCTGGTGGCGTCGGCGTTGCGCATCGGCAGCACCTCGCCCTTCGTGGGGATCAGGGCTCGGTGGGAGGTGGCCTTGAGCGTCGCGGCGCCGGCCGACGAGCCCAGGGCGGCGGGCACGCTGAGCGCGGCCGCGACGGGGAGGACGAGGGCGATCAAACCGCGTCGTGCGCGCATCAGGGATCCCTTCGAGGGCGGGCGGTGGCGCCCGGCTGTCGCTGCCAACGAGCCGGGCTTGGGTCAGGTTACGGAGTTCGTCCGCTTTGCGGTACTTCCTGTCGCAACTTCTCACCCGGCGGGCGCGGCCGTGCACGAGGTGCCCGTGTGGCTCGCACCGCCCGCCGTGACCCCTCCGAGGCGGCTCATTAGGTTCAGGCGCATGGCGCGCGTCCCGAGGCTGTCCGGCCCGGAGCGCCGTCGCGCCGGGCTGATGGCGCTCGCGGTGGTGGCGCTGCACGTCGTCGGGTTCGGGCTGCTGCTCGCCGCCGCGCGCGGTCACTACGCCATCGACCGGACGACGACCTTCGGCATCGGGACCGGCACGCTCGCCTACACGCTCGGCCTGCGGCACGCGTTCGACGCCGACCACATCTGCGCGATCGACAACACGACGCGCAAGCTCATGGCCGAGGGGCAGCGGCCCCTGGGCGTCGGCTTCTTCTTCTCGCTCGGCCACTCGAGCGTCGTGTTCGTGATGGCGGCGCTGCTGAACCTCGGCATCCGCTCGCTCGACGACGGCGTGCGCGACAGCGGCTCGCGGCTGCACCACTACACCGGCGTCATCGGCACCAGCATCTCGGGCGCGTTCCTGCTCGTCATCGCCCTGCTCAACCTCGTCGTGCTCGCATCGATCGTGAAGGTGTTCGTCGCGATGCGCCGCGGCGACTACGACGATGCGCAGCTCGAGGCGCTGCTGGCCGATCGCGGCCTGCTCAACCGCTTCCTCGCACCCGTGGCGAAGCGCGTCGACAAGAGCTGGAAGATGTACCCGCTCGGCGTGCTGTTCGGTCTCGGCTTCGACACCGCCACCGAGATCGCGCTGCTCGTGCTCGCCGGCTCGGCGGTCGCGGGCGGGCTGCCGTTCTGGGCGATCCTCGCGCTGCCGGTGCTGTTCGCCGCCGGCATGAGCCTGCTCGACACGATCGACGGTGCGTTCATGAACTTCGCCTACGGCTGGGCGTTCAGCAAGCCGATCCGCAAGGTCTTCTACAACCTCACGATCACCGGTCTGTCGGTGGCGACCGCCGTGTTCATCGGGGGCCTCGAGGTCTCGCAGGTGCTCGCCGGCCAGCTCGACCTGTCGGGCGCCTACTGGGACGCCGCCGACCGCATCGACCTCAATCGCGCGGGCTACGTGATCGTCGCGATGTTCGTCGCGGTGTGGGTGGTCGCGCTGACCGCCTGGAGGGTGCTGCGGATCGAGCAGCGGTGGGAGGCCGCGGCCGCCCGGGCCCGCGGGGAGCCGCACCGGTGCTGACGGCCCGTCGCCGTGCTCCTCAGCGCGCAGCCGAGTGCTCGGGGCACAGCCCGAAGATCTCGACGGTGTGGCTCACCTCGGTGTAGCCCGCGGCCGCGGCGGCGCGCTCGGCCCACTCCTCGAGGTCCGCGCCGCCCACCTCCACCGCGCGGCCGCACACGCGGCACACCAGGTGGTGGTGGTGGTCGGCCTGCTCGTCGCTCCGAGCGCCGTTGCCGCACAGGCGGTACTGCGCCTCGCCATCGGGGCGGTGCACCACATCGACCGTGCCGGAGTCGGCCAGCACCTTGAGGTGCCGGTAGACGGTGGTGAGGCCGACGGACTCACCGCGCCGGCGCAGCTCGGCGAACAGGTCCTGCGCGGTGCGGAAGCCGTCGGCCGCGCGCAGCACGGCGTCGACCGCCTCACCCTGCTTGGTCACCCGGACGCGGCCGCTGGACGGCGCGCGGGACGGGGTGGCCACGGGCCCACGTTATCCGCCGCGGACCGCGTGCCGATGCGGACGTCAGAACGGGACAGATCACCCGGACGGCGCAGCGCTGCCCGAGATCCGTCCCGGTCGGCGATCAAGGTCGGTGCTCCCGACCGCCGATAGGGACCTGACATGCAGGGGGGGACCGACGGCGTGAGCACGGTGGACCGGCGCGGGGCGGGCCGCGTGGCGGTGCAGGTCCTGGTGGGCCGCGACCGCAAGCCGCCGACCGCGCCCTCGAAGCTGCACGGCACGGCGACCACGAGCACGGTGACGCTCGGGTGGAAGGCCGCGCACGACAACCGCAAGGTGACCCACTACGAGGTGTTCCGCAACGGCCACCTCGTCGGCAAGCCGACGCGCACGTCGTTCACCGACAAGAAGCTGCTCGCGGACCACGCCTACGCCTACGCGGTGCGGGCGGTCGACAAGGCCGGGAACCGGGGCAAGAAGACGCACGTCCTCACCATCCGGACGCGCAAGCCGGCGACCGGTCCGACCGGTCCGACGGCACCCACCGGGCCGACCGGTCCGACCGGCCCGACCGCCACGCCGCTGACCACCCCGATGGTCGACCGGATGTTCTGGCGGGCGGGCTTCGGCCCGTCGCAGGCCGAGCGCGACGCGTGGTCGGGCAAGCCCGTCGCCGACCTCGTCGACTTCTTCGTCAGCCACCCGCAGTCCTACGACCCGACCGTGCCGCCGCCGGTCACGCAGAGCAACCAGCCGATCGACCCGCTCGTGAGCTCCGACGAGCTGGTCATGGAGTGGCTGTACTCCATGCAGACGGCGACGAACCCGCTGACCGAGCGACTCACGTTCTTCCTGCACCGGCACTGGTGCATCACCCGGCTGACCGGCGAGATCACCAACGACCTCCTCATCGCCTACCGCAACCGGCTGCGCTCGTTCGCGGACCTCGCCGCCAACCCGACGTCGAGCTTCAAGGATCTCGCGTACGAGATGACCACGCAGGACGGCGCGATGTCGCTGTTCCTCAACGGCTGGCAGAACGTCAAGGGCCACCCGAACGAGAACTACGCGCGTGAGTTCATGGAGCTGTTCTGCCTCGGTGTGCGCGATGCGTCCGGCGCGGCGAACTACACGCAGACCGACGTCACCGAGATGGCCCGGGCGCTCACCGGCTGGCACCTCGACCAGAACCCCGGCCCGACGTTCGGCAACGTCTCGTTCCGCTCGAGCAGCTTCGATGCGGGCAGCAAGACGATCTTCGGGCAGGCTGCGAACTGGGGCGCCGATCCGGCCCAGGGCTCCGGCACGGCCTCCGCGATCGACCACGTGCTGCAGCACCACGCGCACGCGCCCTACATCGTGCGCAAGCTGTGGGGTGAGTTCATCGCGGCGCCGATCCCGGACGACGCGCTCGCGGCTCTCGTCACCGCCTACGTCGCCAACGGCGCTTACCAGCTGAAGCCGCTGGTGCGCGGCATCCTGTCGCACCCGCTGATGTTCGACTCCCTCGACGAGCCGAACATGGTGAAGCCGCCCGTCGTCTACCTCGTCGGCATGCAGCGCGCGCTGGGTGCTCCGATGAAGTGGTTCTGGCAGCACGAGGTGCTCGGCGACATGCAGCAGTCGCCGTACGAGGCGCCCAACGTCGCCGGCTGGGAAGGCGGGCTGTCGTTCCTCAACACGAACACCGCGGACGCGCGCTTCGACGCGGTGCTGCGCACGCTGTTCGTCAACTACGACAACACCTCGGGCACCAGCGCCTACCCGAACCGCACGCCGCTGCCGGACATCCCCACCGAGACGGCGGCGCAGTGCTTCGACCGTGCGTATGCGCTGTGCGGATCGCCGTGGCTGTCCGCGGCGTCGACGGCGCAGATCCAGTCGTTCTCCGCCGCGCAGCCGGCGTCCACGGCGAACGCGCGGCTCCAGCGGCTCTACGCCGTGATGGCACTGATCTTCGGTGGTCCCGACGGGCAGGTGATGTGATGAGCAGCGACTGCCCCCAGTGCACCAACGCCCGGGCGACCGTGACCGACCTGCCGCCGACGCAGCACATCCCGCTGCCCGAGGACGTGCTCGACCACGGACCCGAAGCGGTCGGGCTGAGCCGCCGGAGCCTGCTGCGCGCCGGCACGCTCGGCAGCGTGGCGGTCTACGGCTCGAGCGTGCTCGGCCTCGACACCATCTTCGGCAGCGCCAGCGCGGCCGCGGCGTCGGGTCCGAGCACCTGCCTCGTGATGCTCTACCTGCAGGGCGGCAGCGACGGACTCGGCCTCGTGCTGCCCGGCAGCGGCGCGACCGCGCAGTACAACGCCTACGTCACCGCGCGGCCGGTGCTGCACCGCGTGCAGGGCGCCAGCGACAACGTCGCCGGCACCGTGGGGTCGCACGACATCCCCCGCACCGGGAACACACTTGCCTGGAGCAACCCGCTGCTGACGGCGGCGGCGGGCGGCGACAACGGCGGCACGTACGGCTTCGACACGTTGTGGGGCACCGGCACCGGCGATGCGAGCTCGCAGCTCGCGGTGCTGCCCGCCGTCGACTACTCGCCCGCCAACCTGTCGCACTTCGACAGCTCCGACTACTGGTTCGCCGGCACCCTCGCGGGGATGTCCACGGGCTGGCTCGGGCGGTGGATCGACAACAACGGCTCGGCGACCAACCCGCTGCAAGCCGTGTCGATCGACAACTCGCTCTCGAAGGCCATCCGCACCGCGGTCAACCCCGTGTGCTCCATCCCGGCGACCAGCGCGGGCAAGACACCCTCCCTGGGCTTCTCGATGCACACGAGCGGCGGGTACGACATGCCGCACGGCGGCGCGAGCACCGCGAACATCAATGCGCAGATGACGTCCTTCTCCCAGGTGGCCGCGGGGTCCGGCAACGCCGCGCTCGCGCGGGCGCGCTCGTCCTACGGGCAGGGCGTCACCGTCGCGTCGCAGGCGAGCGCGGTGAACTCGCTCGCCGCCACCGGCCCGACGTATCCCGCCGACAGCCTGTCGAACCGCCTCAAGCTCGCCGCGCGCCTGCTCGCCGCCGGCCTCGGCACGCGGGTCGTGACCATCCACTGGGGCTCGTTCGACACGCACGGCTCGCAGCTCCAGGGGCAGGACCCGCAGCTCGCGACGCTCTCGCAGGCGCTCGGTGCGTTCCAGGCCGACCTCATCGCGCGGGGCGTCGAGCAGAACGTCGTGACGATGGTCTTCAGCGAGTTCGGTCGCCGCGTCGCGGAGAACGACGGCGGCGGCACCGACCACGGGGCCGGTGGCGTCGTGCTGATGTCGGGCAGCGCCGTCAAGGGCGGCCTCTGCGCGCCCGCGGCATCGCTTACCGCCACCGACACCTACGGCAACATCGTGCCGACCACCGACTTCCGCGCGGTCTACCGCTCGGTGCTGCAGGACTGGCTCGGGGGCGACCTCACGAACGTCATCCCGAACGAGCCGGCCGGTGGCTACACGCCGGGCATCGCGCGCTACGACGGCGGTGCCGCGACGCTGTTCCGATGAGCGCGCGCCCGCTCCGCGCGAGCCTGCTCGCGCCCGTGGCCCTAGCCCTCGCCGCGCTGTCGCCGCTCTCGCACTCGGCGGCCGCGCCGGCCGCGCCGTCGGTGCACACCGGGCACGGCCACGCTCCGACCGCCATCGCGCCGCCGCGCGTCGGTGACCTGACGGTCGCGCGCCTGACCGTCACCACCACCAACGGCACCGTGCCGAAGCTGCGCTTCATCACCCCGCGCAAGCACCGGCCCACGGTCTACGGCTCACTCGTCGCGGCCGGCCCGCACCGGTACGTCGCGCGCGTCGCCGTGCTGCGCCACCGCGGCGACAGCGGCGCGGCCCTCACGTGGTCCTTCGGACCGGGCACCCACGCTGACCTCGAGTGGCAGGTGCGCGACGTCCTGCACCAGCCGGGCGTCGCGCCCGGCCTGCTCGATGCCGGGGCCGACCCGCGGCGCGTGTGCGCCGCCTTCGGGACGGGGTTCCGCCACGTCGCCGGCCCGGCGCTCTCGCTCGGCGCGAACGCGTTCGGCACCGATGCCTGCCTGCTCGCCGCGCATGCGGAGCAGCCGATGCCCGGCCTGCAGAAGGCGACCCACCTGCGCGTCCCGGCCGGCTTCCTGAGCACGTACCCGCTCGTCAGCGTCGACGTCGAAGGGTCCGGCACGGTCGTCGAGCCGCTGGCCGGCATCGCCTGCCCCGGGCGTTGCTCCGGTTACGTGCGGGCCGGGCACGGGGGCATGCTCACCGCCCTCGCCGGCTCGGGCTACGGCTTCGCCGGCTGGCAGGGAGCCTGCGCCGGCGGCGGCCCGTGCGCCGTCACCGGGACCGCGCCGTTCTCGGTGACGGCCGAGTTCGTGCCGACGCTCGCGTCGCCGTCGCCTTCCGCGCCGGCGCTACCGAGCCGCACCGGTGCGTCGCTCTACGAGTACAAGGTTCACCTGACGCACGACACCGTCGCCGCCGGTTCCGTGCAGATCGTCGCGGCCGACAACGGTGAGGACGATCATCAGCTGTCCATCCGCGACAGCAACGGGACGGTGCTCGACACGACCCCGGTCATGCACCCGCACGACGAGGCGACGCTCGACGTCGCGCTCGCGCCCGGCACGTACTACGTGTTCTGCCCGACCGCCAACCATGAGGCGCTCGGCATGATCACGACGCTCACGGTCGTCGCCTCTTAGGGAGCGCGCCGTAACGTCGGCTCCATGACGCGCACCGAGCCCCTCGAGCACAGCAGCAACGGCCAGACGTTCGCGGGCCACCTCGCCCTGCCCGACGACACCTCCGCCCCGGTGCCCGGCGTGCTCGTCATCCACGACGGGTTCGGCTGGGGCGACCACGCCAAGGACCGGTGCGCGATGCTCACCGAGCTCGGCTACGCCGCGTACGCACCGGACATGTTCGGCGCCGGGGTCGACCGCTCGGTGATCGGCGCCCTCGCCGCCGACACGAAGCTGTTCCGCTCCCGTCTGCACGGCGCGCTCGACGTGCTCGCCGGCCGCGGCGAGGTGGACACGAGCCGCCTCGGCGCCATCGGGTTCTGCTTCGGCGGTCGGTCGGTGCTGGAGCTCGCCCGCAGCGGCGCCGACCTGCGCTGCGTGGTCAGCTTCCACGGCAGCCTCGGCACCGAGGCGCCGGCCGAGCCGGGGAGCGTGAAGCCGTCGATCCTCGTCTGCACCGGCGCCGACGACCCGCACTGCCCCACCGAGCAGCGCACCGCCTTCGAGCAGGAGATGACCGCGGCCGGCGCCGACTGGACGCTCATCGCGTACAGCCAGACGGTGCACGGCTTCGCCAACCCGGCGCTGCGCGACGCCCCGGTGGAGGGTGTCGCGTACCAGCCCCGCACCGACGCCCGGTCCTGGCGGCACATGGCCGACGCGTTCGCCGAGGCCTTCGCCTGAGCGCACGAGCCGGGAAACGAGCAGGAAACCCGCCCAGGACGGCGAAGGCCCGCTCATGCTGGGTCTCCGCCGCCTCGTCATCGCCTCCGTCGCCCTCGCGCTCTCCGCGGGCACGATCACGGGCGTCGCCACCGCCGGAGCCGCGTCGGTGCCGGTGCAGATCAAGACGCTCTCGGTGCGGGCCGACCTCGTGTCCGGGGGCCAGGTGCTCACCCAGGTGGTGCTCCCGCCCAAGGCGAAGGGCGTGCACGTCACGCTCAACGGCAACGACGTCACGGCGGAGTTCGCCCGCCGGGCCAACGGCAAGTACGAGGGCCTGCTCACCGGCCTGCGCCTGGGCCGGAACCAGGTGGTCGCGAAGCTGCGGAGCGGCAGGGGCGCCCGGCTCACCATCACCGACCACCCCGTCGGCGGTCCGACGTTCTCGGGCCCGCAGATCCAGCCGTGGGCCTGCCAGGCGGGCGCGAAGGACGCGCAGTGCGACGAGCCGGCGACGCTCGCCTACTACTACCAGCCGAAGGGATCACCGGCGTCGGTGAACGCGGCGGGCAGCAGCGCGGTGGACACGCTGCGCCCGTACGACCCGTCGAACCCGCCGTCGGCGAGCAGCATCGCCACCGCGTCGACGACCGACGGCGTGAACGTGCCGTTCATCGTGCGCCTCGAGACCGGCTACATCGACCGTGACCAGTACCAGATCGCGGTGCTGTGGCAGCCGGGCAAGCCGTGGGCCGCGTGGGCGCCGCAGAAGCAGTTCAACCACCGGCTCGTGATCATGCACGGCGCGAGCTGCGACACGACGTACGGCACCGGATCGGCACCGAGCGTGCTCGACACCAAGGTGCTCGGCGGCGGCTTCGTCGTCATGTCGCACGCGCTCGACAACGCCGGCCACAACTGCAACATCGCGACGCAGGCCGAGTCGCTCGTGATGACGAAGCAGCACGTGATCGACACCTACGGCGAGCTGCGCTGGACCATCGGCTCGGGCTGCTCCGGCGGCTCGCTCGTGCAGCAGCAGGTGGCCAACGCCTACCCGGGCATCTACCAGGGCATCACGCCCCAGTGCAGCTTCACCGACGCGTGGTCCTCCGCGATGCAGTACGTCGACTACACCGCGCTGCTCAAGTACTTCGAGACGCCGTCGCGCTGGTCGACGGGCGTCGCGTGGGACCCGGTCGCGATCAGTGCGGTGCTGGACCACCCGAACATCGGCAACCCGGTCACGTTCACCACGGTCATCCCGAACAGCGCCGACCCGAGCCGCTCGTGCCCGAGCGTCCCGAAGGGCCAGGTCTATGACCCGAAGACCAACCCCAAGGGCGTCAAGTGCACGCTGCAGGACTACATGGTCAACGTCTACGGCAAGCGGCCGGACGGCTTCGCCAACCGCGCGTTCGGCAACGACGGCATCCAGTACGGCCTCAACGGTCTGCTCGACGGCGAGCTCAGCGCGCGCCAGTTCGTCGACCTGAACACGCACCTCGGCGGCTTCGACTACAACGACGACCTCACGCCCGACCGCACGAAGCCGGACGCCATCGCCGTCGAGCGCGCGTACCGCAGCGGCGCGGTCGACTCGGCGAACAACCTCAACCAGGTCGCGATCATCGACCTGCGCGGGCCGGACCCCGGCGCCTTCCACGACGTGTACCGGACCTACGCGATGCGCGCGCGCCTGCTGCGCGACTTCGGCACCGCGGCCAACCAGGTGCTGTGGCGCGGCCAGGCTCCGCTCATCGGTGACGCGGGCTACGCCGACCAAGCCGTGTTCGCGATGGACCACTGGCTCGGCCGGGTCGACGCGGACCGCCGCAACGTCCCGCTCCCGCAGAAGATCATCGAGGACAAGCCGGGGGACCTCACCGACCGCTGCACCGACGGGGCCGGCACCGACATCCCGTCCTACGAGTGCGACGCGGTCGTGCAGGCCTACGGCACGCCCCGCCAGGGCGCCGGGGGCCCGCTCGCCGAGGACACGCTCGAGTGCCAGAAGAAGCCGCTCGACCAGGCCGACTACCCGGCGGGCACGTTCACCATCGAGCAGTGGGCCGCGCTCAACATCGCGTTCCCCGACGGCGTCTGCGACTACAGCAAGCCGGGCGTCTCGCAGCACGGCGCGACGGCGTGGCTCACCTACCAGGACGCCAAGGGCCACGTGGTCTACGGCGGGACCCCGCTCGGCAGCCCGCCGGTCTCGAAGCCGTTCCGCCGCTGACGGCCGGCGTCAGACCGCCGCGAGCTCGACGCCGCGGGAGTGCAGCTCGGGGATCGCGCTGGCCGGCCCCGGCCGGCCGAGGGCGAACCCCTGCGCCACCGCGCACCCGAGCGTGAGCAGCCGCCGCATCTGCGCGCGGGTCTCCACGCCTTCGGCGATGACCTCGTGGCCCAGGCGGTGCGCCATCGCGATGATCGCCTCGACCAGCGGCGCGCCGCGGCCGTTGGTGTCGAGGTCCGCCACGAACGAGCGGTCGATCTTGATGCGGTCGACCGGGAAGCTCGTGATCCACTGCAGCGACGAGTAGCCGGTGCCGAGGTCGTCGATCGCGACGCTCACCCCGTGGTCGCGCAGGGCGGTGAGGACACCGCGCACGGTCTCGGTGTCGGCGATCGCCGCCGCCTCGGTCAGCTCGATCTCCAGCGCCTCGGCCGACAGGCCTGAGCTCTCGAGCGCCTCGAGCACGCTCGGGACGAAGCGCGGATCCGCCAGCGTGCGGGCCGACACGTTCACGGCGAGCCGCAGGGCATGGCCGTCGCGCCACCACTGCGCGGCCTGCGCGCAGGCGGTGCGCAGCACCCAGAGGTCGAGCGGCACGATGAGGCCGGTCGTCTCGGCGATGGGCAGGAAGCGGTCGGGGGGCACCAGGCCCCGCGCCGGGTCGTGCCAGCGGACGAGGCACTCGGCGGCGACGACGTTGCCGTTGGTGATGTCGACCTGCGGCTGGAACGCGAGGTGCAGGCGCTCCTCGGTGACCGCCGCGTAGAGGTCGCTCTCGAGGTCGAGCGCGTCGCTGTCGGAGCGGAAGCGGTCGGGGTCGAACAGCACGTAGCGGTTGCCGCCGGCCTTCTTCGCCGCGTACATGGCCGCGTCGGCGTCGCGCAGCGCCTCGCTCACGCCCGCGGTGTCGGAGGAGACGAGCAGCACGCCGACGCTGCAACGGACGTGGAGCGTGCGGCCGTCGACGCTCACCGGCTCGGCCAGCGTGGCGACGATGCGCTCGGCCAGCTGCTCGGCGGTCCCGGCATCGGTGACCGACGGGAGCAGCACGGTGAACTCGTCACCGCCGAGGCGGGCGACCAGGTCCTCGCCGCGCACGCAGCCCTGCAGCCGCTGCGCGACGACCTTCAGCAGTGCGTCACCGGCGGCGTGCCCGAGCGTGTCGTTGATCATCTTGAAGCGGTCGAGGTCGATGAACAGCAGCGCGGGCTGCGTCGCCGGCCCGGCGGCGAGCATGGCGTTCGTGAGCCGCTCGGCGAGCAACCTCCGGTTGGCGACGCCGGTCAGCGCGTCGGTGGTGGCCTGCGCGTGCACGCGGTCGACGAGCTCGGCCTTCTCGAGCGCGCTCGTCGCCTGATCGGCGAGGCCGGTGAGGCGGGCGAACAGCGACGGACCGACGACGGGAGCGTTCGTCGTGCTGAACCACCCGACGATCAGCACCCCATGCGTACGCTCGTCGCCGTTGATCGTCAGCACGGCGATGCGCCCGAGACCGAGCGCCTGCATGAGCCCGCTGATGAACGGGTCGTCACCCGGCTCGTACACGCGGGGCCGGTTGGGGTGCGCGAGGATGTCGCCGATCTCCGGGGTGTCCTCCGGCCGGATCGTCATCGCCTCCAGCAGCGGGCCGAACGACGGCTCGAACCCGTGGTGCCCGGCGACGCGCAGCGTGTTGTTCTCCGCGTCGAAGAGCAGCACCCCGGCGGCGTCGGTGCCCATCACGGTCTGTGACGCGACCGACACCGCGGACGCGACGTCGTTGCTGGTGTGGGCCCGGTGCAGCGTGCTCGCGAGCCCGAGCAGCGCCTCGGCGGCCTGGCGCCGGTCCTCGGCGGCCGCGAGAGCGGTGACCGAGGTGAGCGCGGTCGCCGCGAGGCGGGCGTAGGCCTCGAGCAGCTCGCGCTCGTGGTCGAGGAAGGGGTAGCGCGCGAACGCGACGAGGTGGCCGTAGCTGTGCGTCGCGGTGCGGACGTCGACGACCTCGGCGTGCTCGTCGCCGACCTGGACCGGCCGGCGTGCGGCGAGGTCGTCGGCGATCTGCTGCGCCTCGCTCGGGGTGAAGCCGGTCGAGCGCACGTGCACCGCCTCGCGGCCCTCGATGCGCGCGGCGAGGACGAACCGCTCAGCGCTCACCGACGTGCCGGCCCGGGCAGCGACGGTGTCGAGCACCTCGTCGACCGAGCTGGTGGCCACGAGATCGCCGAGGGTGTCTTGCAGCTGGTTGAGCCGCGTCAGCAGCGCGTCGGCCGGCAGCTCCGGGCGGCGGCGCTTCGCGAGGCGGCGGAACGGCCGCCACGAGAGCTCGTAGATGCACTCGTCGGCGCCGCGGACCTGGCAGACGTCGTGCTTCACCGTCGCGGCCGGCAGGCCGAACAGCGCCGGCACGTTCGAGAGCAGGCCGATCGAGTAGTCGCAGTCGTAGCGGCTGAGCGCGTACCCGTCGTGGACCCGGTAGTGCAGGACGGCGCTGGAGCGGGTGACCTGGACCGCCCGCATGTCGGCGACGGTCGAGAACTTCATGCTGGCGCGCGGGATGCCGCGCAGCACGCCCTGCGGCGATCCGACCAGGGCCAGCGTGACCTTCATCGTCGAGCCGACCGAGGAGCTCAGCGCGGACTCGCCGATCAGCTGGGCGATGTCGTCGCGATCGGTGACCTCGGCGGCGGCGGCGAACAGGGCGATCTTCTGGTCGTAGGTCGACCAGACGCCCTCGTCCTCGAGCACGTGAAGGGGGCGGCTCTCGCCCGCGACCTGCAGCATCCGCGCGACGTGGTCGTCGCCGTAGTGGGTGCGTACGTAGTCGATGACGAACCGCATGGTGAAGCCGGCGGTCTCGCGGCGTTCCTGCACGGGGCCCCTCCTGGTGAAGGAGGTCGGGCTCGTGGCGGGGGTGCTTGAGACCCGCCGCAACACTCGCGACCCAACGTCGACCCACCCCTAGGCCATCCGGCCGAGTGTCGCGAGCGAACGCGCGGACGGCCGCGCCGCTCGGCGCAACCGTCAGCTGTCGCGTTCCAGGGCGAGCAACCGCCAGGCCGGCGGATGGACCGGCGTGCGGGCCGCGCACGTCAGCGTCGCCGCCTCGGGTGCGCCTTCGCGACGCACCTCGATCCGGACCGGCCCGTCGCCGTGCGCGAGCGTGACCGTCCACTGCGGCGGCGCGCCCGCGACGGCGAGCAGACCGAGGTCGTCGACGCCGTCGCACCGCAGCGCGTCGCGCGCGAAGGCTTGCGCGGCCTGCACCGGCGGCGGGAAGCACGACCGGCCGCGCAACAGCCGGGGGAGCACCCGCCGCTCCCGCACGGTCGTGAGCAGCGCCTCGGCGTCCGACGGCTCGACCCAGCCGTAGTAGAGCCCCCACGGCAAGACGACGACGTTGCCCGCGAAGCGGTCGCCGCCGACGTGCGAGCACTCCCACGTCGCGTCCGGGTCCAGCGCGCCGAACGCCGCGGCGACCGGCCGGCCGCGGATCGCGCAGCAGGGGTCGTGACGGCCGTGCGTGCACACGAGGACGAGCGGCGCGTCGTGCGCGGTCCCGCTGCCCGCATCGCTGGCGATCTCGAGCAGCTCGCGATCATCGGTGAAGGTGCCCGTGCGGATGGTCGGCGTCTCGGCCCGGCCGTCCACGCGGAACCACCGGCGCGGCCCGCCGCCCCCGTGACGCCCCGGCCGGCGGATGAGCAAGGGCCGGACGCCGACCGCGCCGCAGGCGCGGGCGACGGCGATGCCGACGTCGGTGTCGAGCGTCGACTCCTCGAGCGCGAGCCGCCCCCACCCGCCGGGTTGCTCGACGAGGAAGAACCCGGAGGTGGTCGGTGCGGTCCCGGCGCGGGCGTCGTCCCGGCGCTGCGCCGCGAACGCGCACCGGTCCCGCAGAGCGCGGGGTTCGGCCGCGTGACGTGCTGGCGCCGTCATCCCGCAGCGGCGACCAGCGCGCCCGCGGTGGCGAGGCGGCGGACCAGCCCGACGGCGGCCTCGACCGGGAGCATCGTCAGCTCGGCCGCGCTGTGCGGGGCGCCGTCGAGCACGAGCGCGACGGCGGCGCGCTCCTCCGGTGCGATGGCCACCGGCTGCTCGGGCAGGCGCACGGTGCCTTCGTCGATCACGACGAGCAGGCCGCGGCGGCGGACGACGCGGGTGTGCTCGTCGAGGGTCGTGAGCAGCTGTGCGTGCGCGAGCGGTGCGATCGGGTCCGGCCGGGTCGCGGTGACGACGTCGATCGCGACGCTGCGCGCGACCCGTTGCGGGTCGACGCTGTCGAGCGACGTCAGGACGCGGGCCATCGCCTTGCGCACGACCTCCGTGCCCGACCCTCCGTCGAGCCGGGTGCCGAGCGGCAGCGACGCGCGGAGCTCGACATCGTCAGCCAGCTCGTCGAGCGCGGCGCGGGCGATCTGGTGCAGCGTCGGCGGGTGCACGCCGATCGTGAGGTGCGCCGACAGCCCGTCTTCGGAGCGCGCGCTGTGGACGGTGCCGCGGGGCAGGTAGAGCACGTCACCGGGTTCGAGCACGACATCGAGCAGCGGCTCCTCGTCGGCCCGGCCCTTCACCGCCTCGCGGTGGTCGGTCCAGGGCTGGTCCGGCAACGGGCTGCGGTGCACGGGCTCGTGCACGCGCCAGCGCTTGCGGCCGGCCAGCTGCACGACGAACACGTCGTGCACGTCGTAGTGAGGGTCGAACCCCTGCTCGCGCGCCGGCGTGACGTAGGCGTTCGCCTGCACCGGGCAGGCCAGCTCCGCCGCGAGCGCGGACGTGAACCGGCGCACCGCGGCGTGGCTGCGGTGCAGGCCTTGCAGCACGACGGTCTGCCCCTCGGCCAGCAGGGCGGCGACCGCGGTGTCGCGCACCTGGTCGTTGATGCTCGCGCCGGCGCCGGCGCCCGAGGTGTACACCGAGGTCGGCGTGACGGTGCCGTTGCTCGTGACCCGCACGAACGGCACGCGCAGCGCCCGCTCCGACAGCAGCTCGTCGATGTCGTCGAGCCCCAGCGTCACCGCGCCCGACGGGAGGTCCGCCGCCCGCCGCAGCAGCGGGCCGCGATCCCAGTGGTCGCGGGCGAACGCGTCGACATCACCGACGAGCGCGGCGAGCGCCGGGCCCGCAGGCCCGGCGCCGGTCGCTGATCTGTCAGGCGCCACCGTCGGCGCCGCCGTCGTCCTGACCCTGGTTCGCGCCGCCGTCGGCGGGACCCTCAGCGCCGCCGTCGGCGCCGCCGTCGTTCTGACCCTGGTTCGCGCCGCCGTCGGCGGGACCCTCGGCGCCGCCGTCGGCGCCGCCGTCGTTCTGACCAGGCGTGCCCGCGGCACCGCCGTCAGCCGGACCTTCGCTCATGTCGATCACCTCTCACCATCGATCCCGCGGGGGTGCGGGCTCGCTGACACCGATGCCCGCTGCGGCGCGCACCCATGCGCGCCCGACGGCGGCGCTGCTGTGAGCCCGCTGTGAGAGCCGTCCGACGCACGGCGAGCTGCTGGTTACAGTTCTCTCAGCGAGGGAGCGGACAGCGCGGACGAGAGGTGCAGCGGCGAGTGCGGATGCGAGCGGGGGAGCGTCGCGCAGCGCCGTTCCGGGTCCTGATCGCGATGGGCCTGCTCTGCTCGATGATCGTCGCCGGCTCGGGCGCGGCGCACGCCGACATCGCGTCCGACATCGCCGCCACCAAGGCGCGCCTCGCCGCGCTGCAGGACCAGACCGAGCAGATCTCCGAGCAGTACAACGCCGCGCAGATCGCGCTCGCCGCCGCGGAGCGCACGTCGGCGGCCGCGCAGAGCAAGGCTGACCAGGCCGCGCAGCTCCTCAGCCAGCGCCGCGCCGGCGTGCGCAAGCTCGCCCGCACGATGTACATGGACGCGAGCCTCGGCTCGTTCACCGCGTTCGTCAGCGCCGGCGACCCCGAGACGTTCCTCGACCGCGCCAGCTCCGCGACCGAGGTCGCCGGGCAGCGGTCGCAGGCCATCGACGCGCTCCGGTCGCAGATCAAGGTCGCGAACGACGCCAGCCGCGCGGCCGACGCCGCGAAGCGGGATGCGCAGCAGGTCGCCGACGCCGCCGCCGCCAAGCGGACGGCGATCCTCGCCGCCGTCAGCCAGCAGCAGGCGCTCCTCGACCACCTCCAGCAGGAGCAGGCCCGGCTGATCGCCGAGGCGCAGGCCGCGCTCGCCGCCGCTCAGGCGAAGGAGCGGGCGGCGAAGGCCGCCGCGCTCGCGCAGGCCGAGCAGCAGGCGCAGGAGCTCGCGGCCCAGCGCGCGGCCGTCGCCGCGAGCACACCGTCGAGCCAGCCCGCCCCGGCGGAGGTGGCCCCGGACCCAGGGCCGCCGAACGGTGACGCCGTGAGCATCGCGCTGTCGTGGGCGCGCCGCGAGATCGGCAAGCCCTACGTCTACGGCGCCGCCGGCCCGGACTCCTTCGACTGCTCCGGTCTCGTCATGTACGTCTACGGCAAGGCCGGCATCGCGCTGCCGCACTACACCGGCGACCAGTGGAACGCGGGCCGCCACGTGTCCCGCGACGAGCTGCAGCCGGGCGACCTCGTCTTCTTCTACTCCGACGTGCACCACGTGGGCCTCTACGTCGGGGGCGGCGAGATGATCGACGCCCCGCACACCGGCGCGACCGTGGAGCAGGTACCCGTCTGGTGGGACGCCTACACCGGGGCGGTCCGCGTCACCGGCTGACGTCAGGCGGGTGTCCGCGGGGTACTGCTCGCGTGTGAGCCCGCGCACGGTCGGCATCGAGGAAGAGCTCTTCGTGGTCCCGACGGGCCGGGCCGCGCTCGCTCCGTCGGGAGAAGCGGTCGTCGCCGCGGCGAAGGAGAGCAGCGACGGCGACCAGTTCGAGCACGAGCTCAAGCAGGAGCAGGTCGAGCTCGGGACGCGACCGTGCGAGGAGCTCACGGACCTCGAGCGCGATGTCGTCGCGATGCGCGGCGAGCTCGATCGGGCGGCCCGCGAGCGCGGTCTCCGGCTCGTCGCGTCGGGCACGGCTCCGTTCGCGACCCGCTCACACCTGACGCCCGCCGCGCGCTACCTGCGCATGGCCGACGAGTTCGGCGACGTCGCTCGCTCGCAGCTCACCTGCGGCATGCACGTGCACGTGGGCGTCGCGTCCGCCGAGGAGGGCGTCGCGGTGCTGGACCGGATCCGTCCGTGGTTGGCGCCGCTCGTCGCGCTCTCGTCGAGCTCACCGTTCTGTGACGGACGGGACACGGGCTACGCCTCCTACCGGCGAGTGCTGTGGGGGCGCTGGCCGACCGCCGGCGAGACCGACGTGTGGGGTTCGCTCGACTCCTACCGCGCGACCACCGAGAAGCTGATCGCCACAGGGGCCGCCCTCGACGAGGGCATGCTCTACTACGACGCCCGCCTGTCGCGGCAGTACCCCACCGTCGAGATCCGCGTGTGCGACGTGTGCATCGACCCCTACGACGGCGTGCTGCTCGGCGGACTCATCCGGGCGCTCGTCGACACCGCCGCGGACGAGTGGGCCGCGGGTGTGCCGCCAGCGGCCGTCCCGGTGGCGGTGCTGCGTGCCGCCGGCTGGCGGTCCGCCCGCCACGGCATGGCTGACCGGCTCGTGCGGTTCGCCGCCGACGGATCGGCCCAGCTGCGCCCGGCCTGGACCGTCGTCGACGAGCTCGTCGCGCACGTCTCCCCAGCGCTGGACCGCGCAGGCGACGCCGACCGCGTGCGGGAGGGGCTCGACCGCATCCGATCGCGCGGGACCGGCGCGGAGGTGCAGCGCGCTGCGTTCGAACGCGCCGGCACGATGCAAGCCGTCGTGGACGCGACGACGATCGGGGAAGTCGAGACCTGACTGACGGTGCCCCCGGATGGATTCGAACCATCGCACACGGTTTAGGAAAC